>CALZIO010000016.1 GCA_945787785.1 uncultured Chromatiaceae bacterium
ACCCTTGAGCACCTAGTATTTCTCGCCATAGTTTTCGGTAATGCGTTTATTGCCGGGATAAGGCTGATACCAGACTGACGTCCACTCCCACACATTGCCGGTCATGTCATACAAACCAAACGGGCTCTTGCCACCTTCAAACGCGCCCACGGGCGTGGTATCCCCTTCCAGATACATGGCCGCCCAACGCACCGGCGTGTTGGCCTTGTCGATGCTGAATCCCGCCCCCCATGGAAAGATCCGGCCATCCGTGCCGCGCGCGGCCTTCTCCCACTCCATGTCATCGGGTAAACGTTTGCCGGCCCACTTGCAGTAAGCATCGGCATCCATCCAACTGACATAGGTCACAGGATGGTCAGCCTTGCCTTCCGGGAAGTTACGATTACGAAAATGGCTGGGGGAACGGTGGCCGGCATCATCAATGAATTTTTTGTACTGCAGGTTGGTAACTTCGTATTTATCGATGTAGTAATCAGGCAGTTCAACCTCGTGTTTCGGCCCTTCATCAGGCAGACGATAATCTGTGCCGCGGAAGAATTTTCCTTTCGGAATCAAAAGCATATCGTTCGGTTCTGCGCCGATGCGAGTCTCATCGTAATAAATGGGCACACTCATGCCCGGCCCCTGCCCTTCAACTTTGGTTTTCGGCTTGGCCGTCAGAATCGCAGCCTCAAGCTGCTTAAGCGCCTCACTCAAGTCTGTACGGATACCTTTTTGCTGATGACACTCGACGCAAGCGGTTGTAGTGGCCTTTTTAAACAGCTCAGCATTGCCCTCCTGATGACAGGCGACACAACCGTTCATATCCTCATGATGAAAACGGATAATCTTATCTTCTGCCCCCTGGGCCGTCGCCACAAGCATATAGGCGAAAATTACCGCCACAAACCGCCACTGCATGACACTCACTTTCAAGATCCTACATTTCCTAATGATGTTCAGAAGTTAGAGGATGGCAAGGGTATCATGTTCATTATGCACAGGAAAAAGTTCAAAAAAATGGCCTGGGAGCTTGACTAGCAAGGGGCCTATTGGTTTAATACACGCCTTCCAACGCCCAGGTAGCTCAGTCGGTAGAGCAGGGGACTGAAAATCCCCGTGTCCGTGGTTCGATTCCGCGCCTGGGCACCATAAATTTCAAATGATTAGCCAGACCTTAGTGTCTGGCTTTTTCATTTCAGGAAATCGTGTAGGCGTTGTGTAGAAATTTCCGGAAACCACCTTCCCCGTACTTTTTCAAAAAACGCTGGCATTACTGCTGGTGAAATTTGCCTTTTTATTGCCTGATTATTCCAAGCAAGGGAAAGTGGCTTCCCCCGTCCCCCCACACCCTACTAAGCACTCAACCCCAAAGCGCAGCGCATTAAAGATGTACTTGTGAATTGTTCCTCAAATGGCTAGTCTTAACTATTTACTAATAATTAAATGTGCAGTGCATGGGCGAGAAGCTGACTCTACAAAGAATCCAGTTGGAGTAATCGATGTCTAAACTCAATTTGAACGAGACAACCAGCATCGATATAAAAAAAACCAATGCATTACTACAGGCTATCAGCCGAGCTCAAGAACACTTCATTAGCCACACTGCCCCAAACTTTCTGTTTGAGGGCCTTCTCAACGACTTCATCCAACTAACGCATAGCGAATATGGCTTTATTGGGGAGGTTTTATATAAACCTGATGGCGAGCTGTATTTAAAAACACATGCCATTTCAAATACGACCTGGGATGATAAGAGCCGAGAGTTTTATAACAACAATGCGCCTAGCGGCCTTGAATTCACAAATCTTAACACCCTGTTCGGTGCGGTAATTGTCACAGGCGAACCCGTAATCTCCAATAATCCTGCCGATGACTCACGCAGGGGTGGGTGGCCAGAAGGTCATCCAACGCTAAATGCATTTCTGGGCATACCTGTTTACTGTGGTGAAAAACTAACAGGTATGATTAGTGTTGCTAATTGCCCAAGCGGCTATTCATCCTCAAACGTTGAATTTCTACAGCCACTATTAAAAACATATGGGCAGATCATTCATGCATTTAACGCAAATATCGCTTGCGCTGAAACAGAACATAAACTCATAGAAAGTGAGAAGCGTTTTCGCGCCTATGTTGAGAACTCATCGGACGCCATGTACCTACTTGATACAGATGGCAATATATTTGATATTAATCAAGAGGCCTGTTCCAGCCTGGGATATAGCCGGGAGGAATTACTAACATTATCTCTATTTGACATCTCTCGCACCGCTAGCCGCGATAAACTGAATCGTGCGATGAATAACCTGAATAGCGGCAAGCCGTTCAGAATTGAGGGAATCCACTATCGCAAGGACAAACGCGAATTCCCAGTAGAAGTCACTATAGGCCGGATAGAAACAGACTCAAAAACACTGTTGCTAGCATGTGCTCGCAATATATCTGAACGAAAAAAGGCCGAGCAGACACTGCAAAGTAATAGCCACAGTTTTGATCTTATAAAAAGCTACATTACTTTAACAACCGGCCTCTCCCAGAGCGACATTATTCAATCTACCCTAAAATTCCTTACAGACAAACTGGGCATCAAATACTCCACCATTGTCTTAATTGAACCGGATAACACTAAAATAACATTAAGCGCTATCAATGAAGAAAGCGACCTGAGCCTTGCCACTGGCGATACCATTGCCTTAAGCGAAACTGTTTTAACCGAGATATTAAACAACAAAACACCGCTCTATCGCCCGGATATTTCATCAGCGAAGCAAAAACATACATTTGATGAAATACTGACCGGGCAGGGCCTGCGTAGTGATTTGATTGTGCCACTCTGTATTGAGGACCAATGCCTTGGCACTTTATGTGTGGGATCAACAGAAATTGATGGGGTGTCAGCAGAGGCACGCCAGGTTGTTACACTACTCGCCCCTAGCCTTGCGCATTCCTTACAAAACTCCAAGCTGTTCAATACGATGGAATCCAGCGAGGCAAAATATCGACGCTTAGTCGAGGTCTTGCGCGAAGATTATTATTTCTATGCCCATGACACAAACGGGATCTTTACCTATCTCAGCCCTTCTATTAAAAACGTGCTTGGATATTCACCAGTAGAATTTCTAAGTCACCTCACAACACATCACACGGACGACCCAATCAATCTTGGCGTTCAGCGACATACCGAACTCAGCCTTAAAGGTGTATCACAACCGCCTTATGAAGTTGAGGTGTTTCATAAAGATGGTGCAACACATCGGCTCGAGGTAACTGAGGTTCCCGTATTTGACGAAAATAATAATGTTATCGCAGTCGAAGGTATTGCCCATGACATAACCGGCCGCAAGCAAGCGGCACAAGCCCTGCGTCGAATGAATCGTACCCTCTCAACTATCCTTCAAATCAACCATGCCATGGTCAGGTCGAAAGACGAAATTAATTTGTTACAAACCGCCTGCGAAGTACTGGTAAAGACCGGGGGGCATCGCCTGACCTGGGTCGGCTTTGCTGAGAATAATGCAGAAAAGAGTGTCAAGCCGGTCGCGCATGCAGGCCACAATAACGGTTACCTCAACAGCATTCAAATCAGTTGGGCAGACAATTCCTATGGTCATGGCCCTACCGGAACTGCCATCCGCAGCGGCGAACCATGTATTGCTAGAGACATACACAACGACCCTGATTACGAACCCTGGAGCAAAGACGCTGAAAAACAAGGTTATGCATCATCAGTTTCATTGCCTTTAATTAATAATGGCGAAACGTTTGGCGCCTTGAATATTTATTCGACGGAAGCCGATGCCTTTGACCCGTCTGAGACGAGACTGCTTGAAGATTTGGCGAATGAGCTTGCCTATGGTATTCGAGCGATACGCATCAGCGCAGAACGCGATCGTGCCGAACGAAAGTTACGCGCATCGGAAGAGAACTACCGGGCAATTTTTAACACTACGAATGACGCTATTTTTATTCATGACACAAACACCGGCGCGATCATTGACGTGAATCATAAATTTACCGAAATGTATGGCTATACGGCTGACGAAGCCAAGAGCCTGGACATGGATGCATTTAGCGCTGAAACAACAGACCATAAAAAAGAAGATGCACTCCGCTGGATGAAAAAAGCAGTTGCAGGAGAGCCACAACTGTTCGAGTGGCATGCAAAAAACAAGTCTGGCCGAACTTTCTGGGTCGAGGTCAATCTGAAATGCGTAACCATTGGTGGTCATGATCGCTTATTAGCCACTGTGCGCGACATTAGTGATCGTAAACAGAGTGTCATCGCGCTTAGAGAAAGTGAGGCCTTTCTATCCAAGGCACAGCAGATTGCCCACATAGGTCATTGGAAGCTGGATCCGAAAACCCATCAAGTCACAGGCTCAGATGAATTGTTTCGTATTTTTGGGCTTAACCGGGATGAAACAACACTTGAAGCATTTGTCGGAGTTGTTCACCCGGAAGATAGAGAGAATGACGTCGCCGCCATTCGTAGAGGCATTGAACAAGGAGAAAACTGGAAGATTGAACATCGCTTAATTTGTAAAGATAGCGCCGAAAAATGGGTACAAGCCATTGGCGAAGTCATCACTGATGATTCCGGCAAAATTCAACATCTAGTCGGAACAGTTCAAGACATCTCCGAACGCAAACGGGCTGAACAGATAATCCAGGATCAGGCTCGTCATCAGAAATATATCGGGCGTATTAGTGAACTTTGTCTCAAATCGAACCTTAATGACATGTTGGGCAGTGTCCTTGAAGAGATGCTTTCTATTTTTAGATGTGACCGTGCCTGGTTTCTTACCCCATGCGATCCTGACGCACCCTATTGGCATGTGCCAATTGAACGAACTCGGCCTGAGTGGCCAGGCGCTTGCGGCAACGGAACCAACACACCAATGACTTCCGATATGGCCAACTTGCTCAGGACAGCATTGAATAGCAATGGCGCTGTTAGATATGACCCGGAGTCAACACACAAACTTACTCATGTTGCTGATGAATTCTCAGTTAAATCACAAATGTGCATCTCACTTCATGTAAAAACCGGACAACCCTGGTTGCTGGGCATACATCATTGTGCTCAGGCCTACATATTTACGCAACAGGAACAACAGCTTTTATATGACATTGCTCAGCGCGTGACCGATGCTTTGAGTAGTTTGCTTATTCTTCGCGAATTAAGCTCGAGTGAAACCAGCCTGGCCGAAGCACAACGCATTTCAAAACTGGGTAGTTGGGAGCTCGATATAACAAACAACAATTTAACCTGGTCTGAAGAGGCATATCGTATATTTGAATTAGAGCCCAGTGAATTTGGAGAAACCTATGAGTCTTTTCTGAATACAGTACACCCCGAAGACAGAGAACTTGTAGATCAGACCTATAGAGACTCGGCCAAAAAGAAAATTCCTTATGACATAACTCACCGCCTGCTACTGAAAAATGGCCAGCTGAAATATGTTAACGAAAAATGTGAAACTCATTATGACGACAACGACATACCATTGCGTTCTGTTGGAACGGTGCAGGACGTTACTGAGCGCGTTTTAACCGAAGAGGCACTAAGAGAGTCTGAGGAAAGGTGGCGTTCTATAACCAATTACTCACCTGACCACATCATTATGATTGATCGGGATGCCACTATTTTGTTTATTAATCATGTCGTACCAAACCTGACGCATGAAGAAATAATCGGCACCCCTATTTACAACTATTTACCCGCTGACTTTAAGCAAATCGCGAACGAGTGTTATCAACGGGTATTTAACACAGGCATACCTAATCGATATGAAACTGAGCATCATGACCAAGAAGGTAATTGCAGCCATTTTGAAGCAAGTGTAGGACCTGTCAAAGGGCGTGATCAAATCGATGCCCTTATTATTATCGCGCTAGACATAACAGAACGTAAAAAATCAGAGGAAGACTCACGCCAATTTGCCGCGGTTGTTGAAAACACGGCAGAAGCTGTTCTGGTGACAGATGCTAACAATAAAATAATAGCAATCAATAAAGCCTTCACAGAAATAACCGGCTATTCGGAAGAAGAAACTCTAGGTAAGGACCCAAGCATTTTAAAGTCCGACCAGCATGACAGAAATTTTTATATGGCCATGTGGACAGGCCTGCAAACTGCCGATCTTTGGCAAGGTGAAATATGGGATCGACGTAAGAGTGGTGAAATTTTTCCAGCCTGGACAACCATCAGCGTGGTTCGTGATAATGCAGGCGAATTGATAAACTATGTCTCGGTGTTTTCAGATATTTCCTCTATTAAACGGTCACAAGAGCAGCTGGACTTTTTAGCTCATCATGACCCATTAACCAAACTGCCAAACCGGCTATTGTTTAATGATCGTCTTGACCATGCACTGCAACATGCCCTACGGGAAGACAACCAGGTTGCCGTATTATTTCTTGATCTTGATCGTTTTAAGAACATTAATGACAGCCTTGGCCATCCCGTTGGTGATAAATTGCTACAAAGTGCTGCAGAACGAATCACCAATCTACTGCGCAAGGAAGACACGGTAGCGCGTCTTGGTGGAGACGAATTTATAATTCTCATCGAAGAACACGATGACGCACAAGTTATTGCTCATCTGGCTCAAAAAATAATTAATTCGTTCAGCTCCCCATTTTTAATCGACAGACATGAATTACATCTTACTGTTAGCGTAGGAATCAGCCTTTACCCACACGATGGGGAAGATAGCGCCACCTTAGTTAAAAATGCCGATGCAGCCATGTACCGCGCCAAAGAAGAAGGCCGCAACGACTATCAATTTTACACCACCTCACTCACTGCCGCGGTGTTCGAACGTCTAACCCTCGAAACGGCTTTACGGCAAGCACTGCTAAGAAATGAATTTGTCTTGTATTTCCAAGCACAACATTCATTAGAAACAGGAAAAATAATCGGCACTGAAGCACTGATCCGCTGGCAACACCCGGATATGGGACTCATTTTGCCCGCAAAATTTATTCCCATGGCAGAGGAATCAGGCTTGATAGAACATATCGGCGAGTGGGTGCTCTATAACGCTTGTGAGCAAATGCAGCGCTGGCAAGCAGGTGGCGCAATTATTGAGCGTATTACCGCGAATGTTTCAGGCGTACAGTTTCAACGTGGCGACATTGTCTCGACCTTAAAAGCGGTTTTGGATCAAACTAGGCTCGATCCGAAACTACTCGAACTGGAGATTACCGAAGGCGTAATCATGCAGAAAACTGAACACGCCATCAGCGTGCTTGATAATATCAAACAGCTTGGCGTGGCTATTGCCGTTGATGATTTTGGTACTGGTTATTCGTCGCTTAGTTACCTTAAACGCCTACCTGTAGATAAGTTAAAAATTGATAAATCTTTTGTACGCGATATTCCTGAGAACCCAAATGACGAGGCCATTGCCCGGGCTGTTGTTGCGCTTGGCCATAGCCTTCAGCTTAAAGTCATTGCCGAAGGCATCGAGACTGAAGAGCAGCTTAACTTTTTACAATCTATCGGCTGCAACGAAGGCCAGGGATTTTATTACGGTACTCCATTATCCGCACAGGAGTTTGAGAAACTTATTCTGACAACCTGATCTCAGGCCACGCATATTATCTGGCTTCTGTTTTTTTCTCACCGCAGCGTTGGCATTGATATACAGTTACCAGCTTACCCTGCTTAACATCGAACTGCTTCTCTTGCTCGATGATCCATTTATGGAAACCGCTTTTACACAGGGTTTTACCTTTGTGCTTTTCACTTGGTTTTTGTTTACGAAATTTGACCACATCACCCATAATGAGCACACCTTTTTTGGAGTCGTATGCAACCTATGCATGCATTGATCATAGCTCAAGAAAATCGTAACCACACAATCTAAAAGGGCTGACCTGTAACAGGCCAGCCCTCATATCAAATAACCGGTGTCCGATCCTTAGTCAGCGCGCTTAGTCACTTCCAACAAGTGATACCCGAACTGGGTTTGAACCGGGCCCTGCACCTCATTCAAAGGAGCACTGAATACCACTTTGTCGAACTCGGGCACCATCATGCCCTTGCCGAATTCACCCAGATCGCCACCTTGCTGGCCAGATGGGCACTTTGAATGCTGCTTAGCCAAATCGGCAAAATCTGCACCCGCTTCAATTTGCGCCTTGAGTTCATTACATTGCTCTTCTGTTTCAACTAATAAATGTCTTGCTGATGCTGTAGCCACTATTTTTCTCCAGATTGATATATTAAAAATCCTGCCCATCGGCTGGATAGCGATTATAGATACCGACAAACTCATCCACGTTTGCAAGGAAGATATCGACCAGTTGCGGGTCAAAATGTTTACCTCTCTGGCCTTTTATCCATTTGACTACTTCTTCCAAATGCCAGGCCTCCTTGTATATCCTGGGCGAAAAAAGCGCATCAAACACATCCGCCACAGCGATAATTCTGCCATAAATATGTATATCCTCGCCCTTGAGGCCACGCGGATATCCTGTGCCATCCCATTTTTCATGATGCTCGAAAGCAATGATGCCCGCCGCCATCAAAATATCACGCTTCGAGTGTTTCAGCATCTCATAGCCGATAACTGGATGGTTTTCCATCACCTTGCGTTCTTTAGCATCAAGCAGACCAGGCTTGAACAGAACTTCATCCGGAATCCCCAGCTTGCCGATATCGTGCAACGGTGAAGCGGCAGTAATTAAATCAACCTGCTCTTCTGGCATCCCTAGCTTCTCAGCCATCAGCAGACTATAGAGCGAGACGCGTTTGGTGTGATTCGACGTTTCTTTAGAGCGCTGTTCTTCAATTACACCCATCGTAAATACCGTTTCACGCAAGGTGTCCTCTATTTCGTCATTGAGCGAAATCAGCTGTTCATTCTTATCTTTTAACTGATCCTGATTGGCAATAATTTCAGTATTAAACAAGTTAAATTCTTTCGCGACGTTAGTGAATTCCCGTGTTCTGAATTGCTCAACCGGAACCGGCTGCTGGCTTTTATAGGCATGCATGGCATTATCGACCAGCGCCTCAAGCGGCTGCTGAACATAAGCACGAATTGTCCGTGAGGTATTCACCAACACCAATATTAATGCAATCAAGGACAACGCAGAAACACCACTCAGAACAATGACCGCATGATTGCGATACTCAGTCACATCCATCTGGATATCCACCGCGCCAAGCACAGCGCCCTCATCTACTACATGACACACCAGACAATTCAGCCTACCTTCACTTGATGCTATATAGGGAATAATTACTCGAATAGATGGCGTGAGAGTAAATTCATTCAGGATAAAGACTGGCTCTGAACCACTGAACGCCTGCCTGGCGCTGGCATCCAATTCAATTCTTTCCCAAACCGGATTTCCAGGCCCAAACTGATCGGAAACATTGTCGCCGCGGATTATTTTCAACTCATTTATATTATGGAGCTGTTCGATCTCTTCCAGATAATAATCGCGCAAATCCATAATGCCCGCCTTCATATGCGCGGTAAGCCCAGCCTTGACCAGCTCAGCATGAGCCAGCGCCTGATTTTCAATCGCCTTTTTCGATAGCGCGCGGAAGTTATAACCGGTAATCACCAGAACGGTGAACGCAATGACCAGTAAAACATTGATCAGACTTCTGACGGTTATTGTTCTTATACTGGGCTTTTTCATGGAATAACTATCGGAATTTACGCCACAATCATTATACGTGACCGTAAATATTAGCAGAAACATGTATTGCCAAGACATAAAAAAGCCCGCAACAGCGGGCTTTTTTATGATTGAATGTGGAGCTGGCGATAGGATTCGAACCTACGACCGGCTGATTACAAATCAGCTGCTCTACCACCTGAGCTACGCCAGCAACACGAGGGCGAATTTTACCCGAACTATTTCAAAAACACCACACCTCAGCGGCCAATTTCCCTAGGTACACTCAAGATCAGGGAATGGACTGATTTTCAAGCCAGACCGGCCCTGGCGGGGCGCTCAATTCTCGGCGGGCTGCTGCTTATTCGCTTTGCTGAAATAACGTTTAATGAACGGATAAAGAAACCATGACAACTCCCAGACATAAGGACCAGCAAAGGCAAAAGGGATAGTCATGGCTGCGGTAATCGGCTCCGCCAGATTCCTTTGCGCAATCAGCTCCGCCTCTTCCTGTGAAAGCTCGGGGTCGAGCAGATGCGCCTTTTGCATTGCATAATACCAAGCAATCCAGGCGAAAACGCCCACCAACATGGCAGTGATACTCTCAAACAGACGTGAGTCAGAGCCACTGCCTAAATGGATTCCTGCATTAATCGCATACAGAAAAATCAAAACAAAGATTAGCTGAAAAATCGAAATTGCAGTATGTACCGCATTGGTACTTTTGAGATTGCCAAGCAGGGAGTTGTTTTGAGACCAATAGATAATAACAATTATCACGGCGAGCAAGACAAAGAAAAAACTGTCCCACTCCTGGATCAACAAGTCAGCGACTGACCCCCAATTGTCAGCACCAGTTTTTAAATCCGGCAGAAAGGTAAACAAGCGCCAGATGACCAGCGCAAACACCACATCCATCAGGCGTTCAAGCCGGGATAATTGCAAGGTACTGCGCTTCTCAGCAATTGTCATTAGCATTGCCCCAAAACGGTTAGTTGATAGTCAACCCGCTTATTAATCAGTCTATGCTCACTCAACTAGAACCGGCCAGTTACATACAACTGTGGACCAAAATACTCGTATTCCATTGATCCACGCCAGTCATCATCTTGGACATCCACGTCTATATTAAAATAGTTGACCGCAACACCCAGGCCAAAATGATTAATTATCCAATACTCACCACTAACACGGAAATTGGTAAGACTGCCATCAAAGCTGAAGGTGTCCTGACTGATGGAGATATCAAAAAACTGCGCCAGCACGCCGACCTGCCAGCGTGGCGCTGGAAAATAATCATAACGCACACCAATCAAGGGCATTGGCGCGATCGCATCAGCGCTTACCTGACCATCCGCAGTCTCGGTTGAGCCAGGAACACTCGCTGAGGCTGATGCCGCAACAGCAAGGTCTATGTCGTTCCAGTGCAATCCTAGATTGCCAGCAAATTCATGTTTCTCTTTTTTGATGAACGAATAGCTATAGGCGATTGGGGTAATACTCATATCAAACGCAGTCGACACACTCGCACCCGCCTGTATGATTTCGTTATCAATTTCAAGATCTTTAAGCGCAGTGGCTGAGGCATCACGACTAAAAGTGAAATTGCCTAACGACAACCGGTGGCGGGAGGCAATACGCCAATCAAGACCAACCCAGAATGTTGTTTCGTTCGAGTTTAGGCCGAGATCGTCTTCCAGATTAATATCCGAGCCGAGATCGATTTCTGTATTATCAACGCGCAATGAGGTATCGAAAGAGGGAAAAAACACACCCAGTGATATTTTTATTTTATCCTCTCCAGGCTTGATCCAGTCCTCGGCGGCCTGCACTGAACTGGTGGCCAATAACGTAGCTCCAAACAGTAAACATACAGAGCCTTTTATATTATTGACAGGATTTGAATAGCACCTTGTTTGCTTAAACGTCTTCATCATCTTTACCCCTGTATAATCATTAGTACATTTAAATAGTGACTGCAACAATCATAAAACCTATCAGCTAACCTCATTGTATAATCCATTAAACTACGCGGTTTAGTGAATGTTTCACCTGTCGACTCGCTGATACAATACACCCAATTATTCTTAAGGCTCCGGCGTATACCAAATTGGCGAGGTATATGCGCGCTCCTGTGTAATCATGGGCACCTGTTTCGACATTTTCAAACCAAAACGCTTGGCATCGTAAGCCGTCCAGCGCGGCGTTGGGATTTCGATCACACGCGCATAATAGAACGCCTTAAGTGCGGGATCAAAGTCTGGATCATTCCATACAGTGATTAGTTCGGGATCACCGATAGTATTGGTCCAGGTGGCGTTTTCTACATTTACCGTATTGCCTACAGTGGGCAGCTTGCCGTTTGCATCGGGCTTGCGTGTTCCTGCATCACCCCAGACAACGTCATAGACCTTTTCCTGGGTCTTGCCTTTTTTATCCAGCCAGCCCTTGACGATCTGGATGCGATCCAGGTTGGCGCCGTAAGGGTCTTTTAGCGCGGCGACTAGGAAGGTTGGCGACTTGTTGTCCTGCGCCGTTGTCAGCTCGCCCCCCATAGGCACGCCTTTGGCATAACCGACCGCGGCGGGTAAACGGCCTTGGGCATCTGCTGCTACGAAGTCCCAGCCACCCCAGAAGCGCACCAGCATCCGTGGCCCGGTGGTGGCATAGACTTCCTTGCGCTTCATCGCGTCGAAAAGTGCTTTACGTGTATTGTCAGTGGCCCAGACGCCGGCATAACCCGAGGACGCCATGGCATAACCTTCGTACTGTCTACCTTGAAACTTCGCCATAGGGTGATTCCAACGTTCGGGCGACGGCTCAGTGCCGGCATGTTTACCGATGTAGTTGTCTTCCTCGACAGCAGCAAGGGCCGTGTGAGTGTCGCTGGAGCCAACCATGCCGAACTGATAAGGATTGGACCCAAGCTTCGCCTCCAGCTTGAGTCCATTCTTGAGGGCTTCGCGAGCGTATTCATATTGCAGCATGTTATCTTCTTTCGGCACCGTGAGATTTAGGTTGCCGAGCGCCAGGGTTTCGTAGTCGGCAAATTCATCCTCTGACGAAAGCAATGGATGCGTCTCACCATCGCCCTTGATCTGAGTGACCTCGTAGAGTGGCTCCCAGCGGGCACGTTGCTTCGCATAATCTTTGGAAAGCGGCTTGCCTGTCGCTGGATTTGTCTCCACGGGAAACATGATCCCGTTGGACATATTGCCATTGTGAGCGAGAGCAAGCACCTGCCCGCCCGTTGTTTCTTCGTAACGGGCCATCCATTTCCAGAGGTCTTCAGGATTGAAGCTCTCGGCTGTTGTGTAAGGCACCATCCTGCGAGCCCGATCGCCGCCATCGCGGTAAAGAACATTGCGGTGCAGGTTGTTGCCCTTCTCTGTCGAAGTCCATTCGTAGCCAATCATGGCCGTGAAGCGGCCCGGCTCGTTGAAACGTTCGGCGATGTCAATGTAATCATCCCATACCGTCTGTTGAAATGTCCGATCCAGAACAACGTCCGGAACCGTTCCCTGGGTAAAGGCATTGATGACATTCATTGTTGCCTCGAAGGCGGCATCACCGCCTGCGCGCATGGCCGTATACCACTTCTTGACCTCCGGATCTTTCAGCAGATTCGGATTACCAGCGATGATCTCTTTCATTGCACCCATGCCGTCCGAGTGATCCGCCACGACCAGCCAGTCCAGTGGACGTGAAAGTTTGAAGTGTAATCCGTGGCTGGTGGTAACCTCTTCGCCGCGTGCGAAGCGTAAAGCCTCTTCCGGCCCGAGGGTCACGCCGAAACCTCGTGCGTCCAGCGAATTATCGGTGTGCACATGTGTATCGCCCCAGTAGACCTGTGTCGGGAAACGCCGTTGCGCATAAGGCGAATAGCCCGGAGCCTCAATTGCCCCTTTGACATCCTCCTCCTGAACGCTGCCGGCATAATCAGCATGAACAAAGCCGGGATGGGCCATAACAAGTAGGACCGCCGCCGAGACTGCTAACGTCGAAGCTTTATTTGTAATGACGTTAAGACTTATTTTCATTGGTATCTTCCTCATTTAAATTAAATACGAGCCTCAATCACCCTCTTTGCCTCGGCGCCTAGGGCGTATACCAAATCGGTGAGGTATAAGCCCGCTCCTGATGACTCAACGGCACCTGTTTTGGCATTGTGGTGCCATAAAACTTGGCGTCATAGGCCTGCCAGGTGGGCGTTGGGATTTCCAGTACACGAGCATAATAAACAGAACGGTGTTTGGGATTAAAATCTGGATCACTCCACACAGCGCGCAGTTCAGCATCACCAATGTTATTCAAGTAAGTGGCATTTTTTTCATCGACGGTATTACCAACAGGCTTGCTTGCCTTGCCATCTTTACCAATTTTGCGCTCATCAGAGACTGCCACATCATAAATCTTCTCATGACGCTCGCCTTGTTCATCCACCCAACCTTTAACGATTTGAATACGGTCGAGGTTGGCACTCGCTTGATCCTTGAGCGCACCCACCATAAACACGGGTGCTTTTTTACTTTCTGGTGGTTTGGGTAAATCGCCCCCCATCGGCACACCCTTGCGGTAACCAATCGCAACCGCGTTGGGTTTGTAGACTTCATCTTTTTCATATTCCCAGCCACCGAAGAAGCGCACGGCAATACGCGTACCGGTGGTGGCATAGGTTTCTTTACGCTGCATGGCATCAAAGATAGCTTCGCGGGTGTTCTCTCGTGCCCAGACACCGGCGAGCCCTGAAGAGACTTCTTCCCAGGCAAAGGTGGATAGCGAATCATCGCCTGAAAATGCCTTGATCACGTAATGTTCGTAGCGGTCCGCCGCTGGTTCTGTTCCTGCGAACTTGCCCCAGTAGTTCTCCTCACGAGTCGATGCGAGAGAAGTATGCGCATCGGTGCTACCGATCATGCCGAATTTGAACGGGTTGGCACCAATTTTTTGTTCTTGCTGTAGACCGATCTGGAGTGCGGAGCGGGCGTATTCATACTGCAACATATCATCCAGCTTTGGCTTAACACCCGCTATGTCACCCTTGTCCCAGGTGCCGTAATCAGCCCACTCATCTTCAGGTGAGAGCTTTGGATGCGCTTCACCATCGCCTTTGATTTGCGTGACTTCGTACAATGGTTCCCAACGCATACGTGTTTCCGCATATTGTTTGTCGATCGGCTTTCCATTCAAACGCTCGACGGCAAACATCAAACCATTGCTGAGGTTGCCGTTGTGAGGGATGGCTAGCACACTACCGCCGGTCTTCTTCTCGAATTCGGCCATATATTTCCACAGATCTTCAGGGTCCTGCGAATCAAACGCAGAGAAAGGAAGCACCTGACTGACTTTGTCAGCATCATCTTTAAAGATGACAACCCGGTGGAGATTACTTGGCGCATCCATGTTATTGAGTGAGGTCCATTCGAACCCGATCAGCGCAGTAAACCGTCCGGGTTCGTTATATTGCTCAGCGGCCTCAATCTGGCGATCCCAAACCGTGCGCTGCATTTTTTTGCTATTGATCCGATCAGCTTCGAAGATGGAACTACCCCACTCGCGAAAAGCTTCATAACCTTCGCCCGCCTTAACCATGTCGTGCCACTTCTTGCCGTATTCTGTTTTAAGCAATTCAGCGTTGGATTCGGTAATCATGGGCGACAGGCCAAGGTTTTCCGCATGATCTGATATCACCAGAAAATCCAGCGGCCGAATCAGGCGGGTCCGTTGACCCGTACTGGAAATAACCTCTTCACCGCGCGCAAAACGATAGGCCTGCTCCGGACCAAGTTTGTTGCCAATCATGCCGGCATCGGTGGAATAAGAAGTATGCAAATGTGTATCGCCCCAGAATAACCCTTCAGCAAAATTTTTATCCTGAACCGTGCGCTCGACATATGGTGAATAGATTTTCTGGGCTTCTGGAATATCCTGTTTGTCCGGACTCAGTGCGGTTTGTGCCATTACGTTAGTGGCGCTGCAAAGAGCCAAGCTTACGGCAGTTAAACTGGTTAATTTCATGGACAACTTAAATGACTTAGCATGCATCTTCCCTCTCCTTTCATCCTTTTATTGGATCAACACTGAGTCTGATTGCTTTTATGAGAGTGCCGTGCCTTATTTAGTTTAGTACTTAATTTTCAATTCATGCCAATATTGATGTGCACTTTAGTAAATCAAAATGTTGTACGGGATCCATCGCTACCAGCCTCTCTAGTTATAAAAGATCAAAAATGAATGCTGATTATTTCGGAAACAAGAACTGCCAGGTAAAACTAAAGGACCATTCCGGCGCGCCACTCGGCCGCTCCACGTTGTAATAGGCCTCAAGACGGGCGTTGATGGCCTGATTGCCAATCTTGAACACACGGCCAGCACCACCCCCGACAGGTATGGTCCACTTCTGCCCTGATGCCGCCTCCCAATTGGCTGTCCAGACCATGTCAGAGATCAGGAACCAGCCCTTATCGAGGTTATAGTTAACAAACGGCTCGAACAGAAACTGGCTAACATCCTGCCGATTATCATCACCGGCAAATGACCACAATTGCCGAAACAGCGCCCCCGCGGTGCCCCAGTCAATCTGGGTCAGTGCCACATAAGTCACACCCCCGCTGTATTTGCCCGTACCCAGCGCATCATCACTGGCGGTTGGGAAGCTGATGGATGGCCCTAAGCCCCAGATCAGCTTGCCTGGCTTGACCGGATTAAAAAACAGGGAATAGTTGATGTCGCCCAGTCCGTTTACATCGCCCACGTTAGGAATAGGACTGGGATTTTCTGGTAATCCATTCACAGTGCCATCCAAACCCATGACAGGAACAATGACACGGCTGACCAGATTCCAGTCGCCCGCCGTCACCGGTATTACCGGCTGGATATTGAGAATGGTTGCCTCACCATCCGGCGCGCCGTAATCAAAGGTAAACTTAAACGGTAGACTGATAAGCGAGCTGATGGGGTTTTGCACTGCCGAACGCAAATCGCCGCCGCCATCTTCATCGGCGTAGACAGGCGTAAAGATTGTGGCCAATACAACAACCGTGATTACTCTTATACAATAATTTCCGCATGTAATCATAAGCTTGCCCGGACCTTTTAGATTAACAGTTGTTACCCCAGCGCTTTATATCAACCACAGCATTAATATTAGTGAAGATTTTTATCAAACCCAAGTTCCCGCATCACTTGTTCAGTCAATAATTACTATGAAATCATCGGCGCAATAATGATCACATACAACAACACTGCAAAGATGCCAAAGTATACCCAGCGTGCGTGAAAATCGACGCGGCGCGCCAGATTGCTACGCCCCTTATTTACTAGGCGGCTTGCATAAATCACCTCGCCAAAGGATAAAAAAACCAATACGGTTGCCGCCAAAACTAGCTCATCCATACGGGTTAGGTATGCCACTTGAGGTAATCCTTGGCGCAAACCCAATAAAAAGGCTACCAGGGTGAACACAGCGGCGGTTGTAATACCAATTTGCGCCCCGAAGGACTCTGGGTCCAGAAATAATACGCTGCCGGCCATCAGCACGATAAAACACAATGGCACGACATAATTCCACATATAATAGGCCGCTTTGCGTTGCACAGAGATAACGTGATGCATCTGGCTGAAATCACCGTTGCCTGTAGTGATGGGTGCCAGATCTACATTTGTGCGACTACCAAGAATTGACCAGCCCGCCAGCTCAATACCACCCAGCATGCCAGTGTATTTAGTATCTTCCAAAAAGATCACATCTTCGGGACCGTAGACGAAAGACGCCAACTTGATTTTCAGCGCCTGGTTATCAAAAGGAAACTCATGCAAATCAAACGGCGACGCCAGGTTGGCTTGAACACGGGCATAATAACTCACCCTGCCAGAGTCATTGACCGTTATATCCTCAAGAATGAAATGACTTGGGTTACGGATATTAATAGCTTGTATAGCTGGAAACCAAATCTGATCCCGTGAAAGATGACATTGGCTAAGCGGCCCTCCCCTTGCTGCGGCACTGAGCCTCGGATCCAGCCAATACACGTCGACCGTAAAATCCAGCTTAAAGCTTCCCTTTAATTCATTGAGTTCTATTATATCGATAATAAAAATACCAATACTGACTTCAACGGGTTCGCCATCCACCTTCGGTGGTGTAAGTGTTTCACTTTTTGGGATCTGGCATGGATTATCAATCTGCTTCGAATTGCTCGTGTCCGCATGTGCCGGAACTATAACCATCAATAACAGCAAGCAAGCGAATATTCGATAGAGCATGCTTTTCATTCTATTTAAGTCAACGGGATAACTATCGGATTTGAAGAATATATTGGCCGACTGTTTTTGTTGATATATCTTCATTGTTTTATCCCTTTGTACAGAGGAACATTCACCCAACGTAACTAGGGAAGCTCTGAATAAGTAACAATTCGTCACTCCGGCGTATACCCAAAGGGCACAAGGGCCGGAGTCCAGCGTTTTCAGAAAGTCACTGGATTCTGGCATGCGCCAGAATGACTTGTTCAGAGATTCCCTAGCAATCTATTTCAGAAAAAGTCACCCATGAATCGATTGCTTGACTGTCACTGTTCTGCATCGAGTTTTTTATGTGATTATCATACCCAGTATTACCACATAAATACTAGGCAGCTGCCACACCATTAATATTTATTAGGGATACTCAACCCCTAATTATCTATAGCCAACAAGACATAGAATCGCTAGTAGATGAATTTTTAATCACAACTACCTATTATTAACCTATCGGTATTACTATTGTGCGTTTAGCATTCCAGTTATTTGGAATGCCTGAAAAATATTACGATAATTCAAAAGGGTGGTGGCTATGCAAAATTACAAATGGCTCTATGGGATTATTGCTCTTCTTCTGACCTTTCAGCTTAATGCCGCAACTCGTTTTACCTATGCCTATGAAGTCACTAAAGACGATACCGTCATCAAAGAAACTGAAATCGCCACTGTGGATGGCGATAAGGCACGCATAGAAATTCGTGGTGCTGATGGCGAAAAGAAACCAGACACACCTTACCTGCTCACCCTGGATGGTGGTGAAACGTGGATAACTTCCGGAATTGAAGGCGACCCTGTCTGCTCAAAAATAAATACAACCGAATTTTTCCGCGAGATTGGGGCCTTGATCACCCGCCTGGATAGATTGGTTGGCGCTGATGTAGATCCGCCAAAAGTTGAAAAAGTGCTGGAGGAGCCCGGGCCCGATATCTTAGGTTACCCCACCACCCATATTCGGCTGGTGTCATCAGTCACCGTCAGGGCCAGAATATTTTTCAAGAAATTTGAATACACCCTGGAGATCACTGACGAGCTCTGGTACACGCCACAAATTGAAGTCCACCCAATTGAGCGCAAGTGGTTCAACGCCATGATACAAACCGGTCATGAACAACTAGATGATCTTCTCAAGGCACAAGTCGACAAGATTGGCGGCACCATTCTTAAACAGGAATCCCTGATACGTTTAATCAATGTCATAAAAAATGAAGAACAAGAGCGTACGGAAAGAGCCACTATTACGTCGATTGAGCAACTAAAGCCAGACGAGATTCCAGCGGATACATTCACAACAACCGAGTGTAAAAACATCTCTAACAAACAGATGAAGAAGGTCGCGAAATATCTATTCATTCCCGGTTAAGTAATAATAAGCATGTAATGAGCAACAAGCTGCGCTATTGCGGGTCTGGCATGGCTATTCTAAACTGATTTAGTAGTTAGCGTAGAAAAGGGACTTTCGGTTATGCACTCAAAAAATTACGTCACCGTGGTTAAAAAACCACGTAAAGGATTTGCAGGCTGCCTGACCGGATTCAGCTTCGCACTATTACTATCATCCTGTGCCACTTTAAATGACAAACTAACACCCAGCACCGTGGCTGATGTCAGCTTTTTCGCTGATCAAACCATCTCAATGCTGAGTTCTGCCAACATCTCTATGGATCGAGATACCACAGTCTATACACGAGAATACTTTGACCCAACTGACCCCGATGAGCAGCGTCTGAATGAACTTGTAACTGAGGTAACTGCCGTATTCGAAAGCATTATCATATATTCCCTCAACCTGGTGACGATTGCTGAAACACTTGACACAGATGCCGAGAGAATAACGGCCTATGCAGACTGGCTTGAGGATATTACTAAGGATGAATTAAAGTGGGTTGACATGGATCAGGCTCGCCATCAAAAATTAGTCGATAATATCCGCGCACAAAAAACGTTTCGTGAATCACTCAAAGCTGCCCAAACTTTATTGTATGCCTTAGGGATACACATGAGCCAAATCCTGACAGAGCTCGAAGAAAAAACAGAAGCAGTCGCACTAAACTTGGATTCCAGAATAGACAAGGAGTATGCCAAGGTAATTGAGTACCAGGAAATTCTTGAAGAGGAAAAGTACAATGTACTTGGTGCGCTTAAAGATACTTACCGAGTCTTCATCGGTGAGGAGGATGCCTATGAAGATCTACGCAGCAATAAAGCCATCTGGAATAAAGATTTGGTTCCCACAGGCACACCAGACTACAAACAAACCAAGGCCATAGCAGACCATCTTCTAAAACGTCTCGATACCATGCATACAATCGGTCGTGAGATTGAGCCAGACTGGCAGTCGTATCGCGCTACCCACCGCGAACTTGATGACCTACATTCAAATGTGGTTAATGAAATTAAAACCTTCCGGGTACTGACAATTATTTGGATCCAAGCGCACTATAAAATGGCATCTGGCCGAACTGAACCTGCTGAGTGGTTTGATGTACAAGATGCTGGAACGGCAGCGTTGAAACTAATATTTTAAGGGGGCTCTGATCACGCCATCCTGAACACATTGTGTTTATTTAACTTATTATTCACGAATTGTCTTTAATCAAACCGATTAGTAGTACCTCATCAAACCATTATTTTCGACCATCGTCGACCGTGTTTGGAGCCAAGTAATGTTTCACGTCGATTCCTTTCTTGCGCAGGGTAATACCAACCAGGCATTCACGTACGATGCGCTCGGAGTTTAGAACAGTTGTATAGCCATCTTCGCGGTATGGCAATAACTCAACCAACTCAAATCCCACCACATTACTCTCTGCGCAGAGTCTGCGTATTAGTGGAAAGGTTTCTCTGGGCGTCAGTCCGTTGGATTCCGGGGTGCCTGTTCCCGGTGTGTATGCCGGGTCCATGACGTCAATATCAAAGGAAATGAAGATATATTCCGGACCGTCGTTGGCTTCAGCGATAATGTCCTCCATTACAGGACCCCAGCCTCGCTTCTCTACCTCTGCCATGGTGTGGTATCGAAAACCTTCCTTTCGCATCCACTCGAAGGATTCTGCGTCGGGGTAATAGCCACGCAACCCGACCTGGATAAAATTTTTACCCGAAACGTGTCCTTCCTCTATCAGTCGATAAACCGGCTGCCCATGGCTAATGAGATGTCCCATGAAATACTTTGACGCATCATAATGGGCATCAAAATGTATTACGCCCACATTGCCCTTACCATAGACGTCGGCTAATGCAGCCACATCCGGATACATCAGTGAATGATCTCCACCAATGATGAAAGGAATGACATTTTTGTCCTTCTTGTTTTTAACGTTTACAACTTGACGCACAAATTCTCGTATAGCATGGACAGAACGTTCCGTGCTCAGCATATCGGTCGGTGCGTCACCATAGTCCACAATATTGAGTTCTTTGAAAGGGTTTTCCAGTGTCAGCATATGATCCATTGCAAATGCACCCCATCCCACTGTGCTGGGTGAAGCCCGCAGGGCATTTGGTCCCCAGGCGGCGCCGCGATAACCACCACCCATATCGGTATGAGCACCAAAGATTGCTATGTCGACATCACCGGCTTCCAGGTCTTCTGGTGTTAACGCGATGGGCAGTTTAAAAAAGGTGGGAATTCCCTGCCACCCTGCACCACCAGCAAATCGCTGAATATTGATAGGACCCGGTTTACGGCCCTCGGAGATATCGTCCCGTGGTGTTTGCCATAAATTATAAGTAGGATCATCGGTGTCGAGTGGAATAACAGCTTTTTCGCCTTTTCTAACAGGTGACTGATGGGCGGGATCATCCGGATCATATTCATAGAATTGTCCGTATCCTACTGATGAAATACTGCTGAGAATTCCAACTGCCAATAGCCGTGTATACCACATAACAGTAGCTCCATAAGTAAAGTTCATATTTGAAAGATACTAGGCCAAAGAACTCTTGTGGTCAATTTAACAACAACCTGATTAATAAGTATATTCCATTACCTAATTCTGATAAAAGCCTCAACTCTGATCAATGCGATTTACTGTAATTTACTGTTCTCTTCTTACAACATATGCCATGCTAAATTCAATCAGTATTCAATAAGCATAGAGTGGATTATGATTCGGCTTGTCACCGCCAGGTTGGAAACAAATATTAATGCTTAATCAATTTCATTCTCGATAATGTTGATGACTGCAAGAACATACCCAACATGGAGGAAGAGTGTGATGATATACCGACTTTTCATAATATTTATGGCAGTCCTGTTAGCTACCATGACCATTGGATGTAGTAAAAAAAGTAGTGGTACTGCACCTACAAACCCTATTAACCCTGCATCAACAAGCACTACTGGAACGGTGTCGGTGTTTATTACTGACAGTGTGTCCACAGATTACCGCGCAGTTTGGGTGCAGCTGAAACAGATCAGCACTACCTCATCTACCGGCACCCAAGTGACGCTGTTCAGCAATACCAATGGCGAGGTACTCAATCTTAAACACCTAAATTCGGTGGGTCGCCTGGTGGCTGCAAAAACGCTGGCACCAGGCAGCTACACCACATTCTCAGTTACTCTTGCCGACCAGGTGAAATTGATTCCCAATACCGGTGGTGAGATCAACGCCGTCTTTACCGGTAATGGCGCAGATAAAGTGATCGACATAACAGGTAGCCTCGAAGTCCAAGCGGAACAAGTGACCGGCTTTGCCATCGATTTCGACCTGCTCAATTTCAGCTATGACAGTAGCACCAATGTGGTTACCCCATCTCTGGTATATAAAGGCCCCAGCGATGTCTTGGGCCTACCAACCGTATACGCCAAGGTAGAAGGCACAATCACGGCATTGGGGATTAACATTGTCGGTGGCGGCGGAAGCAACCGTTTCACGCTAAGACAGGATGATGGCGGGCAAACCATCACGGTTAACCTGGGAACAAACACCACGATCATAAGAGAGTCCGGTGGTGCGCTAGCAAGCGTCTCGGATTTAGCAGTGGGTCAGGAAGTTGATGTCAATGGCGGTTACAACCCGATTGACATCAGCATCAGTGCCGATTATGTAACTATTGACGATGACAGTGGCAATAGTGGCGGTGGTTCGGCCGGCCTGGCCGAAGCGGAAGGCGATGTCGTCACCATTGTCACCGCAGATGAATTGGCCCTAAGTGTTGATGAAGCGGATTTTTACGTAACAAATGGTTTATTAACCGTACAAGGTGTCAGCAGCGCGACATTCATTAACGGTAACGCCGGACAATTGCAGGTAGGTCAAGAGTTGGATGTATCTGGCAATTGGGATGGTACTAAGCTCACTGCCCGTTACATCAAAATCGACGACGATGATGATGGCAGCCCAGGTAGTGGTGTATCACCGCCACCCCCCACTGGCTGGATCACAACAGTGGAACAAGTGCAAAACAACCCTGGGTTGCGTGGGCAATTAGTCGTTATGCAAGGACAGGCAGTTGCACAACTCAACTCAGAAGACTGGTTATTCAGCGATGGCACCGGAATAGATTCGGGTACAGGCCAGCCGCCCGGCAGTATTAAACTCGAATGGGAAAGACAACCGCCGTTGCCATTGAACCAGAACATCGAGATAAAGGGTAAGGTTGAATCGGATGAGGTTGATGTCAGGTCATTTCGAGTACTGCCTTAAGGCGAGGGCGTAGCGCTAGCCCTACCCAAACTACAAATACGCATCATCATGAATCATATTGATTAGTGAAACAGACAAGCTAATAAGCAGGTATTTGCCTATAATCAATGATATTACTGCCATAGGACAGAAATCCTGAAAAGTAAATAATGAAGCTCATACTCTAAGACCGTTGTGATTGTATTGTGGTTTTCAGCATAGTATGTAATATTTTACGATCGTTGCTGAGTATTAACACACAACCAACAACCGCAATCGAATGCTTATTCAATTACTTACTTTGCCTGTTTTAATCGGTATTAGCATTTTTCTGTTAGCGACCGTTGCGGTGGGGCTTGTCTCTTATTTTGTTGCGCGCGCACTAATTCATAAACCCGTCCAGGATGAACGCAAGAATGTGGCAGATAGTCTTTTTCGAATAAGTGGCGCACTGCTTGGATTACTGCTTTCCCTGACCTTTGCCAGCATACGCGAAGATATCACCAAGCTGCGCGATTCCGTTGAATTGGAGGCCGCCCAAATTGCAGATATTTTCAACGATTTGGCCCGCTTTGAGAGCGAGGATGCCACTGCCTTACAGCAAAAAGTTGTGGATTACACACGCGCCTTGATTGAACACGAATGGCCCTTGCTTTCAGCAGGTGGACTCAGCCCACAAGCATGGGACATTTATGAAGACATAGAGCTTGGATTATTGGACCTTAAAACCGAAGGTCCGCGCCAGGAATCATTACGCTCAAGGCTGCTACAGGACATTGATGAAATTTCCGACCACCGCCAGGCGAGACTATACACCGCAAAGGACGATCCACCATTTTTCTTGTATATCGCCATGTTTGGTTTCGTCGCGACAATGCTTTTATTTTGTGTTCACCCCCCTAGCGTAGCGTCTATTGTATTTTTGAGTCTTTTCTCCGTTTTTGTCGGGACCGTTATGTATTTCAGCTTCGCACTAAGTCATCCATTCGACGGCGCCTTGAGCGTTTCACCCAAGGCACTTGAACTCATTTACGGAGACTTTTTGTCCGGCACTCGGACTTAGCCATATTTGCGAGAACAACATGACTGACAATCAGCCAAGCCAAAGGGCAACGACATTGTTAGATAAGATTGCCGCATTTCGTCCCAAGCATATCAACAAGCATCTCTTCTTTGTGTTAATTACGTTACTTATCTTCTATCCACTTGTGCTGAGAGTGGATGTATTACAAATCACTATAGACTTATTTATCTTTGCTGCGCTTGTTACAGGGGTACTTGCTGCATCCAACCGAAGTATACAAGCAATCGCTGCTGTCATTGCAGGCATCGTCATGCTGACAAGCGGTTGGTTATGGTTTTTAGACGAGGGCAATTGGCTCGAAATCGTAAGCTCAGTTGGTGCTGTTATATTTCTGTCGATTGTCGCTACGGGGATAGCGATTGATGTCTATTCTGAACAACAACAGGTAACCTGGGATACCATTTTTGGCGCTATCAATGTCTATCTGATGGTGGGCCTTGCCTTTGCATTTGTCTATGAGACTATCTATCTCATCGACCCAACAGCGTTTGAAGTTTCCAGATCATTAACTGAAGACCCAGAAGTGCTCATGGTCTCGCTGGTCTACTACAGTTTTGTCACGCTTACCACACTAGGCTATGGTGATATCACTCCGAAAATATTGGAAGTCGGCACAATTTCATATATGGAGGCCTTGATAGGGCAAATCTATCTGGTTGTAATGGTTGCGCGCCTGGTTAGTCTGCACACCTCGCAGAAGTGATCGTCGAGATGGCTTATTCCAAACCCGCTTTACGTAACCCCTCTATAACGTGCTCTACAAGTTCATCCTGTAATATAAAACAGTTTAAATAACGATATGGATCATCAGCAAAGTCAGGATGGATCGCCAACGCCTCATCCAAGGCTATGCGCGCCTCTTCAATCCGCCCCAACTGCCCTAATACCGCAGCCCGCTCCAGCGGGCTCCATATAAGTGGAGGAATGTCGAATTTTTTAGATTCTACCAGCGCATTTTTATAATCACACTGGCGGTAATAATTTAGAAACGGTGCGTGATAAATCCAACCAGGAAAGACATGCACTAACTCAGACTGCTCCTCCAATATGGATAAACCAGGCTCCCATTCATTTGCCATGGCGAGCATCCACCCCCCTAAGGCAAGCATTGTTGGCGGCGGGGCTAGTTTAATTAATGATTCAGCAGCATTGAGCAGAGATGTCTTGTCACGGGCAACCAATGACGTCAAACCGAGCGCCCAGTAGGCATAATCGCATTCCGGGTCCAGAGATACTGCGCGACGCGCTGAAGTAAATGCGTTTGATAAAGCGGAGTCGCGGCTCTCATCAGTAAAGTTGTGACTATATCCATCAATTTGCAACTCTGCTAATGCAGCCCAGGCAATAGCATAGTCAGGATCGGCCTTAACAGCCTGCTCAAGAGTTTGCCGTGCATTCTGATACGCCTTATAGCTAAAAGTACGGTTGTAATGATGGAGGTGGAGCACTGCCTGGTATGCAGTAATACTTTTAGTTCTGCGACGTGATTCCTTATATAAGGTTCGCCCAATAGCGCCCTGGTATTGATCAGCAAGCTGAGTGATGACGTTTTGTATAATATCGTCTTGCACCGCAAACAGATTATTGGCGGATAATTCACGCTCGTAGCGTTGCGCCCAGATTTGTTGAGCGGACTCTGTGTCAAACAATTGCACACTGACACGCACCATAGGCGACACGCCCCTAATTTTCCCCGTTAACAAAAAACGGGCATCTAGATCACAGCCGAGTCGCCGAATATCTAACGTTTCAACAAGCGCATCGTCAATCATCGCACCCGAAATAACACGTAGATCCTTATACTGATTTAATGCCACAATAAGTTCTTCGTTAATGCCATCAGCAAAGTAGGCTTGCTCTGAATCTTCAGGCATAAACGAAAAAGGCAACACAACAAGACCGGGCTGTAACGATGCCGATTCGCCCGATGTACCGCATAGCTTTTGTTCGGAGGAAAGTTTCTCTATCTGAGTAAACGTCGGTACATAACGTCCTTTTGGAATTGTGATGAGCAAGCTATCTTGCACACCGGTTGTAAGATAATACTTTTCTAAGGCACGACGTAAACGACCAGCTTCAATGCGTACAATGGGATCCCCATCAGGATCAAAGTTCTCATCGCGCTTCAACACAGCCAGCGCAATGGTATAACCCTTAAGCTGTTTGTCACGCCCTGCCAAAGTCTCATTAACTACAAAACTAAGAAAATCGGATAAGCGTTTTGAATTCTGAAATTCTAGTGAGGAAATAATCCTGGCTAACTGGTCACGCACTGCCGCAGCGGCTGGCTTATCATTAGGCTGCTGATTTCTTGTTTTTACTTTCTCCCTAACACCTTCAGTCATTATCTAATTCCTCGCTCTGGTGGCGATTTATGCGATTTCGCATGGCACCTTCATTGCAGACATTAATACTTACAAACAGTATTCATTTGTTACTGTAATTTACGGTGTATTACTTACACCCCCGCCCACTTATTACTACCTTATATCAATGTGAAGCTGAGCGACAATTAGTAAATAATAAAATGCTAAACGATATCCACACAGTTATTATGCGCTTTCCCGAAAATTGGGAGCATATACGTCGGCTCGCCGAAGAAGATACTTCTTTTTTATGCCTGTGTAGTGATCATGCACTTGCTATCGGGACGTTACAATATTGGAAGAATTCTAAATTGCCGACTCATGAAGAACGGGTAAAGGAATATGAATCTCTAGTTTCTGCGCTTGAAGAAGAAATTAGAGTGTTCCTGTCAGGTGAATTCCGAACAAATATTAATGAAAGCGTGAAAGATGTTGGATGACCAATTACTGCACCACAAAAACGATAACCCGTAATACAAAAATCAGTGAAAGTAATAGTAATATCCCAGACTTATTTATCTTTTCTTGAAATGCGCATGGCGTACAAGGATTCCGTGCAACCCGATCAAAAAATAACCTGAACAGTATTAATCAAAAAAACGTATAACCAACACTCAGAGCCAAAATATCGTACTCAGAATGATTGGTTAGTTTGGTTGTTTCTATGTCGCGCTCAAAATGGACTACCCCAAACGAGGCATCCCAGTGTGGGTCAAATTGGTAGGTAAACCCCACGCCACCATCTATCTGCTTGTCAGTTGAAGTTGAGATGCCTTCAACATCAAGAAAAATTGACCACTTGCGGGTGAAGTTATATTCAATCAATGTATGTATTAATGGCAACCAGATTTTGTCATCAACGGACGCATAAATTTCAGGCCCTTCTACGGTTGCTAATTCCAATACCGTTCGCGAATAAGCTAATGCGGGTCCCAGCTGAATACCAAGCTTGCCGTCATTATAAACTTCATAATCATATGACATGGTAAATTCATACATGCGATAGGCCGAGCGCATTCTTGTATTGGCAGGGAAGGTCTCACCGGCAAAATTAGTAGGCTGGGTAAATTCACCAAAATCACGTGCCTCATAGGGCGCCAATGAAAAGGCAACGGTATTTTTATCATTGATAAACCATTCAAACATCGGCACTGCGGTGGTGTGTGGATCGGTGGTTCTTTCAAAGTTATACAAGTCGAAAGTGTCACCACCAACTGTAGGCGCGGTAAATTCGTTCTTTTTCATATAGGCTGGGCCAAAGCCCAGCGAGTAACGAAATTTAGGATCTTTATTAGTGACAGGACTCAATGGTCTGGATTTAGATTTGCCTTCGTTTAACGTCAATGTTAAACCCACGCCATCACTCATCACCATCGGCGCTATTGTGATATTGGATTGAAAAGGTGTGACCCAATATAAGTTACTGAAATAAGCAACACTGGCCCCGGCAATAACATCATCCAGATGATGAGCTTCAGCATCGACACGGCTATAGGCGGTTATAACCGCTGCCGTATACGCCGGTATCCCCCACTTGGGCCCATAACGTGTATTTAAAAACGTGGCACCGATAAACGCGCCATTGGTATGCCCGGAGGGAAAAGAGGTTTTAGAGTCTGAGGCATTGGGCCGGGTTTTTCGATAGACAAATTTAGCAACGGTGGCAATACCTGCCGCCGTTCCCAAGTGTTTATAAAATTGAATGCGGCCAGCTTTATCGTGTTGAGCAAAAGTAGCTCCCCATGCTGCCAATGGCAATGCAAACTGCATGGTATCGCCAAATTTTTCCAGTTCTTCATCACCCGCATTTACGTTAGCAGATAATACGGTCAATAAGATTGCTGCTGGGAGGTAACGCTTGAAAGTAAGTTGATAATTGCTTTTTGATTTCACCGCGCCAACTCGTATTTATCAATCAATAGATTGTGGGACATACCAGAAAACATACTTGCGTTATTCGCCTCATCTGTGCGGTTAATTCGTAGTCAGCCGCCAAAACCAACTGTAGTCTACAAATACAGAATCCGAAGCTAATGCCCACCATGATAGAACTGCTGGAAAAACTCCGCTGCCGCCAACTGTGCGTTTTTATTGAGTGTACCATTCCGACTTTCTTGATCCTTTGCCTGATAGGTAAACTTCCCGCCCATCATGGTTGCCACCACTTTTACATTGGTGACTTCATGTGGCTTCACGTTAAACAGGTTCTTGTCGAGGATGACCAGGTCGGCGTACTTCCCTACTTCGATGCTGCCGATCTTATCTTCCATGCGGATTTGCCAGGCTGGGAAGATAGTCACACCCTTGATCGCCTGCTCCAGCGTAATACCCTTGCGACCTTCCGGGAACACCTCAGAATCCGGATTGCTCGGGTCCTGGATAGTCATGGCTGTTTGTATTTGGAAAAGTGGACCGATGTGCTCAATGGGCGCACTGGGGATGTCCGCAGACAGGCTGACCTTGTTACCATTGGCAAACACCTTGGGGTACATGGTGAGTTGTTGTTGTACACGCGCTTCGCCAAGAAGCTGCAGGGCTAATGGTTTTTGTCCACTCCAGTCCGTTGAAAAATTGGGCTGGACGTTGACAGTAATATCCATTTCCAGGATCCGTTGCAGATCATCGGGATGCGTCCAGAACAGATGGGAGAGCATATTGCGCGCCTCGGTGTTGCCTGCCTGAATTGAAGCCTCAATGGCATCCACCATATTGCGAACTGTCTGGCTGCCGTCTACATGGGTATTCACATCAAGCCCCTTGGCATTGGCCGCCAATACAACCTGCTTCATTAGATCACCATCTACGCTGGCTGCGCCATAAGCGGTAGGTGAAGGCTTTTGGCTTTCTTCCTGAACTTCACCTGATAGATAGGGTTCAAGTTGCAACGAGGTCTTGCTTGACCAGTTGCCCTCCGGATGGATCTTGATCCCCTTGATGCCCAACATGTCAGAGTTATATCGATCAGCCAGCCTGACAGCCGCCTCGGCAAATTCATCCGGGTCTGCGGATGGATTTTTATATATCGGCTGTACAAAACTACGGAGTTTTAGTTCGCCCTTATTCTCCAATTCTGACATATAGGCCATCACGAATATGTAGTCTTCAAACGCAGCCATGCCGGAATTGAGAGCCGGGGTTACCAAGCCGGGGTTCAGATAGGCTGTAATACCTGCCTCCGCTGCTGCTTGATGCAGAAACTGCTGGCTTTCAGGGATGATTGTCTCCGGATCCCAGGCACCGGTCTTGATGAATGCCGGCAGCCAGGCGAATTCATGGGCGGTGCCGGTTGGGTTGCCGTTATCATCACGGCGCCAGTACGTCACACCCGGCAAAGCATCAGGTGTATCCTTGGTGATCTCGCCGACCTCAAGCGCCCTGGTGTTAAGCCAGGCATCATGAATGGTGAATTCCAACAGAATGGCCGGGCGGTCTGAGATAATGGCATCCAGCTCCGCTGCTGTCGGATAGCCACCGTAGATATCCGGGTTCCAGCCAATGCCGCGAATGACCTGTTCATCCGGATGTGCCTCAACGTATTGTTTAATAAGCGCCAGGTATTCCTGTTTGTTTTTGGCGTCATAGAGATCGACACCGTAGTTCATCCATTGAGATGCAATGAGGTGATCGTGGCCGCTGACGAATCCAGGTAACAGCATCTTGCCGTCGAGATCGATCACTTGGGTGGCATCGTTCATGAGTCCTTGCGCAACCTTGTCACTACCAACAAAAATTACCTCGGCGCCGGAGACAGCCACTGCTTCAGCCCAGGGCTGATGTTCATTAACGGTATACACTTTACCATTGGTAAACAGGAAGTCTGCAGCCCTGCCGGATGAGGCAGGACTCAGGCTTGCCATTGAGGATGTTTGATTCTGATTGGAGCAGCCAGCCGCAATGAGAATAAAAAAGGAAACCAAGCTAAAGACTATGGCTGATCGCATTTAATTAACTCCTGTAATGTAAAGGCACTTTATCATCATACCCAACCAAACTATGTGCTGTAACAAAACCGTGATCACTTACAACGCGCGAATCATTTTGGAAAAATGTTATTAGCTTTGAGCAATATTATTTCAGCTTAGTTATTTAGAATATTTTCTTCAACACCTCCTTCTTGTGGAAATCAATACAGAACAGCCCGCCCCCCCTAAATTAAAGACAACGTCTAAGGAAAATCGCCATCGGAAAGCGGCGTTTAAGTGCGCACTGAATTAGGGAACCTCCGAACAAGTCATTCTGGCGCATGCCAGAATCCAGTGACCTCCTGTAAACACTGGACTCCAGCCCCTGTGCCCCTTGGGTATACGCCAGAATGACTTGTTCAGAACTTCCTTAGGTGTTTTGTTTTCACCGCATAAAGTTTTTGCACTAAACCCCATGGGGTTTCTATTGGGGGCACCCCCACATATTAAAAACTTGCTATATCACTAATATAGATTTAATGGGTAACGCCAACCCGGGCTTTTGATCTATTAGCAAATGCACCCTACAATGAGAAATAAACCATCATGTTGATCTACATTATCTGAACCCTGAACGTAATTCTGGATATGGACTTATCACGATGAGAGTACATACTGACAAATCAGCCGACAAGCAGAATCAAGCTTATGAGAATGGTTATTTAAAACAACAGAACAACTGTGATGTAGATAATCAGTTTGTTGATAAAAATACCACCCAGAAGAAACTGCAAGAGATAGCTGACCACAGCCAACAGGCAAAACAATCTTGTGGATTACAGCTCGTTGCGAACAGTGGGCCACAAGCCAGAAAGGTTAGTCATTTTCAGAAAATGGCGAATAGTCATTCTCCGGCAATAACTCAATCAAGCATGCTTATTTATAATGACAAACGCCCGGAAAATGAGGCGGACGTGATGGACAAGCCAGCACTGCAATTAACCAATGGAAATCGTGAAGGTATACGCACTCAAAGAAAATCACCAGCGGCGTTCAATACCAGTGATAAAACCAAAAGCAAAATCACCCAGGGTAAATTCGTAGGTGAGTTATTCAATAAGGACACTGACACAATATATAAGGCATTAGCGAAAAGCTATAGCGGTGTAAAAGTATCCCATAAATGGGAAATTGGCCGGCTAAAAGAGCAAAACAAAAACTATGCAAGCATTGCTGAGATCGCAGATGAATTAGGAGTAACCCTTAAAGGTTCATTAGAAACCGAGAAACCAAAAGAAAAGCATCCACCTAAAATAGAAACAGAAAAACCTAAAACTCTGGTAATACCTGCCATACCGGAACTGAATATAGACAAGTCTCAAACAATTACCGTGGAGGAAATACCCGAAGAAGTGGTCCTGGGTAAACAAACCAAATTTGATGCTGTCAGACTTGGCGAGTTGATTCACGCAATTTTTGAAGCAAATAAAAAACCGAAAAAAGAACATTTCCTCAAGGCATTGATTAGTGAATACGCCCCAAGTCACATTATTGATATCGTTGAGTCAACGGAATTTGTTTATTGTTTCCAGGAATCGGTCAGGGCTCAGATCAAAGACTCAAAGTTTTTGAAGAAAACAATAATAAAAGATGTGACCGATGAAGAAACAGATACATCCAAATATAAAATGAATGACATATCGAAGTGGACGTTGAGACACTATAGCGATAAAGGTGACAACACAAAACCACCCCCATTCAAAGAAATAAAATCAGCACTCGCATTAGGACTGCTGCCGCCTCCCAAAAACAAAGAAAAAGCATCTGATAAAAAAGAGAAAAAAGAGAAAAAAAGCGGCCATACGGGGGATATTGATTGGAGCAAGTATGGAAACGTTGGCAATACTTTTTATCTTCTCTATATTGATGGCGAAGTTGTACAAAAACAGAAATTTCTGGCCAATGCCAAATGGTATGCAGAATTTCCTCTAGCAAGCATACCGAGTCTCTGGGTATCCAGTGATTGGCTCGATGAAGCCGCTATAAAAGGTGAGGCGCTTAGAGGTTCAGGGCGAGCGATTCAAAAGCCATTGCTTAAGATCGGCGGAAAATGGGGTGGGAAATTTTTCAGAAGTAGCCTGGAATCACAGTTCAATAACTTTGAGGTTAAAATACCCGGGAAGCTTGTCGTATCAAAATGGTATAAAGCATAAATTATTATAGTGAGCGCTCGTCAATATAATTTGTAGTACTTCAGACTATTCATGGGTAGAACCATTAGGCAGTGTGTGCACAAACCACAGTGCACACACCGTCGAACTAGCGGCACATTCTGAGCCTATTTCTTCTCTTCCAGTTTAGGTGTGACAGGCTTTTTCACCTTATCGCCCTGCTTGCTCGGAGCGCTATTAATATCCACACCGATTTCTGCTTCGTTGGTAACACCATCTTTGTCCGTATGCTTGATTCTGCCTGTAACGCGACTAATCGAGCACCCGGATGCAAACAATAGCACTCCGACTGCAACAATCGCTAAAAACCCTAGTCCCGGACGTATTTCGTGAAAATAGATCGGAACGGTCAAACCTTCTTTGGTCCTAACCTCAACAACGGCCGTGTCGGGTGTTGTGCCATCAGGACCATAACCCGGCATAAATCGTACTTTTACACCAGTGGGATGAAACACAGCATCACCGTCAACATCAAACTCCAACGTTTCACTGCGACTACAAGGGCAAAATGGTGGAAACAATAAGCGCAACTGAGCTAGCAGGGCTTGCAGGGCAAGCACTGAAATACGCGTTCCTGCACCAAAATCTGATATAGCGCAGACTGAATTAACCACATCATTAGATTCCCCTTCAATCAGCCGCGCCACATAAGTTTCACTTCCGATACTATAAGATAGGGTTGCCAGTTGCTGGTGTGGGTTTGGCGCCTCTGGGCGAAATAATGGCGCAAAACGGGTTAAAGATTGGTCAGACATAGCTTGGATCTCCTTAAAACTATAATTGCAACTCAAAGCCTTTGCGAGTGGAAGACATCACACCCGCAAAGGTGCTCTTGTAAAGAACGTGGAATATTTACTTGCTAATGATGTAAGTTACTAACACCTCGTCCTTGTAGTTATATACGCAGCAACAAGGGAAGCGGTTCAGGGAAATCCGTTTTTTTCATATCGAGACTGAGCAAGGTAAGCCGGGGAAATCTATAGCGCCCACGCGAAAGGTGTAACCGTTAGTGTGATATTGATGACTGAAAGAGAGCAGTGGATCGTCAGCACTCATTCGGGCGATTGGTACTTAGGTCTCAGATTTGCCAGTAGCTGCCTATCAGACCATAAGCTACGAAAGGCTGCTCCATATTGTTTATCGCCGTTCGCGCAAGGAGGACTGGCGGTAAATTATCAACCCTAAAAAGACCTTCGCCGATCAGCAGCGTACTTACTGTACTGTTATACTATTACCGAATCTAAAAGTTAAGATTGGGGTTGGTGTTCAAAGTCTCGATTCCTGACCCTCATGGAAATTTCTCCAAAACAGACACCCGGAAGGATAAATACGAAATATTTAGACTATACACCGAAAAAATCGGATTGTTCTCCGGTCGTTATGTATGAGAGCAAGTGCTATTATTAGGATTGGGGATTTTAAATTAATATTAGGTCATTAAGCGTTCAAACCAAACTGAGGTTTAAATGAAGAAAAGACATCGAATACAGTTTCCGAAGACAGAATTAACCAGTTCCAATCAAGACGAAGTATATTTCTATCTTCAAGGATCAGGCGGTGATAGGAAAATAAGGTTTCACGACTACGATGAAATTTATCAGATAGAAGGTCTGTATGAGCAAGTTTTCTATGATCGCCTGAAGTGCGTATCTCCTTCTAAAGTAGCATCATTACTCGAATCTGCGGTAAAACAGTATCAAAATAATTTTAGTGAACTGCGAATACTGGATTTAGGTGCCGGCAATGGCATGATGGGCGAGGAGTTAAAAAAACAGGGTGTTTCGCGTTTGGTAGGCGTAGACATAATCCCTGAAGCGTATGATGCAACAATCCGGGACAGGCCAGGAGTATATGATGCATATTACGTTGAGGATTTCACGAAGCTGAATGATGAGAAAAGAGAAGAAATAAGCTCATGGCAATGTGATTGCATGGTAACAGTTGCAGCATTGGGTTTTGGCGACATCCCAGCAAAAGCATTCTTAGAGGCGTTTAATATAGTTAAGAGCGAGGCGTGGGTGGCGTTTAATATCAAGGACACCTTCTTTGATGCCAGCGATGAATCAGGATTCTCAAAAATGATTCGGGAATTAATATTCTCGAAATATCTTGAAATTTATTGTATTGAACGTTACAGGCATAGATTATCAATTGAGGGTGAGCCTTTATACTACTTTGCCATTACAGGTTGGAAAACGTCAGACGTTCCTGATGAGTTTTTAGAGTCAAAAGGTATCAAGACCTAAAAATAGTTTCTATGGCAGAGTAATATGGTGTTCCTCATCTAGCTGTAATTTTCTGCCAAAAATATCTGCGTTGCCGAACGTTTTTTGTAGTTTTTTAAGTGCTGACAGTTAGGTGCGAGTAGACATTATTCAGCATATCACTAAAGCTGAATAACCACGATCGTTGCAATCCGGTGTGCGCCAAGAAGCTCTAATCTCGGTTGCATCGTTCGGGATGATTTGATGGGCTCAAGAGGTAACAATGAACAGCGTGACGAGCAAACAGCCGGGTATGCTACCGGAAAGCCGCACTCTATTGCAGTCGATGTTGCAAGACTTGTATCACTCGTTCCGACATGATGCGGGCGGCGTAATAGCTAATCACTTGCCTGAATTATCCCAGGCCGATCCAAATTGGTTTGGTTTATGCGCTGCGACCCTGGATGGTACGGTGCTGGAAGCGGGCGATAGTCGCATTGCGTTTACGGTTCAATCGATCGCCAAGCCGTTGATACTTGCGCTTGCGTTGGAAGACCATGACACCGATACAATCTTGCATAAGATCGGTGTTGAGCCCACCGGGGAACGATTTGATTCGATTCTGTATTCAGAGGATCAAGAAAACCCCAAGCTGAATCCGTTCATGAATGCTGGTGCGATTGCCACACTTGAGCTTATTGACGGGAAAAACCTGGAAGAACGCTTTTCACGAATTTGCGGTTTATTACAGCGTTTTTTATCAAAGCCCGTAGTTATGGATCAAAATGCGTTGGTGTCGCGTCGTTTATACGACCATCACAATCGCGCCATTGCTTACCTGTTGCTTAGTCGGGGGCTTATTAAGGGACCAGTGGAAGACCTCCTCGAACTTTATCAGCGGATATGTTGTATTTCGCTGGACTGTTTGGATCTGGCTACTATTGCAGCGGTATTGGCTAACGCGGGAGTTCATCCGACAAGCAATAAACAAGTGTTGCCTGCCGAACACGTCAAAACCATTCTATCGGTTATGCAGACCTGTGGTATGTACGAGTTTTCAGGTCAATGGGCTTATCGCGTGGGCCTGCCGGCGAAAAGTAATTTATGCGGCGCTATGCTTGTGGTCGTACCTGGTCAATTCGGTTTTGCCGTGTATTCTCCACCCCTTGATGAAGTGCATCAAAAAAGTGTGCGCGGCTTGAAAGTGTGCGAAGCCTTATCAAGGAAACTTTGCCTGCATATGTTCCGGACTGGCGCATGCAAAACGCCTTTAACAAAAATTCAACACACTCAAAACTCAAAGCCTTGCCACAACGACCACGACATAAACCAATTGCTAACACGAATTCATGAGCGCACCAAAGGAGGCGTTGACGGCAGTTGTTACAATATCGCCCCCGATGTGTTTACTGTCGATCCGGATGCGCACGCCATCTGTATTACAACTGTGGACGGTCGCCGCTTCGCGACAGGAAATTGTGATGCGCCATTCTTAATCCAGTCCATCTCGAAAGTTTTTGCTTACGGACTGGCGCTGGAAGATCACGGTCGTGAGGTGGTGTTGCAAAATGTCGACGTGGAGCCCAGTGGTAATCCCTATGATGGGATCATTCGTCTGGAACAGCGCTCCAAACGCCCGCATAATCCAATGGTCAACACGGGCGGCATTGCCACTACTGCCTTGATTAAAGGTGAAGGCCCTGCGCAACGATTAGACCGAATACTGTGCATGTATGAGCGCTACATAGGACATGAAGTTCATATCGATATGCGCACTTACTTGGCCGAAACCAAGTCAGGCGATCGCAACAAAGCCATTGCTTATCTGTTGCGCCATTTTGGCTTGTTGGAAAATGAGGTGGACGATGCCCTGAGTCTTTATCTGCAGCAATGCAGCGCTGTTATCAACTGTGAAGACCTTTCCACCATGGCGGCAACATTGGCTAATGGTGGTGTCAATCCACTCACTAATCAACGGGCGATACAAGAAGATTATGTTGGTGACTTGCTTACTGTCATGTATACCTGCGGCATGTACGATTTTGCCGGTGAGTGGAGTTACCGCATCGGCTTGCCGGCAAAAAGTGGTGTAAGTGGCGGAATACTTGCGGTTGTGCCCGGTCAAATGGGTATCGCTGTTTATTCACCACGACTGGATCTGCACGGCAATAGCATTGCAGGCATTAAGGCGCTTGAATCCATCTCCGCTGAATTAGATCTGCATATTTTTTCCTGTAGGTAATTGCATTCACCAGAAAGCTCTAGGAGCCTGTCGGACTTAGGTGTTCGTAGCGAGGCGAGTGGGAAATTGAGACCATTTTTTCGATCTTTTGAGGCGAATAGCGAGCCTATTTAACGAAAAAGATCGGAAAAATGGGCCGATTTCCCGCCGCCGCAGTACGACTGCAGGGATGCAGGAGGTACGAGCGCAGGGATGTGCGAAGGTAGAATAATGCAGGAGCAATTATCGAGGGCAAAGCATGGAGCAGTTGCCGAGAATCATCCTAAGTCCGACAGGCTCCTAGGCAAAGATAATCAGTCGATTTGCCAACGGCCCACGTTGGCCAGCACTTCCTGAGGCCGCTCAAACTGCTCCATGAGCAGGCTGTGGTAGAAACACTCTTCGGTTGAACGCAAACGATCGGTTACAAAGCGTGATTTATACGCTTCAGTATCAATACCCGAAGCTGTGCGTTTCAACACCTCCGGCAACAGGTCGACCATACCGCTGCCTTCATCGAACTGCTCTTTATTACGCCAGGTAATGTCAGCTGGTAACAAATCCTCAAACGCCTTGCGCAAGATCCATTTTTCAATACGCCGGCCGTCGTCTTCGGTATGAAGCTTGAACCGTGGTGATACAGTCTGTGCCATGGCAATCACCTCGGTATCGAGAAACGGTACCCGCGCCTCAATGGCATGGCGCATGGTCATGCGGTCCACCCGTTGTAGGTTGATATTGTGCAGTCGAGTTATCGAACGGCGCAGTTCCTTGTGTAACATTTCATCGTCGGTAATGGTCTTGTGATAGGTATAGCCGGCAAACAATTCGTCGGCGCCCTCTCCGGTGAGAATGACCTTCACCTTGTCGGCTGCCAGGTGCGCGGCGAACCAGGTCGGAATCGCACTGCGCACCAAGTCCTGGTCGAAGGATTCCAGGTGGTAAATGATCTCGGGTAGTTTTTCGATTACCTCAGTGGCAGTGTACACATACTCATGATGGATAGAACCAATGTGACGGGCGACGCGACGTGCGGCTTCTAAATCACGCGAGCCTTCGTTGCCTACAGAAAAGGTGTGAAGCTCGGGCATATATTTTTTTGCGACAGCCGCAATGATACTGCTGTCGAGCCCGCCCGAAAGAAATGCACCTAAAGGCACATCACTCAACAAGCGTTTCTTTACTGCGGCCTCTATGGTCTCACGTACCTGACGAGTGTGGACCTCCAAATCCAGCTCCAGCGGAACTCGATCCGGCACTTCATAATAAATATGAAAACCGCTCTTGGAGTCGTAAAGGGTGCCGGGCGGAAACTCTTTGATATTCTCGGTTAACGGTGTCAGCGCCTTGAGCTCCGAGGCAAAGTACATCGTCTCGGTACCGTCTTCACTTTTCTGACGTCCATAGTACAACGGCTTGATGCCGATGCGATCACGCGCCAGCATCAGTCGATCGCCCTCAGAAATGGCAAAAGCAAACATACCGTCAAGTAACCGCGGGGTCGACAGTCCGTGCTCCTCAAATATGTGGAGAATGGTTTCGCTATCGCTGTGGGAGATGAAGTTATGGGCTTCGCCAAGTTGTTTGCGCAATTGCGGGTGGTTGTAGATCATACCGTTGGCTACCAGCGTGGCGCTGTGATCTTCATTGTGAATCGGTTGCTGGCCGTGAGCCGGATCCATAATGGCCAGCCGAATATGACCCAACACCCCCTGGTTAAGTTGGACATGCATCCCGTGACCATCCGGTCCACGGTGGCGCTGCGCATCGATCATAGTTTGTACCTTCGATTTGTCGACGTCTCCCCAAACTCCTACAATTCCACACATAAAAACCACCTTGAGTTACTTGCATGTATTAGCCGTAAACTGCTTCAGTATATCCTTTTATATGTTGGAAATATGCTGACTGCAAGCCACTTTCCTTGAGCGCCGTCGGTAAATCCAGCACACTGTGTGTATGCTGGTAATCTCACAAGTTTCCAAACGCTATGGCGACGCCCCGGCTCTGGCACCTACTGATCTTCAAGTTCCTAGCGGCGAATCTCTAGTACTGATCGGCCCCAGCGGCTGCGGCAAGTCTACTTTGCTGCGCCTGATTGCAGGTCTTATTCAGCCGGATTCTGGCACTATCACTTTCGAAGGAACCAGATTATCGTCTGAAAATATTCTCCAGATTCGGCAGCGAATGGGCTACGTTATTCAGGAAGGTGGCCTGTTTCCCCATCTCACCGTACGCGATAACGTCACAGTCATGGCACGCTATCTGCACCGCGATGCCAGCTGGATAGATTGCCGCATCAACGAACTAGCCCAATTGGCGCGACTACCTGAGGAAATGATGAGCCGTTTCCCAGCTGAGCTATCCGGCGGCCAGCGCCAACGTGTCAGCCTCATGCGCGCACTGATGCTGGATCCTGATCTGTTGCTGTTGGATGAACCGCTGGGTGCACTAGACCCCATGATTCGTTATGAGTTGCAACAGGAACTCAAAGCTATCTTTGGCCAACTCGGCAAGACCGTCATTATGGTTACCCACGACATCGCCGAAGCGGCTTTTTTTGGGCAGACCCTGGTTCTAATGCGGGATGGACACATAGTGCAAGCCGGTCCCTTTAAAGAACTGGCCCAAACACCGGCCGAACCGTTCGTCGAACAATTCATCACCGCGCAACGTGAACCCATGGCGCAGCTCGTTGAGGCACTCAGATGAAAGCGAAACAAAGGATAGGCGTGATGCTGTTGGGATTTTGCGCCCTACTGGTAAACACCGTTGTCAGTGCCGAGGCGCCGGTGAGCATCACTGTCGGCTCCAAAGGGTTTACCGAATCTGTCATCTTAGGCGAGATGCTCAGACACTTGGCTCGGCAAACAGGCATCGAGGCTCACCATCAACGCCAACTGGGCGGTACACGCGTATTGTGGAACGCATTACTCAGCGGTGAGATCGATGCTTACCCCGAATACACAGGCACCTTGTTACAAGAGATCCTGGTCAAGGAAAACTTGCAAACCGAGGCTGAACTCAAGCAGGCCCTGACGGAACGTGGCCTGCGAATGACGTCTCCGCTCGGCTTTAACAACACCTATGCCATAGGGATGAAAGCAGAGCTTGCCGAACGACTCAAGCTACGCACTATTTCTGATTTAAAAAACCATCCCGAACTTGTACTGGGTTTCGGTAGCGAATTTATGGATCGGGCCGATGGCTGGCCGGGTCTGCAGCAAGGTTACCAATTACCTCAACAAAACGTTCGGGGACTGGACCATGACCTGGCCTATCGCGGCATTGAATCAGGCACGCTACATGTCACCGATCTTTACGCTACGGATGCGGAAATCGCCTATTACAAGCTTCGAGCGCTTGAGGATGATCTGAATTACTTCCCCGTTTATAACGCTGTCATTCTGTATCGTGCCGATGTCGAACAACGTGCACCCGAAGTAGCCGCGATGTTCAATCGACTTGCCGGTCGCATTGATGCACCGACAATGAGCAGAATGAACGCCCAGGTGAAACTGAATGGCGAACCCGAGTCCGCGGTTGCAGCAGGATTTTTGAAACAAGCGTTCAATCTGGACGTGGACTACCAGATACAGTCCGCATGGCAACGATTCTGGCAGCATACCGGTGAACATTTGGTACTGGTCGGCATCTCTTTGTCCGCGGCAATTCTTTTTGCTGTGCCGCTGGGTATCCTGGCGGCACGTCGTGAACGCCTTGGTCCGATTGTGCTCGGCGTAGCTGGCATCCTTCAAACGATTCCTTCTTTAGCGTTGTTTGTCTTCATGATTCCGCTACTTGGCATCGGAGGACCACCAGCGATCATGGCCTTGTTTCTCTATAGTCTGCTTCCCATTATTCGCAACACCTATGCCGGACTCAAGGATATCCCGCCAGCTATCGTCGAATCAGCACAGGCGCTCGGATTACCATCGCGTGCCAGGCTGCGTATCGTAGAGTTACCATTGGCTACGCGCGCCATTCTCGCTGGAATAAAAACTTCGGCGGTGATCAACGTGGGCACTGCTGCGCTTAGTGCCCTCATTGGCGCCGGCGGATACGGTCAGCCCATACTCACCGGTATACGACTCGATGATATAGGCTTGATCCTGCAAGGTGCTATTCCCGCTGCAGTACTAGCGCTGCTAGTGCAAGGATTATTTGAACTGATCGAGCGTGGGTTATTACCGAAAGGCCTTCGAATACAGACGAGCGAGGTAAAGTCGGCAAGTTAGGGAAATGTAAATTCCGTGGATTTCGAGATAAGACCCGAACATATACCCTGGGTTCATTTTGGTAATGACGCGGATCTCGAATCCCATAATTGATAAATATAGAAAAAGAAAACCCCACTAACGCGGGGCAGGTTGCTATTCTTTATTTGTACTAATTAAGTTCTTTTGCATGAAGCTGATTGCAGCCAAGGCAGCTTCAATCATCATGCATCAGATTATGAATTTGCTTCATCGAAAGCCTTAGTGAAGCACTGCATTCCGTGCAATGCTGGGCACAGAATGCCAATATATTTTCCTCGTTGCTTGAGAAATCACGCGCAAAACGCTCAGCCTGGCCGCTGTTAACCCAGTCCATTGCGCTTTTGTTTAAACCAACATCAAATCCGAGCCGTTCGCTTAGATAATATTTATGCTCCTCAACTTCCTTCAGTTGAAAAAACAAGCGAATAACAAATCGTTGTTGTTCGGTTAGTTGACTAACCTGCTTCTCACATCTCACTGTACTATCCACGCTGATTTACAAAAATATCAAATTGCGGATGACAATTTGCCCACCGTTTCCACAGGGTGGCTGGTATAGATGGACTCCGCTACACTACTTTGCAATCAACCTGCTGTAACAAAACACTTGCAGTGTTATATACGACGCCCTACTTTCCTAAAACACGCCCTATTGAAAATGACCTTATTTCAATTCAAGCATAAAACATACCGAACAATCTAATCTTTTATATTCAGCAAGTTATAAAAACACCCGACACTAGTGTGCAATTGAAGTGTAAAAATACCTGACATTATTCCGCGCTAGTTAAGTGCAATAATTAAATCGACTTATTCAACAGAAAGCTCTGTGGGTCGACATTTAGATGCATCAGATGATCGGCCATTATATCCAGCTGTGCCGGAAGAGCTGATTCGTACAGCTGTCTTGTAGTCTCACGTTGTGCAGCTGTTCAGTTGAACCGAAATGGATAGATATGGCTGCTATAGGTTCTGGCAATCACTTTAGATTCCCTAAAACTCCGTTTACGCCGAAATTGGTCCAACTATGCTTTGGTGTAACCATAAGTCGTCTGAAATGACCACCTTATGCTTTTACGCACACACCTCATAGCCAAATATGCAGGGTAGACACACCGGTTCAGGTTAGAGCTTTCCATTAAGATATCCGCTTCGTATCCCGATAACCTCAACACCCAATACGAGTGGCAACATCGATGGATCAGAGCTTATTCGAACTAGTCAGTCTCATCCCTTTAATAATTCCTAGCTGCATAGTATTAGGCCTGCTCTACAACACCTTTTACCAATCCACCCGCTATTTCACATTTGCCCGTCTGGCCGAAGACATGCCGACAGCGAACATTCATTCTGCCGCTCAAGGCTATCGTGAACTTAGTGGTGAAACCGAAAACCTGTTTCCTGAGCCACTCATCTCGCCACTGACGAAGACACCATGTCTTTGGTATCTTTATAGCGTAGAGAAATATGTCGGTGGAAAAAACTCTTCCTGGGAGCTGGTGGAAGATGGCGTCAGCGAGCGGGTCTTTCTGATTCGTGATGCCACAGGCAAGTGCATCGTTGACCCACATCTAGCCGAGGTCAGTACAGCCTTGTGCAACACCTGGTATGGTGCTGAACTTAGGCCCTCTGAACCGCCGCCCGCACATGAACCAGGGTTCGTCGTAATCGGCCGCGACAAGCGCTACCGCTACACTGAACAGCGCATTGAGGCCGGTGAGTCGCTATATGTGATTGCCAATTTCAGTTCACATATGGAAGTTCCAAGCCATATAAAAAATAAGGGCACACGTCAGATTATTCGCCAATGGAAAACCAACCAAGATAATCTACTTAAGGCGTTTGATCAGAATGACGACGGTCGTATCGACAACAAGGAGTGGCAGCGGGCCCAGCGGCTAGCGAGCCACATCGCCATCAAGAAGATGACGGCTGATCAGCATGAAACACACTTGCATCTTGCCTCGAAACCCCAGCAAAAATCAAAACCATTCATTCTCTCGAGCAAAGCAGAACCCGACATGGTGGCAGGGTATCGCAAGTCCATGATTTATTCCTTGGTGGCATTCTTGGCCGCGTTATTATTTGCCGCCAATTTGCTCAGCAAATTCAATGCTTAAGTTAAGGAGCTACTAAACGAATCGTAAACCCGTCACTTGAATTCAAAATACGCGTTTTTTCGTTCCTGATCTTTGCTATAGCCAGCTTACCTGCCAGTTGTACCCAGTATCGCTGAGAGTGGATCGGAGTATCTGCGGTATAAGGTCGACTCCGACCTATCAACTCCGTCTTACCGAAGCACACCAGTTTGTTGCACTGCATCAGACAGCAGTCCAACGAGGGCAGGCCTTGATGCTCAGGAACCCAAACAGCGTTTGAATTCGAGATCATACGCCCGATGCGTTTCTTCATTCATGGATCACTTCATGATGCTGTATGGTGTTGGGTGTCAGTTGTCAGGTGCTGTTATTCTGCTCCACAGTGATGACTACATTTCCCTTTTTGTGTCCGTTTTCGACATACCTGTGCGCCTCGGCAGTCTGTTCCAGCGGATAGCGTCTATCTATGGCCGGTTTTATTTTTCCCGCCTCAATTTGCTCTTTGAGGAAATTTAGATCTTCACTCTTTTCGTCAGCGAACTCAAACATGACTTTCTTGCTACTTGTCATTGACGTCCACAACCCTCGAAACATATCTAATAGGCTGGGGTTGGCTAATAGATAGACTCCGTTTTCATTAAGCGATCTTAGACTACCTGAATACGAACTCTTGCCTGGCACGTCTAAAATCACACCATAGATCTCGCCATTTTTTGTAAAATCCTCTTGGGTGTAATCAATGAGCTTATCGGCGCCCAAGGATTTCACTAATTCTAGATTCGTGGTGCTGCACAGCCCGGTCACTTCTGCACCGAAGTGCTTGGCAAGCTGTACTGCCATCGTGCCGATACTCCCGGAGGCGCCAAAAACAAGTACTTTTTGTCCGCGCTGGATATTGGCCTTTCTTAAAAAATGTAATGCATTGTATCCCCCCATCGGAATGGTGGCGGCTTCCTCATAGCTCATATTGGCCGGTTTAAGTGCCAGCATCCCGTTTTCAGGCATACATGCATATTTGGCATACGCTTTAAAACCAATACCGCCAGTGGCGGCAAAAATCTGATCACCTTTCTTAAATCGTTTTACGTCTTTACCTACCGCTTCAATTTCACCGGCGAGTTCCTGCCCAAGAATTGTATCTTTTCTTGGTTTTGTAATGCCCATGACGATTCGCAAATAGAGCCAGAACAAGATAGGGATTTGGAACCGTCGAATCTCACAGTCCCCACCTGTCGCTGTTGCTGCATGTATTTTTATTAGTACTTCATTGTCCTTAGGAATCGGCTTTGCGACTTCTTTGAGTTGGAGAACGTCGGGAGGTCCGTATTGTGTGCATACAATCGCTTTCATGAATCCATTCCATGTTTTCTAGGGGAGCTCTGAATAAGTAACAAACCGTCACTCCGGCGTATACCCACAGAGCACAAGGGCCGGAGTCCAGTGTTTTCAGAAAGTTACTAGATTCTGGCCTTCGCCAGAATGACTTATTCAGAGCTTCCCTAAGTTTTATTATTAGGCTCTAAAGTTATGACTACTTTTCCTTTTGCATGTCCCGCCCCAAAATACCGCATCGCTTCAGCAGCCTCGCTTAATGGGTAACGGCTATCGATTACAGGTAAAACTTTACCGGCTTCAAGAAGCGCTTTCATATTAGCCAACCCCTTGTTTGCTTTATGCAGCAAGAGCCCCATTTTCTTACTCGTGGTCATTGAGAACCATGGCCCCAGGAACATAACCTGGTTAACCAAGGCTGTAGAACCTCCGGCCATGACATAACAACCCTCGGTGCTTAACGAGCGCTTGTAATCGAAAATTGAATGATAACCTTTTACATCGAGAATCAGATCATACTGCTGTCCGTTTTTGGTGAAATCTTCCCGCGTGTAATCAATCACGTGATCTGCTCCCATCGAACGTACGAATTCCAATTTTTTCGTGCTGCACACGCCAGTCACCTCAGCCCCGAATGACTTGGCCATTTGCACCGCAAACGATCCCACACCGCCGGAGGCACCATTAATCAAAACCGTTTGTCCCGGCTGAATCTCGCCCTTATACATAAGACCTTGCAAGGCAAGGAGTGCCGCTTGCGGTACGGCCGCTGCTTGCTCGAATGTCATATTGGCAGGCTTCAATGCTAGTGCATTATCACGAGCACAGACATAGTCGGCAAAACCACCCCAACCACAACTGGATAAGTCCCCGAACACTTCATCACCTGGCTGAAACTGTTTTACGTTTTTGCCAACTGTTTCAACTCGCCCCGCGATGTCACATCCAAGTATTTTTATTCTTTTAGGTTTCAGAAGTCCAACCATTAAGCGGTTTACGAACGGCTTGGCGATTAGAATTTCCCAGTCCCATGAATTTATGGATACCGCACAAACTTTAATCAGTACTTCATTGTCCTTGGGTTTCGGTATTGCTAGCTCTCTTAGCTCAAAGAAATCAGGTGATCCGTATTTTGTTAATACAATCGCTTTCATGACCCTTATCCATGATTACTTTGACTGGTTCATATTAAGGAGCCGGGCTGCCAATAGCCAGCCCGGCCTTACTACTCGTGCCTACGATTTGTTATTACCTAAGGATTCTCTGAACAAGTCATTCTGGCGCAGGCCCATTACTGTCCGGAATAATTAGAGCAGCTATGACCAGAAGTTATAATCACGACAACATGCTCAAAATAACAGCAAATATTGAAAAAATACTCGTCATGCTCGCGTAGGCGGGCATCCAGGGTCTCCGCAGTTAAATAGATTCCGGCCCTTGTGCCCTGTGGGTATACGCCGGAGTGACATATTGTTACTTATTCAGAGTTACCCTAAATTTGGTCATGGCAGTATCAATCCTTGCCGCATAGTCGGCATCCGCCTTAGCGAATTGTGCCAACATTCTTGCCTGCGCCGATTCCGAAGCATGCACCAGCCCCCCAGCAATGGTTGTGGTGAGCTGATCTTTCTGATCATCACTCATCAGGCGATAGAGATTTCCAGCCTGACTATAGTAATCATACTCGGCGGTATCATACGGTTTGATCCAGGCGTCCGCCTCTACCGGCATGGGTGGCGCACCTGTTTGAGGCGCCGGTGCAGCTGCACCTTGATCAGTACGATCATTGGGATAGAAGTTCACTCCACTACCCTGATTGTCACTACCACCATGGTCCGGACACATGCCGGCAAACGCGCCATCACGTTGATAATGATTCACCGGGCACTTGGGGGCATTCACCGGAATCTGGTTCACATTGGCACCGACACGATAACGTTGCGCATCCTGATAAGCCAGCAAGCGTGCCTGCAACATGCGGTCAGGTGACGCGCCGACGCCAGGTACAAGATTGCTTGGTGCAAAGGCAACCTGCTCCGTTTCTGCAAAGTAATTGTCAACATTGCGATTCAACTCAAGCTGTCCTATTTCAATCAGCGGAACATCGCTATGGGGCCAGATTTTGGTGAGATCAAATGGATTGATGTGATAATTCTTTGCATCATCTTCAGTCATGATCTGCACCTTGACTGTCCAACTGGGATAGTCACCGCGATCAATCGCATCAACCAAGTCCTGCTGCGCACCGAATGGGGACATTTGGCCAGCTTCTTCGTTGCTAACATTCTTGATGCCCTGATTGGATTTCATATGCCACTTAACCCAAAAACGTTCTCCCTTGTCATTCCAAAAACTCAACGTATGAGAGCTGAACCCATGCATGTGGCGATATGAATATGGAATACCGCGATCCGACATCAGAATCGTCATCTGATGCAAGGACTGAGGATGGTTAGCCCAGAACTCAAACATGTTGGCTGGATTAGGCAAATTGGTCCGTGGATCTTTCTTTTGCGAATGAACAAAATCAGGGAAGTTGATCGGATCATTTAAAAAGAACACCGGCGTGTTATTACCGACCAAATCAAAATTACCTTGGTCCGTATAAAACTTGACGGCAAAGCCACGTGGATCACGGGCATAGTCGCTGGAATCCTGACCACCCCCAACCGTGGAAAAACGCACGAATACATCTGTCTTTTGCCCCGCATTTTGCAGGAAGCTGGCAATGGTGTATTCACTCATCTCATTTGTCGCCGTGAAGGTGCCATGAGCACCACTGCCCCTGGCATGCACTACGCGCTCGGGAATGCGCTCACGGTTAAAGTGGGCCAATTTTTCAAACAGATAGTGGTTGTCATAGGTCAACGGGCCACGTTCACCCACACTGATACTGTTATTGTCTTCGGCAACTGGGGCGCCGGAAGATGTGGTCAAAGTCGTTTTAGTCATGCTGTTCTCCTGTCTGTGCTAACTGTTTGGTTTAGAAGCTCTTAAACAAATCATATGTCAGAACTGACTATAGAGACGTTCAATATATTTGTGAAATTGATCTAAAGTTTCCCGCATTCACCTATGCGACCATACGTAGCAATGCGGCAATAAATGAATTATGTGTAGGTTTGCCCGGTTTAGGGCAAACGCTAACAAAATCTTTGTCAAGCGCGGCTTG
>CALZIO010000017.1 GCA_945787785.1 uncultured Chromatiaceae bacterium
GCATTACGAACATTATGGACAAGCTAAACAACCGTCCGAGAAAATGTCTTGGCTTTAAAACGCCGAATCAGGTATTTTTCGGGATCGACCCACCGGTTGCACTAGGAAATTGAATCCGCGCCCTATTTTAAGATCTTAACTCATAGATACTGACTTCTCTTTAATTTGTTCAAATAATAGCCATTGGAAACAAACAAATGGGGTCGGTCTCGAATTAATTCGCTGCCCGTGATACGATTCGGTCTAGTAAGGCAGAGAGGAGACCGAAATGGCCCGCTTACCTCGTTATTTTGTTGAAGGTCAGCCGCAGCATCTCATCCAACGTGGCAATAATCGCGAGCCGGTTTTTGCGGCTGAGAGCGATTACCGCTTTTACCTAGATTGCCTGCAAGATGCGGCTGATCGGCACGGCTGTGCGATTCATGCATACGTGTTAATGACTAATCATGTTCACCTTCTCGCCACCCCGGCAACCCCAGAGAGCCTTTCCAAAACACTGCAATCCGTTGGGCGTCGCTACGTTCAATATTTCAACTACACTTATGAGCGAACCGGCACGTTGTGGGAAGGTCGTTATAAAGCAACGGTGATAGACAGTGAGGCTTATCTGTTGACCTGTATGCGCTACATTGAGTTGAATCCGGTGCGGGCCGGGATGGTAGGCCATCCCAGCGATTACCCGTGGTCAAGCTATCGCGCCAATGCAGTGGGGGACGACAACGCTATATTAACAACCCAGTTACTCTACCGACGGCTTGGCCGCAGTGCTGTAGCACGGCAGGCTGCTTATCGACAACTGTTTCGTGCACAGATTGGCAAAGCCGATTTGGAAGCGATTCGTGAAGCGACGAACAAGGCATGGGTGTTGGGTAATGACCGCTTTCGAGAGAAGGTGGAAGCGCTTGCAGGGCGTCGATCGACGCCTCGACCAAGAGGTAGGCCGCGCAAAGAGTCCAGCTAATTAGAGGCCTACCACCTTACTTCTGAAATCAATCGTCCGCTTACGCGGGACTCGTGCTAGTCATAGCCTAACTCTGAACGGAGGCTATCAGGAGGGGGCAGTCGTTGAACTTGTAGTCAGCGAACGGCTCTTGATGGCAATTGCAGTAGTTTAATGACTAAATACCGAATGGCGGCGAACTCTGTATATATGTGTATTTACATATCTTGGACAGCTGGTATAGAAAATACTTTATAAGAAAAGGTATTTTATTAACGGAATTCCTAGTGCTTAAATTTAGTCAGGATTTTAAGACAACCATCATAGTCTATGTCAGAATAGTTCGTATGCAGTGAATGGCCGAAGATGCCTAATAATAAATCAACCTCGTCCAGATACAGGGAGAGTGTCGTGCATATTACTGTTCCAAGACTATTGTCTGTAATTTTTTCAATTCAAATCATTAGTTCGCCGTCAGTTAATGCAGAAGAGGCACGCGATATCGTGCGCCAGTCTATCGATCATTGGCGGGGTACGTCTTCTGTCGGTGAGATGACGATGATCATTCACCGCCCCGACTGGGAGCGCAGCATGTCGATGCAGGCCTGGACTCAGGGTGACAAGAAATCGCTGGTGCGTGTGACAGCGCCACAAAAAGATCGCGGCAACGGCACTTTGATGATCGATAACAGCATGTGGAACTATTCGCCCAAGGTAAACCGTGTCATCAAAGTGCCATCATCCATGATGGGACAGAGCTGGATGGGATCCGATTTTTCCAACAAGGATGTCTCCCGTGCCGACGATATTGTCGACCAGTACACACATACACTTATCGAAACCATCGAGAAGGATGGTCATAAAGTCCATGTGATTGAATCGATTCCACTGGAAGAGGCGGCTGTGGTCTGGGGTAAGGAGGTGCTGCGCATCCGCGATGATCATGTCTTGATCAAACAGAGCTACTTTGACCAGGAGGGTGAGCTGGTCAAGGAGTTGGAGTCACTCAAGATCGGCGAGATGGGGGGTCGGGTGGTGGCATTGCAACAGCGAATGTCTAAAGTGGATGAGCCTGATGATTGGACCGAGATGCAAGTGAAGAGTATGAACTTCGATGTAGAACTCGACGATAACTTGTTTACCCTGGCCAACTTGCGTAACCCTCGAAACTAGCAGGCTGATCAAGAATGAATATCGCCCTGCATTTGGCCTGGAGAAACCTGTGGCGACATCCGCGTCGCACCTGGCTCACGATTGGCGCAATGGTGTTTTCCAATATTATTCTGGTGTTCATGCTGTCATTACAGTTTGGCATGTACGCCATGATGATCGATAACACCTTGGCCGTGTTTACCGGTCATATGCAGGTACAGGTGCCTGGCTATAAAGATGATATGAAAATGCGGCAGAGTATTCCGGATGCCGCGGCGCTTGGTGCGACCTTAAGAGAAAGTCTGGCTATCGACACTATCGCGGTGCGTGCCTCGACCTTTGCACTGGCATCGAGTGAGGAGCGTAGTTTTGGCATACAGATTATTGGTGTTCAGCCCGAGCAAGAATCTGGTGTTTCCACTTTGCCTGGATTGTTGAGGGAGGGATCGTATCTGGCTGATCCTAATGCCAGTGAGGTGGTGATTGGCAGTGTGCTGGCGCGTAACATGCGAGTCTCGGTGGGTGACGAGCTGACGCTACTCGGCAACGGGCGCGACGGTTCTTTTGCCGCGGCGGTGGTTAACGTTGTTGGCATCATTGACAGCGGCATGCCGGATCTTGACCGCAGCATCGCCCAGATGCCGCTAGCTGTTTTTCAGGATGTGTTTTTTATGGGAAATCATGCCAATGAAATCGTTATAAAAACGGCTGACTTATCATTAGTCGCGGAGACCAAACAGAAGGTTGAAGGATTGTTGCCGGCCAACGCTGATTTGGTCGTGCATGATTGGGATGCCTTGCAGCCGGGTCTGAAGCAGGCTATTCAGGCGGACCTGGCCAGTGCCTGGTTTATGTATGGGGTGCTGATCATTCTTGTAGCCTTTAGCGTATTAAACACGATGTTGATGTCGGTGCTCGAGCGTACCCGTGAATTCGGTATTGTGATGGCGCTGGGCCTTAAGCCGGGTCGCTTGGGGCGACTCATCATGCTGGAAACAACGCTGATGGGTGGAATGGGCTTGGCGCTGGGTGTGTTGTTTGGTGGCGGCCTGGTTCTTGTGTTAGGTGTTAATGGCTTTAGTTATCCCGGTATGGAAGAGATGGCCGAGCAATTTAACATGCCGTCACGTATTTACCCGCATCTGCAATTGATTCCTTTACTGCTTGGTCCCGGCATTGTGTTTATCAGCAGTTTGCTTGCTTCAATCTGGCCCGCTGCCCGACTGCACTTATTGCAACCGGTACAGGCGATGAGGGCTGCATGATGCGATCTATGGTAATTGTTTCCCGGTTGGCATGGCGCAATCTGTGGCGCAATCATCGTCGTACCATGATTATGCTCACGGCTGTTTCTATTGGTGTCTGGGCAATGATATTCATGACTGCGTTGATGCGTGGCATGGTGAATGAAATGATCCGCGATACCGTAAGAAATCTGCCGGGGCATGTGCAGATTCATCATTCTGAATATCGCGATGATCCGAGTGTAGTGAATTCAATCCCTCAACCTACAGGTGAATTGCTGGCGGCACTTGAGAGCCCAGAGGTTGTTGCGTGGGCGAGTCGAGTCCGTGTGCCCGCTGTCATTTCCAGTGAGCGGGAGTCACGCAGCGTGACGTTGTTGGGTATCGATCCTGCGCGGGAAAGCACGATTTCTTTTGTCGCTGATGATATAGCCGAAGGACGTTTTCTGGACGACGGTGCCGATAACGGCGTCATCATCGGGCGTAAGTTAGCGGACACGCTAGACACCGAGCTTGGTAAACGGGTTGTCATCATGAGCCAAGATCCAGACAATGAAATCGCTGACCGTGGTTTTCGGGTAGTCGGCGTGTTTGATGCAAAAACGCAGCAGCTGGAAGAGAGCTTCATCTTTACCGGAATCAAAACAAGCCAGAAACTTCTCAAGATCGGTGACCGTGTGCACGAGGTGGCAATCATCGGCCCTGACTTCCGTAATGTCGCCCCCATGTATAAAAATATTGCCGCAGCTACCGGGCCCGGTTTTAGTGTTTTGCCGTGGAATGAACTCGATAGTTATATAGGGACGATGCTGGGCGTGATGGATGGTTTTGTACTGGTGTGGATTGTGGTGGTGTTTCTGGCTCTCTCGTTTGGACTGGTGAATACACTGGTGATGGCGGTGTTCGAACGAGTGCGTGAAATTGGTTTAATGTTGGCACTGGGTATGAAGCCAATCATGATACTTGGACAGATTATTGTGGAATCCTTGCTGCTGCTGCTGATTGGTCTAGCGATTGGTAATGCACTTGCCTGGCTCAGCGTGGTGCCACTGCAAGGAGGGATCGATGTGTCCATCGTTGCCGAAGGCATGGAAATGTTTGGCGCCTCGGCCGTGCTTTACCCGGAGTTGTTGATTGCCGATGTCATCATGGCCAATGTGATTGTGATACTACTGGGTTTTGTGGCCAGCCTGTCGCCGGCCTGGCGCGCCTCCCGTTATCAACCGATTGAAGCAATTACCAAGGTTTAATTATGAGTACTGTACGCTGCGTTGAATTATGCCGAACCTTCAAACAAGGTGATCTTGAGGTGGTTGGGCTGGATCATGTCTCTATTGAGATAGAGCAGGGTGAGTTTGTCTGCCTCGTGGCGCCTTCCGGTGGTGGCAAGACGACGCTATTGAATGCCATTGGTGGTTTGGATCGGCCCGATGCAGGTGAAATCTGGATAGGTGATAAGCGCATCGATAATCTGAGTAAAGGCGATCTGGCGGAGATGCGACTCAACAATATTGGCTTTGTGTTCCAGGCCTACAACCTAATTCCGGTGTTAACTGCACGCGAAAACGTGGAATTCGTGATGCATGTGCAGGGTGTGTCCGCCGAGGAACGACGCCGTAAATCAGAAGCCGTGTTGGCAGAAGTTGGGCTCGAAGGACTGGAAGATCGGCGGCCTGCCAAGATGTCAGGCGGCCAGCAACAGCGCGTAGCAGTGGCACGCGCCATCGTGTCCGAACCCACCATGGTGCTGGCAGATGAACCGACAGCAAACTTGGACTCGCACACAGCGGAGCAGTTGATTGATCTCTTTATGTCGTTAAACAAGAAACATAAAACAACCTTCATTATTGCAACGCATGATCAGCGGGTAGTGGCCTATGCCCGCCGTATCGTCAAAATGTTGGATGGCCAGGTGGTCGAGGACATTAGTCAACAGCCCGCATGAGCAACAGTTTATTTCGCTGGTTTTTAATAGTCGTTTTCGGCGTAGCACTAAACGTACAGGCCGCAGACAAAGCCCGCTATGAATTTGGTGGTCACGTAAAAACACGCGGCACAGTTCAGACTTTTCCGGACGATAGTGCAATTAATGCACTCACAGGTTCGAGCGCCAAGGATTTCGATTCGGATCTCCGCTTATTGTTCAGTGCGGACAAGGGTGCCTGGGATTTCAAGACGGATGGCCAGGCATTCGTGTTGTATGGTGATACCGTTGAGTACACGCGTGACCTGGTTGAGCAGGCACCGATTTACGAGACGTTGTTTGGTAGGCAGCCCAATGATGACAGGCGTTGGTGGGACCTGACAAATATCTTCGAGGATCACGACAAGCTGGCTGTGATTGGCAGGCTCGATCGTTTGTCGGTAGGTTATACCGGTGCAAACACAGCGATTCGCTTCGGCCGCCAAGCCATCAGTTGGGGCAATGGGCTGATGTTTTCGCCAATGGATATCGTTAACCCTTTTGATCCCACCCAGGTTGATACCGAATACAAGTCGGGTGACGATATGTTGTATGGCCAGTTTTTGCGCGGCAACGGCGATGACATACAGGCGACTTATGTTGTTCGCCGTAACCCGCTAACGGGGTCTGTTGAATCGGATCAGGCTACGCTGGCTGGCAAGTATCACGGTTTTGCCGGTGCGGCCGAGTTTGATGTGTTGGCGGCACGCCACTACGCAGATGCATTGGTCGCGCTCGGTGGTGGTCTTGATGTCGGTGGCGCTGTCTGGCGTAGCGACCTGGTGTTAAATGACACGGATAGTGAAGGGGTGATCGCGCAGTTCGTCATCAACACAAGTTATTCATGGGTGTGGGGTGACAAGAATGTCAGCGGCAGTGCTGAATATTATTTCAATGGGTTTGGTCAACGTGATGGTTGTTACTCACCAGACTGTTTGGCCAGTAATCCAGAGCTAATCAAACGTATTAGTCGACGGCAACTTTTTAATCTGGGGCGGCATTACCTGGGTGGCAGCCTGATGATCGAAATGACACCGCTGTTCACGCTGACGCCGAACCTGTTTTGGAATGTTGGAGATGGCAGTGCTTTGTTGCAGGTGGTTACCCAGAATAGCCTGGGCGATAATCTGGTATTACTGGGTGCGTTGGGTGTGCCGATGGGTCCGAACGGTACTGAATATGGTGGCATTGATACTGGTGTTCCTGGCGTCTATTTTTCCAGTGATTTGAGCTTGTTTCTGCAGCTCGGCTGGTATTTCTAGTTCTTAGTAACTATTTTATGGCCTTACCAATTTATAAAACTGCTCATATATTTCGAGCAACCAATAGCCTCTAATTAGTCGTCATTCCGGCGTACACCCAAAGGGCACAAGTACCGGAATCCATTCAGATAACAGATTAATAGATTAGATTCCGGCATGCGCCGGAATGACGATGTAGAAAAATATCAGAGTATCACGTAGCTAAAAAATCAAATCGAATGGGATGAATGCCTAAACTACTGCTAATCTCACTGGCGATGCTAGCCTTCGCCGCTAATTCTGTCTTGTGCCGCATGGCGCTTGGTGAGGCCGTGATTGATGCGGCATCTTTTACCAGCATTCGGCTGATAAGTGGCGCAATCACCTTAACAGTAATCTTATTGTTCAATAGTTCCCATGTTGAACGCAGCGCAGTTAGCTTTGATCCGCTCGCAAGTCTGATGTTGTTTCTGTATGCCATCTTTTTTTCCTTCGCCTATATTGAGCTTGCTACCGGTACGGGAGCATTAATCCTGTTTGGTGTAGTGCAATTAACAATGGTGATTGCTGGAGTATTGCAAGGCGAGCGTTTTAAACCTGCAGCCTGGTTTGGGATGCTGCTGGCCTTCTCAGGGCTTGTTTATTTGATGCTGCCCGGTGTTGCCGCGCCATCGTTAACGGGGGCTGTATTCATGATGCTGTCAGGGCTGGCCTGGGGTATCTATTCGCTTCGAGGTAAGGGGGTTGCCAAACCTGTTATTGCAACGGCGAAGAATTTTATTGGTACCGTGCCATTGGTATTAATTTCCAGTGCACTGTTTTGGCAAAGCCTTCAGTTGTCGTTGAGTGGAGTGATTCTGGCTGTGCTCTCAGGTGCTATCGCCTCTGCACTTGGCTATGTGATCTGGTATACAGTATTACCCTCCATCACACCCAGCCGCGCCGCAACGGTGCAGTTGTCCGTTCCTGTGATTGCGGCTATTGGTGGCGTGGTATTGATGGATGAACTATTCACCTTGCGGTTGATTATTGCCAGTCTTGCCGTGCTGGGTGGAATCGTGATTACTATCATGGTTAAAAACCGAGCAGCTAACTGATCAGCTCGCATCGACTTGTCAGCAAGATAAAGGCACAATGTTTCTATCAAGGAGCCTCTGATCAAGTCATGAACGAATATCTTGAGTCCAAAATGTCCAACTTCTTTGTTGCAAATCTTCGCAATAGCTGGCTATTCCGTGCGATTTTCGCCTCGAATTTGAACATTTTGAATCTCAATCTTTTTCGCCCAGACTTAATTAGAGGCTCCTAAAAATATTCCTGGTATATAACCTCAAAAAAAACGTAGTGACATTATGGTTTTAGCGACACTCTGGATAACGGTTGCCTTTTTTTTCGGCCTTGCGGTACGTTACATCGGTCTCCCACCACTGGTAGGGTATCTGGTCGCAGGGTTTGGTCTCAGTATCTACGGCATTGAATCAAATACAACACTCGAAGCAGTTGCTCATGCCGGGGTGCAGTTATTGCTGTTCAGTGTTGGTTTAAAACTCAGACTGAAAAGCTTGATCAGAACAGAAGTATTGGCTGGGTCTTTGTTACATATGGCAATCAGTGTATTGCTGGTCATGATATTACTTTATGTTGTCACAGATATTAAGCTGGAAACTGTCATTCTGGTTGCCGTAGCGCTGTCATTCTCGAGTACCGTGGTTGCGGCTAAGGTATTAGAGAGTAAAAAAGAGTTACGCGCCTTTCATGGTCGAGTCGCCATTGGTATATTGATTGTACAAGACCTGGTCGCCGTAACAATTTTAAGCGCAGCGGGCGGCCATTCCCCCTCAGCCTGGGCCTTCGGTTTATTGGCACTACCTCTATTACGTCCTATCATTTACTGGTTATTGGATTTAAGCGGCCATGATGAACTGCTGATTCTATATGGAATGTTATTGGCTCTGGTCGTTGGTGGTGGTTTGTTTGAATTCCTGGGACTCAGTCCGGAGCTGGGTGCTTTGCTGCTTGGTGCCATATTATCTAATCACCCCCGTGCATCCGAATTGTCAAATGCCTTATGGGGTTTGAAAGAGGTGTTTCTGGTTGGGTTCTTCCTTCAAATAGGTCTGGCAGGTTCGCCCACACTTGAAATGGTAGGTTACGCACTGCTGCTTTGTCTGCTCTTACCATTCAAAGCGATTCTGTTTTATTTCTTATTATTACTATTCAAGTTGCGCGCCAGAAGTTCATTCCTGACCGCGCTTAGCCTTGCCACCTATAGTGAGTTTGGCTTGATCGTGGCTACGCTTGGCATGCAGAACGGTTGGATAGATTCAGAATGGCTGGTATTACTGGCTATCACGGTGGCGTTATCATTTGTTTTTGCTGCGCCGTTGAATCGTATATCACATGATCTTTATCTATGGCTGGAGAAATATCTGGTGCCGATGGAACTTAAACAGCGCCATCCTGATGACGAACCTATTCGCCTCGGCAATTCACATTACCTGGTGATGGGGATGGGACGTGTTGGTACCGGTGCCTATGACTATATGCGTGAACGTAATTTACGCGTTGCGGGACTGGATTCTGACCCAGGCAGAGTGGAACAACATCTTAAAGAGGGCAGGCGTGTATTGTACGCAGATGCGGAAGATCCTGGTCTATGGCACAACCTCAATCTGGAAGGTATCCACGCCATTTTACTTGCCATGCCTGATATTGAAGCAAATAGAATTGCAGCGACACAACTCAGACATGCAGGCTACCAGGGGCATATCAGTGCCACGGCTGCCTTTGAAGACGAGCTTGAGCAGATCAAGAAGGCCGGTGCTAATGTTGCCTACTATTATTACGATGAAATCGGGGCGGATTTTGCCGAGCATGTCTGGGCCGACTTGCATCCTGAAAAGAAAGTTGATTAAGGCGAATGTTATACGCGCTGGCTTGGGTTTTAGTATGCTCACAGCGTTTAGTTACTCTATTTGAGTGAATGTAAGATTTGCAGGTGAGATTAAAACATTAAACTGCTCGCACCAAATAACAACTGACTTGTAATTTTTCAGGTCAATACCCGCCGGTAATGGATAGTTTTGGCTTCCCTCAAACGCTTTAAGCCTGCCCAGGTCAATAAACATGGTTTTATGCACAGCAGTATCGGGTGTAATGTTTGCATTGGGTACCAAATAGACATGATATTTCGGTCCTGGCCCGACCTTAAAATCATTTTCCAGATGTAATAGGTCAGAATAGAGCGTAAGACTTCCCTGGCCATAGTGAATGGGATCCGATGGATTTGCATGAATAAAGTTACCAGTAGCGCTAATCTCACTTTCTGATTTATCTACGACCATCTCATTGACTGGTGGTGGCGGAAACAAAAATGGGAATATCAATATACCTAAGGCAAAGCCGCTGGCACTGCCGACAGCAACACCAACTACCAAACCGATAAACAGTTTTTTCATCCTACTATCTCCTCTTGTACAGGCGACCTGATTGGATTATTTTTTTACAAACGTAGTGTCTGATTACTGCTTAAGAATCATGTAATTCAGTAGTCATACCCTGATAGTAATCTTCTAACATATATTTTTCCTTTATAACTATAGTCCTATTTGCCATCGTAGATGTTACGTAGATTGTCTCTATACTTTCATAACGATAATAAAGTAATTGATGGAGGGTTATCATGAAACGTACATCTACGTTAATCGCAGTTGTTTTTGGAGTATTAAGCCTGTTTGTTTGGCAGACAGGCAGTAGCATTGTGCCTGACACACTACGTTATCAGGGGCGCGTGACTGATACCTTGGATCAGCCCATTGATGGTGTTCACCACATGATTTTTACACTTTATGATGCCGACAAGGAAGGTAATGCTGTTTGGAGTGAAGGTCTGGAGATCAACCTTGATGATGGTGTGTTTACAGCTACGTTAGGCTTAACACAACCATTTTCTGTAGGGCTTTTCGATCAACCATTATGGCTTGGTATCAGTGTGGATTTCGGTGAGGAGGAAGGCCGGCGTCCGTTAACATCTATTGCTTTTGTTCTGGACGATCAGGCGGGGGTGCGTGGGAGTGTCGAACATAAAATCTCTGTGACATCTGTTGGCAGTGAAACTCAAACAATCGTGCATGAGCAATCAGCACCGCTAAGTGTGAACGATACCCTGTCACAGATAGTTGCCGCAGAGCCAAATTCAGGTATTACTCCATTAACTGTTTCTACGCTTACAACAGAACAATGCACTAGGGATTGCTTGAATAGACTGTCTGTTCATGCCAGTAATCCATCGGCGCACCATCAGAACTTTTGGACCAGACTGAATGCCAATACGATTCATACCACGCGTAATTTTGTCGGAATTAATACAGATCCTGGTAATGTAGAAGCTACGCTACATGTACGTGATAGTGGTGCAACATTCCCGGCAGTTTTTATCGAGGGTGGCAATAATAGTGAAGGTGACATCGCCTGGCCAAGTAATGAACATCTTCAACTGGGCACCTGGAATACGGCAACGAATATCTTTGATCTTAAGATGCGGCTGACTTCAAATCGATTGGTGCTCGCTGATAATGTAAATATGTATTTCAGCCCCGACACGGGTGACCGCCTGTCTTTGTATGGAAACCGGTTTAATCTAAACAGTATGTATGGCTTTGGTATTTCGTCAAATACTCTCTATTACAAGGCCAATGGCCGGCATGCCTGGCACATCCAAGAGAATGCTGATTCAACCCCGAAGATGGCGTTAACGTCGACTGGGCTTGGCATTGGCACTAACAGTCCTAATCATGAACTCGTAGTGCAAGGTAACAACTCTGTCGTGCAGATACGAGATGACGTTGGCAATAACTCTGCTAATGCTGCTTGGTTAGAATTGCTGGAACGCGCCAGTGGTTCATTCAATGGCGGTGCTTATATACGTTGGAATGGTGAAACCAACCGTTTACTGATTGGCACTAAACTTAGTGGTGTCAACACAAATGTTTTAGTCATTAATCGCTCCGGGAACAATGTCGGCATTGGTACTCAGAATCCCGGTAATTATCGCCTGGCAGTGAATGGCAGCATCCGTGCAAAAGAGATTGTGGTGGAGTCTGGCTGGTCGGATTTTGTATTTGAACCGGGGTATGACCTGCCAAGCTTGGCTGAGGTCGAATCGCACATCCAAGAGAAAGGGCATTTGCCTGATATTCCATCAGCACAAGAAGTTGCAGAGCATGGTGTAAAAGTAGGGGAGATGGAATCAAGGCTGCTACAGAAGGTAGAGGAGTTAACGCTTTATCTGATTGATATGAACAAGCGTGTGCAAAGCCTGGAGGTGGAAAATGATCGGCTTCACCAGCGCTTGAGTCCAATCACTGAGCCTGCGGGTTGAGGAGACTTATCATGAGATCAATAAGATTTTATGCAAGCCTGTTTATCAGTATGCTGTTGTTGTTATCGGCTAATGCGCCCACGTACGCGGTCGATGCTGCCACGCTTCCGGTATCCAAAGGAGTATACCGATTGCCCTATGATAATGGCACCAGTGTGCGTTTCTCCAATGCGCATGATTCCCATCCGACTACGCTTAATCGTACTGATATGACCGGCCAGGGCAATGGGCCTTTTACTGTTGTGGCGGCTGGGGCAGGTGTTATTCGTCGTATACAAGATGAAAATAATACCTTTTGCCCCAACTCTGGAATTAATGATGTCAATTCTCCGACGGCTCAGCAACATCAGCAAGCGCAGAATGCGGTGTGCAATGGCTACAATGGTCCAAGTGCCAGTTGTTGCGAGCGAGACAATCCAGCATGTAATGCCAGCTGCTTAAACAATTTTATCTGGATTGAACACCCCAACGGGGAATGGAGCAAGTACACCCATATTCGTCGTAATTCCGCCGACAACCTGGGGCGCTTTGAAGGTGAATCGGTGAATGCAGGTGACGAGATAGGGATTGAAGGTGATGTAGGAATTGCCAGTGGCCCCCATGTTCACTTTGAGGTGGCTGTGCCTAATCACGTTGAAAACGCCCCACCAAACGATGTCGAGGCAGACCCTGACAGCCCACCGGATGTTTATAGCGACTGGTTTACCGCCACGGGATTTATACGTGGAGACGGTGACCCAGGCACTATCGTTAATACTGGCGACGGTACTACCGCTATTGATTACAACCGTCAAAATCGTATTCCAATCTTCTGCCAGGTTGGTTTTGCCACGGCAGGAGACATTAACGATGCGGGTAATTGTGATGACTTGTGCGGTTTTCAGAGTTTTGTGCTTGGTGGAACTATTTCTGACGGTGAAATATTTTATCGTCAGACGGCTGTCGGTGTTGGAAATGACAATAATAATCTTACCATTGAGACGGGTGGGGGAGCATCGGTGCGGGGAGGTTCAATTGTGCGTTTAACACCTGGATTTCATGCCGAACCTAATTCTTTCTTTGCCGCTTCGATTGGAGGCTGCGACACGCCAGGGGGGAGTTAGAGGGGGCCTGGCTCAGGTCTATTCGTTGGTGAATGAAGACCTGAGTCAGTTTTATCCAGGATCAAAGCTTCACAAAAATATCAGACAGTATGCCGGGGCCTTCCTGGGCATTGATTGGTTTTAGAACATAGCTGCTCATGCCCAGTTTGCTGCATTCGATGATTGAATCCTTGTCTGCAACCGAGGTAAGCATAATCACCGGCACCTTTTTGTTTGTTTCACGAATCTTTTTTAGAGCGGCTTTGCCATCCATGATGGGCATGACAATATCCAAAAAAATCAAATCGAATTGATTGCTCTCATCTTCGACAAGTTTTACGGCATCTCGACCATTTTCAGCCTGAGTGACATTCTCATAACCAAGCGTTAACAATACACGCCTGAGTGATTCACGCATTATCATGGTGTCATCGACGATTAGAATATTTGCATCTTTATTTAACATTGATTGCCCCAGTGTTAATTACGCAGATAACTGAAATAAAAACGACCAACATCTTGAATATCGATAGGAACGGTCATGATTTGTTTGACACCCTGCAACAGAAATTCACTGTCTTCTTTTTCGTATAAATAGAGTGGGGTGCCAATGCTTATTTTTTCACTTGCTGAGTTGAAATGGCGCGTGGCGAGCCCAATAACCGTATTTGAAAACTCAGCCAGCGCTTCTCTGACTTCATCATTTAGCGCAGTCGCATTCTCATCTGTGCCAAGCATTTTAGCGCGTACTTTGTTACCTATGGCCAAGGCAGTATCGAGGCCAAAATTCATTATAATTTTGCCGCCACCGCTAGCATTTTTTGCGGGAATACAAACAGCGAAATCCTTGAATTCAAACACATCAAGAGCGACATGGTAGCTTAATAAGTCACTAGTGCCCTTTAAATCTGCCATGTTCTCAAGTGCATGAATTGTTTCATCTATTAAAGGCACTAACATCGCATTACGATTATTGCCGGGTATATTGCCTTCCAATTCCATCAGTTAGGGTCTCGATCGCTAAAGATACATAGCTAATACGATCGGCAACACAAAGATTTACTTGAATTTATGTAGTTTATCAGGGGGCTGATGTGTAACCCTGTTGCGACAATGAACACACCTAAAAAGCCTCTGATTAATTCGTCATTTACCCAAAGAACGGGCACAAGCCGGGCGAAGCATCGCGTATGAGCCCACGGATGGGCGAGGTAGACACTGTCAGAAACATAGGGTCGAGCCCCGGAATCCAGTGGTTCAAATTCAATGCCTAAATAGATTCCGGCTCTTGTGCCCTTTGGGTATACGCCGGAATGACGACATTCGAATTAATCAGAGGCTCCCTAAGGTCTAGTATTTAACGCCCAGAGTGACTGTGTTGTTGTCCTCGTCTTTGTTTTTTCTGAGCTTTCAGCAAAAGCTGCGGGCATTTAGTTAAGATGGCCGGAGCCTTTCTCAAGACTGCGTTTACTGAATATGCGATCTTTCAGGCCGGTGTTGATTCGGGTGTTGCTGATTTCAAGCACGGTTTTGGCGTTGTTTCTCGGATCGATAGCAGTGACGGTTTGCCAGAGCCAATAATCACCCAGTTGAGTCCAGCTGATCTCCATGTCGAGTGTTTGCTGGTTATGTTGGTCGAAAAACTGCATGTGCTTGGTGCGGAAAGTCTGTTTGTCTATCCAATGGATGACTTTACCTGGTGATTGCGTACTGTTGTGCTGTTCATGAGCATTATGGCCATGATGCTGCTTCGGTGTACTGGCAATGACGTAGTACATTCCACCATTTAATGACCGCTCGGCAATGAGTTTGTGTGTGTCGAGATGAGGTGGCCGCGGTTCGATGTGTTCGCGTTTCAGGATAGAATTGCCAAATTCATCGTCGTCGTGAGAGTGGTCATGGTCACGATGTGCTATGCGGCGTGTCATGCGCAGTCCCGGCAAATATATCCATTCGTCGTCTTTGGTTTTGCTACCTGCAGGTCTTAACCAGCCCAGGTAAGCAATACCTTTTTTGTCAGGAGGAAATTCCGTAAAAAACATGGTTTTGGTGTCATACCCATCTTTATCATACGTGTTTTTCCACACCATGGTGTAGATAACTTTTTGTTCTTTTTTGTCTGGCGTGGAAAAATTAAAAGTAAGCTTGGAAATCTGGTCATCGACGCGCTTTAGATCAAAAGCCTTGGTGATGATAGTCAAAGCATCTTCATCTTCCGCGTAACTAAGAGTGCTGAGTGTCAGCGAAATGAGCGTGGCAACGATTATCCAAATAGTTTTCATATATAAACCCTAGTACGTAAGCATTGTTGTCATCAGATTGAGAAAACTGTTTATGTCTGTTGCCCCGATAAAGTGCTGCGGATAGCCTCTTGTTTCAAACAAATCGCTAAACTGTTTACCCTGTGTGTTGAGTGCAAACACCCGTGGGACGTATTCACCATCTGGTGCATAGCGTGTAGCCAACTCAGGGGTATGGTCAACATTGACTCTGATCATGACCAGTGACTGCGCTTGTTTATTGATACGCTTATCGGCAAAGATATGTTTATAGGCATGGCAAGTAGGGCACCAGTCCGCATAGAACAACAATAGGATGGGTTTGCCGCTTTGACGTGCCTGCTTTAAACCGGATTCATAATCGAACCACTTGATATTTTCATCATTCCAGTCTGGTGTATTGAGGTGTGTGCTAAGTGTGGTACTGGTTTTTTCTTGCAATTCGATTTTTACCGTGGGCACTGATGTCGTGTTGGTCGTTAGTGGGACGGTCTTTTCGAAAATTAGAAAGGATGATTGCAGCGATTCTTCCAGTGCCTGTTGTATCAATTCCGTACCACGACTGGCACTCCCATTGCTGAGCATGGATTGATAGAAGCGGGTATAGAAATGATCCGGCAGCACGGTGACTTCAACATGCAAGAACAGATTGTCCGCGGGCATGGTTTGAGTGTAAGCAATCGCCAGCGTTTCGCCCGGTGGGATACGCGTGTCATACAGTTCTTCACTCATGTCCAGGGATGCTTCTCGGCCTATCATGGCTTCTTGCATGCTTTCTTCGAGAACATTGCCATCAGCGTCAATCAAGTAGGCCTCTACCTTCACTTTTGGCGTTAGATAGGTGGGGAAGTTATGACCCACGCCGCTGTTTGTCACTCTGATTTTGGCATCCAGAGTATCACCTGTTTGATATTGTTTGCGCGGCACATCAAGGGTAATCGTCACGCCGTTTTTGACCATCTCTTGGTCATGAATGCCACACCACAGGTGACGACGCTCGGGCATGTGACAATTCTGGCATTGCACGCCTTTGGCCGGGTAGTCACTTTGCAACCATTCGTTATAGGTGTTTTCAATGAGCTTTCCATTTAAGGCATAGTCGCTCTCATTGAACTGATGGCAGCCCTTACAGAATGCCGATTTACTGAAGGCGGTAGTGGCTGTAAAACCATTGTGGGGAAGCTTGCCACTTACTTTACCAGTCTGATCTGGTTGGGTCTTGCGCGGAGGGCCTAGGCGTTGATGTTGCCGTACATGGCAGGCTGCACAGATGAGTCCCTGATGTTGAAGTTGTTTATCGAAGGCCTTGTTGGTTTGCCAGTCGTTTTCTACTTGTAGTTTGTCTTGCTGCTCCGCCAGTGGGGTATGGCATGACCAGCACATTCTGGCTGTGTCTGGGTCGCTGTCGACCAATTCAACAAGCTGGCCCAATATACCAGGCCCCATGGCCTTGGCGTGGCGTGTTGTCTGCCAGTCTTGATACTGCTGTACATGACAGCTACCGCATGATTTCGGTTCTAAGGAACTCTCCAGATTGGAATAGCTGGCCGGAGGTTTACCCTGCAAGGGGATGGTGTCTGACCAATGGCTTTGCAGGAATGCTTCTTCTTCATCTGTCAGCAGTGTTTCGGCAATTATGGGTTGGCTGTATACAATGAACAGCAGGGCTAACATTAGCTTTGTTATTATTTCAACCGACACAAGCTACCTTGTATTAATTGTTGTGAACTAAGTGTTAAGAGGGAGGCAGACTACTCTGCCTCCCTCAAACCTATACAGATTACATTTTTGAACAAGGGTTCTTGGCGCTGCATGGATTTTTTGCTGCGCACGGGTTTTTCATACTGCAAGGATTTTTTCCAGCACAGGGATTATTCATATTGCACGGATTATTACCTGCACAAGGATTTTTCATGCCGCAAGGATTGGCTGCTGCTGTCTCCTGCTTAAAGTGGCATGGATTGGCTTGCACCATGCGGATGAAATCCTTCTGTTTCACCTCTTTAACATAAGCAGTCAATGCGGCAAGTTCTTTTGATTCCCAAGGCAGGGTTTCTGATTCCATGGGTACGAGCATGCAGAATTGCACAAACTCATCTGCATCGATGCTATTCAACCCAGCCCGTTGTTTGGCCAAACTGACTTTATGTGGGAAGGGTTTGCTAAAGCTTTCATTGAAGAGATGATCTGTTTCATGGCAGGAGTTGCATGACAGGCCGTTGGAACTCAAGGAATTGTCCTTGAATAGTTTGCCACCCATTTTTATTAATTTTTTCTGTGATGCTTCCGAGTAAAGCATGGTGCCAGCAGGGCGAGTAACCAGGTTTGGGTCGATGGCATCATCAGCTTTGACAGAGCAGGGATTCTTAGCGGCACATGGATTTTTCATGCCACATGGGTTACAAGGATTATGCTTTTTCATACCGCAGGGATTGCATGGGTTTTCGTGTTTCATACTACAGGGATTGCATGGATTCTCGTGTTTCATACTGCAGGGATTACAGGGGTTGTGCTGTTTCTTACTACAAGGATTACTTCCATCTTTCATGGCACAGGGGTTTTGAGCATCGGCCATTTGCAGTGTCATTTCCGCATTTGCCAGTCCGCTTGAGCCCAGTCCAATGAATAACATCAGTGCTAAAATAATCTTGGATATTTCCATAACGCTCCTCCTTGGGGGTCTCCTCGCGTAGATGAAGAGATAATTAGATTTTAATGACTTTCTCTAGTCGCCACTGACTTCATTTCCTTACATATTATTTTGTAATATGGCTGGGAGAGTTGAAATTCGATTGAAAAGCGCGGCTTAAGTCACATTCACGTATACTAGCGTTAGGTTTATCCTTACAGCTTGGCAACCTCCTGTTTTGAACTCGTCTTCACGCAATTACAGCACAATTAAAGAGTAATATTGATGAGCTTTTCTTCTCTCGGATTATCCGACTCCCTCTTGCGCGCAGTGCGTGAGCAAGGTTACGACACCCCCACACCGATACAGCTTCAAGCAATTCCAGCGGTATTATCCGAACATGATGTGATGGCGGCAGCGCAGACTGGCACGGGCAAGACAGCGGGTTTTACATTGCCGTTGCTGCAGCGTTTGGCTGATGGACCTAAGGTTAAACCGAACTCGGTGCGCGCACTGGTATTGACACCGACGCGTGAGCTTGCGGCACAGGTGGGTGATAGTGTGGCCACCTACGGTAAGTATCTGACCCTGCGCTCGGACATTGTTTATGGTGGTGTGAAGATTAATCCGCAGATGATGCGCCTGCGTCGTGGTGTGGATGTCTTGGTAGCGACACCTGGGCGCTTGCTCGATCTCTATAGCCAGAATGCGCTCAAGTTTGAGCAGCTGGAAATTCTGGTGTTGGACGAGGCTGACCGGATGCTGGACATGGGCTTCATTCAGGATATCCGCAAGATTCTGGCACTATTGCCAAAGCAACGGCAGAACCTGTTGTTCTCGGCGACTTTCTCGGAAGAGATTCGCAATCTGACCAGGGGCTTGTTGCACAATCCTGTACTGGTGGAAGCAAGCCCGCGCAACGCTACCGCCGAGAAGGTTAAACAATCGATCTATGAAGTGGACAAGAGTCAGAAGACGGCGCTGCTGAGTCATCTGATTCGCGATAACAACTGGGATCAAGTGCTGGTGTTTTCCCGCACCAAACATGGTGCGAATAAATTGGCGCAAAAGCTGGAGCGTGATGGCATCGAGGCGGCGGCGATTCATGGTAACAAGAGCCAGGGCGCCCGGACTCGTGCCCTGGCTGATTTTAAGGCAGGCAAGGTGAGGGTGCTGGTGGCCACTGATATTGCTGCCCGTGGTATCGACATTAATCAGTTGCCCCATGTAGTCAATTTTGAGCTGCCCAATGTGGCTGAGGATTATGTCCATCGGATAGGTCGAACCGCCCGTGCCGGTCGTGAAGGTGAGGCCATCTCACTGGTGAGTGCCGATGAAGTTAGTTTGCTGGCAGGGATTGAAAACCTGATTCGTCAGCAGTTTGTGCGTGAGATGGAAGAGGGCTTTGTCCCAAGTCATCCTGTGCCTTTAACCCGTTTGGGTCAGAAGCCGAAAGAAGGCAAAAAGAAACCAAAGAAAGAGAAAGTTGCTGCTAAACAGGGTGCTGATAAATCCAGGTTTAAGAAAGGCCCGGAAAAATCAAAGTGTAGTGCGGGAAAAGATCAGTCTGCCAGGTCTGAGGACAAATCGACTGGGAACAAATCTAGCACTTCAAAGCCAAAATCCGCTAAGAAGTCTCCATGGAATAAAAACAAGACTGGAAATACTGCGGGAAAGTCTAAGCGTAAACATTCGACATCAGATAAACACAAATCCGGCAAACCGCGTCGCCCAAGGCGGCCGGAGTAAACAGCAGGTTTACTCCAGCGCTTTTATTTATAGCCGCTTAGGCCTGTTTTGTTTTGCAGGTACTCATCCCCATCAAGGCATAAGGTGGACACCAGCCAACCGCAGCCGTGAATAATAGGACTGCGCCAATGGCGCCCCACCAGCTTTGAAAATAGACGCCTGCGCCGATGATGGCCAAACCGGCAATGGCCCGCACTGCTCTATCCATACCACCTACATTCTGTTTCATTGTCATGTCTCCTCTGTATGACTAAATAACTTTCGAGACTAATGTAGGCGAAGCACTAATCGATGTATGTGACTAAATCACCTTTTGCTTAATATTATTAATTTGGGCCGGATCTGGCAGGTAATACTCTTAAAACCTATTCTAGCCGCGTAATACCTAATATCTTGGGGCGCCAAGGAATGATGCTATGAATGTGTTAAAGATGAAATTAAACATACAGCCCAATGGCGCTTTGTATTCCGTGAGTCATAATTGACCAAAGCCATTTGGTGTACCATATTTGTGTATTGAACCCGTAAGCAAACTTTACACACTAACAATTATGGGTAATCGATCCCTCACATATAACTGAGACCGGAACAGTGCCATCCGAGCTTGCAATCGCCAACCAAAAGCCATTGTTGCGCTTAGCTTGTACCATCATGTTTTTGATGGCAGTACTCTCTTTATCCGGCTGTTTTGAACGGTTAGTCTACAATAATTTGCCAGTCTTTATAACTTGGGAAATTGACGGTTACTTCGACCTGAGAGGAGAACAAAAAACACTTTTAAAACAGCGTTTAAAGAATCACCAAGACTGGCATCGGCAACAAGAGATGAAGGCCTATGTGGATTTTATTTATGAGGTTAAGGCTGGAGTTGCCGACGGTATTGGTGAGAGAGAAATTGACTGGTTTTTCCTCACAATTAACGGGTTTAAGGTCAGGCTGGCACAAGAAATGGCGCGGGACGCCGCGGTATTTCTAAAAACCCTCGATGCGGACCAGATCGCTTACCTGCGTGAGATGCTGCTCGATGAGAATAACGAGTTTTTGGAAGAGTATGGCGAAGACCAAGACACGCGGATAGAGGAGCGAGGAAAGGCTGCGATTAAGTTTATTGAAGAGTGGGTAGGAAAACTTTCTCGGGAACAGAAAGATGAAATCATGATGCTCAACCGCGATGTTCCAGACACACTAGATGAATGGTTGACTTACCGGGTTGAACGGCTTGATGACTTTGTTGATATCCTGGAATCCGACTATACGATAGAACAAATGGAAGCGGCATTGCGGGAGTGGTTCATAGAACCGTGGACCAGCCGTTTTTCTGAGTATTATAAAAGCCTAAAAGACATGGTTTTTGCCGTGGATAAACTACTCACGCACCAGCAACGGCTCAGACTACAGCGTGAGATTCAACGCCTCGTTAACAAAATTGATTACATGCGACAGGCATCTGTACATAATGACATTCAACCAAATGTAGGCATCAACTCCGGAGTGTTAGATGGACTACAACATACTTCCTCGCTGGGCGTTACACTCGACTTAGCTACTTGGTGATCCAGTAACTCCCGCAATACCACTAGCGAGCTAATCACCAACACGTGCTTTGGCAGCGGCCAGAGTGTTCTTTAATTCAGATTCACACTCTTGCAACTGAACCATGGCCTCGGCACGCAGGCGTTTGCCTTCGTCTGCAATTTGTAAGCCTTCTTCAATGGTGGCGATCAGGCTTTGGTTGGCCTTGTGGATGGCTTGAATATCAAAAACACCCCGCTCAATTTGACGGCGGCTTTCAGCGCTGGCTTCCTTGAGCATATCTGCATTTTTTTCCAGCAGTTCGTTGGTTAAGTCAGTTGCCCCTTTAACCGCCTTAGCCGCTTCGGACGAGCGAAACACGGTAATTCCCGTAGCGAGTTGTTGACGCCACAGTGGTACGGTATTTACCAGAGTTGAATTGATCTTGGTAATAAGCCCTTTGTCGTTCTCTTGCACCACACGTATGCTGGGCAGGCTTTGCAAGGTTACCTGGCGTGTGAGTCGCAGATCGTGAACACGGCGCTCGAGTTCGTCGCGAGCAGCGCGGATATCGCGCAATTCCTGAGCTTTGATCACGTGTTCTGTGTTTTGCGCTTCTTGTTCCAACGCAGGTATCAGTTTTTCATCCAGTTGGCGTAGTTTCTCATCGCCTGCAGCGATGTAAAGCTCGAGTTCATGGAAATAATCAAGATTGGCACCATAAAGACGATCGAGAGAGACAACGTCGGTCAATAGTTTCGTCTTGTGGCGTTCCAGATTATCCGTAATTACATCAATTTGTTTGCGGACTTCTTCGTAGCGCTGTAGAAATTTAACGACAGGTTTGGTTTTGCTAAACAGACGGGCAAAAAAACCGGGTTTCTCCAGGCCGGCGGCATCGAAACCACGCAAGGTAGTCACCATTTCACTCAATGAGTCTCCTGCTGCACCAGTATCTTTATTTTGCACGCCGTCGAGCATATTGTCAGAGACGCTGGTGACCTGTTCTTGTGCCTTTGAACCAAAGAATATGATGGTATGTGTGTCATGCACATCGATTTCATCGACCAGGGTCTTGAGTCTGGTGCGGCTTTCCTCATCCAGTTCAGCGGGGGCTTTTAAATCCTCCTGCACGGTGGGCAGGGAGGGGCTTTCAAATAAGTTCGGATCAATATCCAAATCTGAGTTTTTTTCAGTTGTGGTAGTCATAGCGTGGTCCTTGCTTATTGTGTTTATTATTAATACTAGTTCGCAGGGTGAATTGATTAATATAGTACGGCCAATTCTCAGTAAATAGTTATTACATTACGCCTTCTTTTTTCAATTGTGTCTGCAACACTTCAATTTTCACATCCAGATCCAGTGCTTCATTTTCCAGCAGCTTGTTGTGTTGCTCTTCAAATACTTGTTCTATTGTGACCAACACATTACGAAAGTTTTCTGCCAGTAGTTCATTGCGCGTCTGTTGGGCCATTTTAACGTAGCCTTCAGTGATGCGTTGAGTACCTTCAAGGTAGGTATTTAGAAATTTCCTGGCTCGGCGAAGATCGCGCGGATCTTCTTCGATCAGTTTCAGTATTTTGCGCGCATGGGCAACGATGCGTTCCAGGCGCTCGTGCATTTCCTGGTTCTGAATTTCAACGTTGGATGCTTCGATTTGATCCACCAGGGAGGTTGCCCCTCGCAATGCACTTATGACTTCCTCATGGGTATGATAAGCATATTCTGTGTTTAGGCCTTTTTTACTGTTGGGATCCAGTCCATAAGTGAGAAAGCAGCCAAAGAAGGCGCCAACGGCAAAACTGAGGGAGATGCCTATTGAGTGCCCCACACCATAGTAGGCGGTTACAGCAACGGCCGCCGTAACAGCAATAGTGCCGAGTAGCTTGAATGGTATCTTGGGTGGCAGGGCAAGTGAACGATTCTCATAGTCGTCTTCCAGTGCAAGGCCGCGACGCATTGAGGCAGCGCCCAGATAAAACAGTATCGCAGCAATGCCATTGCCAAGAACGGCGCTCAAGTCCCCTTTGGCCAGGGCAACGATCAATGCTCCAAGCACTGGTAAAGGGAGTACGTATAGCAAAATTCCGCTCATGGCGAGGTCTGCCTCTTTTTTCTTTTGTTTCCACCAGTTGATGTCAATCTGCATTATTATTGCTTAAATACTGTGACCAGAAAAAACTATAGTTAGTTGACAATGCTATCAAAGAACGACTGGCAGGTGACCAGGCTAAGCGTTGCCAGCAGTAATAACGCACCAATGATCGTACGAATAAAACTTTTAGATTTGTACTCCATATTGCTCACCTAATAAATTAATGTCTGGTTACTACATTCATTTGAATACGCGCTAATCTTCAGAGGTCGCCAGAATCTTTAGTCGATCCGTATCACGAATAGTTAATTCCCCGCGTCCCATGCTGATCCAGCCATGTTTGTCGAACTCTTTTAAGGTGCGGCTGACGACTTCGCGTGACGTACCTAAGTCCGCAGCAATTTCATGATGCGTGGTTTTTAGTGTTCCATCGCTATCTGCCTTTGCCAACAAATAGGCGGCAATACGTACATCCATGCGATGGAAGGTGACACTCTCAAGTACAGTGATTACCTCGGCTAACCGTTTGGAGACCAGTCCAAATACGAAACTTCCCCAGGATTTATATTGTGTCATCCAGGTCCGGGCATACTGGGCCGGAATCACTATCGCATCCAGCTCGGTTTCGGCCATGGCGATGGCGGGGAAGGGTGTGTCGCTCATCAGGCATGAGGCAGTGAGAATACAACTGTCGCCCTTATCAATTCGATAGAGAGTGATCTCTCGTCCCTTGGGTGCGAGTTTGAAGACGCGCACCTGTCCGCTCAAGACCAGTGCCAACTGCGCACACTCCGAGCCTTCGTCGGCAATGGTGTGACCTTCCGGGATGTGTACCTGGGTGGCAGCATCGAAAAAGATTCGTTGAAATTCGTTGGACGCGTTGGCCAAAAACGGAAAGTTTTGAATCAGCCGTGTTTGTTGGTCACTGTTTGTAATCATTGTTAGTTCGTACGTTTATACATCATGCAATAGGGTAAGAGGGAAACGTTGACCGAATTGATAATCTTCAATACAACGTTTGACCAGCGGGCTGCGCAGACTCGATCCCAGCCGTGAAATCTCTTGTAAAGATAACCAGCGTGGTCCGACTATACCATCGTCGAGCGGGTGCTCAGGATAATATTGTCCAAGCTTTCCTGTGAAGCAGAAGCGCAGATAGGTCTCGGCTGAGTTTGGTTCAATCCAGCGATAAATTCCGGTTAGAGCGGTGGGAGTGAAATCGTAACCGGTCTCTTCCAGGGTTTCGCGAATCACAGCATTGATCAGACTTTCACCGTCTTCTAGATGGCCAGCGGGTTGATTGAAAACAGTGTGCGGCTCCTGGCCTGTGTCTTCTTCGACAAGCAGGAACTTGCCTTCATTTTCGATCACGGCGGAGACGGTGGCCCGGGGTGTCCATACCATGGTGTTTGTTTCTCATCGGTTTTGATTTAGGACCAGCTTGCAATAATTCGGGCGGACATTCCAGTGTCTTCCATTGGCCGGGTTCCAGTCCTTCCACCGACCATGGGCCGACCTTTACACGAATCAGGCGCAGGGTGGGGTGTCCGACGGCGGCGGTCATGCGTCTGACCTGGCGGTTGCGGCCTTCGCGGATAGCGAGTTCAATCCAGCTGTCCGGGATGTTGGCGCGGTAGCGGATGGGTGGGTTACGTGGCCAGATGTCGGCTGGTTCGATCAGTTGTGCTTCGGCAGGCTTGGTCATGCCGTCCTTGAGTTCTACGCCGCATTGCAGCTGTTTCAGCGCCTGAGCATTCGGGATGCCCTCTACCTGAGCCCAGTAGGTTTTGGCCAATTTGTGGCGCGGATTGGCGATCTGGTGCTGAACTGCGCCATCATCGGTGAGTATTAACAAACCTTCACTGTCACGGTCGAGGCGGCCTGCTGGGTAGACACCGGGCAGATCGATGAAGTCGGCCAGGGTTTTGCGGTTGTCGGCGTCTGTGAACTGCGAGAGCACGTCGTAGGGTTTGTTGAACAGAATGATGTTGGCCATTATTTATTAAAACTTTTGCCCGGTTTGGGAAGTAATGGTAATGCATGATGATGTCAGTTTGTAGCATAAGTGGTTGTTTTACCGTCGCTTTTAGAATTTGAAGCAGTACTAGGGTAAAATATGCGCTTTTCTAACATTGCTTATTTACCGAAGCCGTCAACATCGAGGCGAATTACCTGGGAATACACATGACAGATAAGGCAAAGATTATCTACACCCTCACGGACGAAGCGCCAGCTTTAGCCACCTATTCATTCCTGCCGATTGTAAAAACTTTCGCCAGTGCAGCGGATGTTGCCATCGAAACCCGAGATATTTCCCTATCTGGACGGATTATTGCCAATTTTCCTGAGTTTTTGAAAGAAGACCAGCGTATCGGTGATGCATTAACTGAGCTAGGTGAGCTGGCCAAAACTCCAGAAGCGAACATTATTAAGTTGCCTAATATTAGCGCCTCCATACCCCAGTTGACCGCGGCGATTAAAGAATTGCAAGAGCATGGCTATGCAGTGCCTGATAATCCGGCTGATCCACAGAATGACGCAGAAAAGGCCATAAAAGACAGGTATGCAAAAGTGCTTGGCAGCGCGGTGAATCCTGTATTGCGCGAAGGTAATTCAGATCGCCGTGCACCGGCGTCGGTGAAAAATTATGCCAAGAAACACCCTCACTCTATGGGTGCATGGTCTGCTGATTCCAAAACCCATGTGGCGCATATGTCAGAGGGAGATTTTTATGGTTCCGAAAAGTCTGTAACGATCTCTGAAGACACAGAATTCAAGATTGAATTCGTGGCTGAAGACGGTTCTGCCAACGAATTAAAATCTTTCTCACCGCTGCTGGCGGGTGAGGTCATTGACACCGCGGTGATGAGTCAAAAAGCCTTATGTAGATTTTTGACCGAAGCGATTGCCGCGGCCAAGGCACAAGGTATTTTATTCTCGTTACATATGAAAGCGACGATGATGAAAGTGTCTGATCCGATTATTTTTGGTGCGGCGGTTTCCGTTTTCTTTAAAGAAGTGTTTGATAAACACGCCGAGATCTTTGCCAAGTTGGGTGTTAATCCTAACCACGGATTGGGCGATGTGTACAAAAAAATTCAATCTTTACCGGCGGAAAAACAAGCTGAGATTGAAGCTGATTTGAATGCGGTTATGGAATCCAAGGCTGATATCGCCATGGTGGATTCTGATAAAGGCATCACTAATTTGCATGTGCCCAGTGATGTGATTATTGATGCCTCCATGCCGGCCATGATCCGAGGCTCAGGCAAGATGTGGAATAAAGACGGCAAACAACAAGACACATTGGCGGTGATTCCTGATCGTTGTTATGCCAGTGTCTACCAGGAGACTATTAGCTTCTGTAAAGAACATTGCGCATTTGATCCAACCACAATGGGCACTGTGCCTAATGTGGGCTTGATGGCCCAAAAAGCGGAAGAATATGGTTCTCATGACAAGACCTTTCAAATGTCCGCTGATGGCACTGTCCGAGTTGTTGATGCGAATGGTGCCGTTCTGATGGAACAGGCTGTTGAGAAAGGCGATATTTTTCGCATGTGTCAGGTGAAAGATGCGCCAATTCAAGACTGGGTGAAATTGGCAGTCACTCGTGCCCGTGCCAGCAATACCCCTGCAGTTTTCTGGCTTGATGAAAATCGAGCACACGATGCTGAGCTGATCAAGAAAGTAAACCAGTATCTTGCAGATCATGACACCAATGGGCTGGAAATTCACATTATGGCTCCACAAGAGGCAACCCGTTACAGCTTGCAGCGGGTTAAAGAAGGTAAGGATGTCATTTCAGTAACAGGTAACGTATTACGCGATTATCTGACGGACCTGTTCCCGATCCTGGAGTTGGGTACCTCAGCGAAAATGCTTTCTATCGTACCTTTAATGAATGGTGGTGGTCTGTTTGAAACAGGGGCGGGTGGGTCTGCTCCAAAACATGTTCAGCAATTGATATCGGAAAACCATTTGCGTTGGGATTCACTAGGTGAGTTACTGGCCTTGGCCGCGTCGTTTGAACATTTGGCGGTAAACTTCAAGAATCCTAAGGCGCAAGTGTTGGCGGATACCTTGGATGAAGCCACAGGTCGCTTCCTGGATAACAACAAATCCCCTTCACGTAAGGTAGGTGAGTTGGATAATCGCGGTAGTCATTTTTATCTGGCGATGTATTGGGCACAAGCCTTGGCAGCTCAAAACACTGATGCTGATCTTCAAGCGCGCTTTAAGCCGCTGGCGGAAGTCTTAACATCGAACGAAGAGAAGATTGTTGCAGAGTTAAACGATGTGCAAGGGCAGGCCGTTGATATCGGAGGTTATTATAAAGCTGATGTGGATGCGACGTCTGATGTGATGCGCCCAAGTGCAACCTTCAACGCTGCGCTTGCATCAATCTAGTAAAACAAACCTATTGATGTTTTTTCAGATTTTCGGGCTATAAAAAGCCGGCCATTGTTATTAGTATTTGGCCGGTTTTTTTGTGCGATTAAACTGTGTTATTCAGTATTTGAGTCTTCTTGCGTCTCCACCTCGCCATCTAATTTTACAGAGGAGGCCAGAAATCCCTTCGGGCCTTGAGTCACTTCATATTCGACCTTCTGGCCTTGCCGAAGCGACTTGTAACCATCCATAGTAATAGATGAGAAATGGGCAAAAATATCATCACCGCCCTCATCAGGAGCAATAAACCCATAACCTTTAGCATTGCTAAACCACTTAACAGTTCCTGTTGCCATACTTGTTTTCCTCGCGGTTAAAACAAAAAAACATGCCGGCCCAACTCCGACACCGCTGTAGAGGATGTATAACTGCATTCCCCCCACTACAAGTAGTAATGTTGTTCAAAAAATCCCATAAGTCAAGGGATTGAAACTATTAAGTTTTGTTATTTTTTGTATGGAATCGCTAGTCTAAAGCTTTTGTGGCTTTGTCCGATTTTCTAAGTATGGGGAAATAGCTGCCCTGTAATGTTTATGACAAGTTCAAGTATTAGAACATTGTTATAAAAATGGAACTTCAGAAACGTATGATTTCTTAGTAAGTTATGTTCTTATTTAGAACGGAAATCATGTATTTGATTTTGTGCTACGATGATACTCATATAGGCTTTAATTGATATACTTTTAGCAGCTATGAGTGATAAGACAAATCAAGACAATTTTGAAGACCTGGCGGTACAGGAAGCACGGCCTAAGCTGAAGCGCCCCCCGTTGTACAAGGTATTACTGCTGAATGACGACTACACCCCAATGGAGTTTGTTGTTCACATACTGGAGAGCTTTTTTGGAATGGGTCGAGAGAAGGCAACACAAGTTATGCTCGAGGTCCACACGCGAGGTGCAGGCGTATGTGGTGTTTTTTCTCGTGATGTGGCAGAAACAAAGGTTGCGCAAGTAAATGATTGTTCCAGTGAAAATCAGCATCCACTGAAGTGCACTATGGAAGAAGCTTAGATTAAGTTCGCTGATAAACTGTGATGGTACCGGAGGCGTTTTATGTTGAACAAGGAATTGGAATATACACTGAATACCGCATTTCGTGAGGCGAGTGACAAGCATCATGAATTTATGACGGTAGAGCATCTGCTGCTAGCACTGTTAGATAACTCAGCAGCAGCTGGTGTGTTACATGCCTGCGGTGCAGATTTGACTCAGCTTAAAAAAGAGCTGGCTTCGTTTTTGGATGAAACAACTCCGGTGCTTTCATCTGAGGATGGCCGCGAAACTCAACCTACACTGGGATTTCAACGAGTATTACAACGTGCAGTATTTCATGTGCAGAGCGCAGGCAAGGAAGAAGTTACCGGTGCCAATGTACTGGTTGCGATTTTTGGCGAGCCCGACTCGCAAGCAGTTTATCTACTAAATTCACAAAACATTTCCCGCTTGGATGTTGTTAATTATATCTCGCACGGAATTTCCAAAGTTGCTGGTGATGAGGACAACGAAGGTTACGGTCAAGCAGACAGTGAAGAGGGCGAGGGCGATTCGTCAGCCAAATCACCGCTTGAAAAATTTGCCGTTAATCTCAATGAGCGTGCCAAAGAGGGCAAGATTGATCCATTGATCGGACGAGAACATGAGATCGAACGCACGATTCAGATTCTTTGCCGTCGCCGTAAAAATAATCCGCTGTTTGTTGGTGAGGCAGGCGTTGGTAAAACGGCGTTGGCTGAGGGGCTAGCCAAACGTATTGTTGATGGAGAAGTGCCTGAAGTGTTGGAAGAAAGCACTGTATTTTCATTGGATATGGGCGCCTTATTGGCGGGCACTAAATACCGTGGAGATTTTGAAAAACGCCTAAAAGCGGTTTTGGCGCAGTTGCGCAAGAGTCCTCACAACGTACTGTTCGTTGATGAAATACACACCATTATTGGTGCGGGTGCGGCTTCAGGTGGGGTGATGGATGCCTCAAATCTGATTAAGCCTTCCCTGGCGTCAGGTGATTTGAAATGTATTGGTTCTACTACCTATCAGGAATACCGCGGCATTTTCGAGAAAGACCGTGCCCTGGCGCGCCGTTTTCAGAAGATCGATGTACCAGAACCCACGGTAGGAGAAACTTTCCAAATTCTATTAGGGCTCAAATCGCGTTTTGAAGAACACCATGAAGTCAAGTACACCCGTCAGGCAATCAAGGCAGCAGTGGAATTAGCTGATCGTTACATTAATGATCGTCACCTACCGGACAAGGCAATCGACGTGATTGATGAAGCAGGTGCAAGGCAGCGCATGTTGCCAGCATCGAAACGTAAAAAGACTATCGGCATAAAAGATGTTGAGCAGATTGTCTCCAAGATTGCGCGTATTCCCGAAATGCGGGTCGGCAATTCAGACCGCGAAAAATTGCGCACCATCGAACGTGATCTGAAGTTGGTGGTGTTTGGCCAGGATCCTGCGATTGAAACGCTTTCAACTGCAATTAAATTGTCACGTTCTGGTTTGGGGCATGAAGAGAAGCCGATTGGCTCGTTTCTGTTTGCCGGTCCCACTGGAGTTGGTAAAACAGAAGTTACCCGTCAGTTGGCCAAGATCATGGGGATCGAACTGATCCGTTTTGATATGTCGGAATACATGGAGCGTCATGCCGTGTCGCGCCTGATTGGTGCGCCTCCGGGTTATGTCGGTTATGACCAGGGTGGTTTGTTGACTGATGCAATCAACAAAAATCCGCACGCAGTGTTATTGTTGGATGAGATTGAGAAGGCCCATCCGGATGTCTTTAATCTGTTATTGCAGGTGATGGATCACGGCACCTTAACGGACAACAATGGCCGTGAGGCAGACTTCCGCAATGTCATCCTGGTGATGACCACAAATGCTGGTGCAGACCAGCTAAGCCGCCCATCGATAGGATTTACCAGTGACAATCATGTGGGCGATAGCCTGGAAGCGGTCAAGCGCGCCTTTACGCCAGAGTTCCGCAATCGACTCGACGCCATTGTTGAGTTCCAGGGACTGGATCGCAAGACCATTGGCCATGTGGTAGACAAATTCATTATCGAGCTGGAATCACAGCTAGACGATAAAAACGTTACTATTGAAGTCAGCCCTGAAGCGCGAGAATGGTTGGCCGAACATGGCTTTGATCCAACTATGGGTGCGCGTCCCATGGCCAGGGTGATCAAGGAAAATATTAAGAAATCTTTGGCAGAAGAACTATTGTTCGGTGAACTCTCCGGTGGTGGACACGTTCGTGTTGGCCTGACGGAGGGAGAATTGAGCTTTGAGATTGAAGCCGATAACAGAAGCCCGGCTGCTTCTGTTTAGTGGGGTAAAGCTGGATTAGCGAGCGCGGTATGTGATACGGCCTTTGCTCAGGTCATATGGCGTCAGCTGAACAGTCACCTTGTCACCAGTCAGGATGCGGATGTAGTTCTTGCGCATTTTTCCGGAAATATGGGCCGTAACCACATGGCCGTTTTCCAACTCTACGCGAAACATGGTGTTGGGTAGGGTTTCAACTACCGTCCCTTCCATTTCAATTGCATCTTCTTTAGCCATACTTACGAAACAACTCCAATTCAAAATTTAATAAGCCGCGTATTTTGCCTGAATTTAGTCCAGTGCGCAAAGGGATTGGCCTTATATTCGCGAGCTAATTTTTATCGCATCTCTTGCCAATTGTTATCAATATAGCCCTCGCTGGGTTTAAAGCGAGTTTTATAGCTCATTTTGCGGCATTCTTTAATCCAGTAGCCCAAATAGACCCACGGTAGACCGAGGTGGCGGGCGTGTTGGATGAGCCAGAGAATGGCGTAGGTGCCAAGTCCTAATTGGGAATGAGCGGGGTCAAAAAAGGTGTAGACTGCCGACAATCCGTTGGGAGTGCGGTCCGCCACCGCAATGGCGACTAATTCATCTTGCTGGCGAAATTCATGAAATACCGTCTTGATTCCAGCTGAGGTGAGAAAGCCAATATAATCAGCGGGTATCGGATTGTTCATCTCACTTCCTTGATGGCGACTGGCCAGGTATGTTTTATAGAGCTTAAATTGTTCTTCGTTAAATGCAGCAGCTGTGGCGATGTGGCGCAGATCTTTGTTTTGTCGCCAGTTGCGCAGCTGACTCCGATTCGGCTGGAATAGATTCACCGGGACTCTTATGGAAACGCACTGCTGACAATTGGGGCACTGCGGGCGGTAGATGTGGCCACCACTGCGCCTGAATCCATTGTTTAATAAGGCGCCAAGCAGTTTGTCATTCAGGGGTAACTCAGGGTCGATGACCAGATTGCTTGCCTTGCAATTGGGCAAGTAACCGCAATCAAAGGGCACGGTGATTTGGCATTTAATCGAATTTTTCTCCGATTGGCTCATGGATTTCTATTTGCTTCCATACAACTAAAGGGTGAAAAATCATCGTCAAAACACCAATGGTTTTTCGTATTTGAGCGATTTATGTGTCGCCTCAATAGGTCAATAAATTCTCTGCGCTCAATATCGATGGCACCCAGACTTTTTAAGTGGGCTGAGCTTACCTGGCAATCAATCAAAGCGTAGTTCCATTGCTGTAGTTGTTTAACCAGATAAACAAACGCTACTTTAGACGCATTAGTGGCCCGGCTGAACATGGATTCACCAAAAAAAACACGCCCGATGCCAATTCCATAGAGACCACCGACAAGTTCTTCCTGTTGCCATGCCTCCACCGAATGAGCAATGCCCAGCTGGTGCAATTTCATATAGGCATCATGCATTTCTGATGTAATCCAGGTGCCAGACTCTCCTTTGCGTGGTGCTGCGCAGGCTTTCAGTACGCCTTCAAAGTCTTGGTCAAGACTGATTTCGAATTGTAATTTATTAATCTGTTTTTTCAGGCTGCGGCTAACGTGGAGTTGGTCAGGAAACAGAACGGCTCGCGGATTAGGAGACCACCATAAAATGGGCTGCTCATCGTTAAACCAGGGAAAAATTCCATGTTGATAGGCATTAAACAACCGTTCCGGAGTTAAATCACCACCTACTGCCAGCAAGCCATTTGGCTCATCGAGTGCCAGCTCGACAGGGGGAAAGGCAAGGCTTGGATCGTTTTCATTAATCCAAAATGGGCCGGTCACTGTTTTTCTCGGATTTTGCCACGGTAGGTTTCAACGCTTTAACGTTGGTAATACTAGCAATACATAAGTTAAAAAAATTCGCCAGGCATTGCCTGGCGACTAAACCCATTAAGGTTAATCGATCTGCTGTAACACGCCGGCAATATCATTTTGGCCATCACTGGTTTCGATGACACGAACCACCGCCAGAGTAGTTTCCAGCGGCGGGGTAATATCAACGCCGGGTTTCATACAAATCTCCAGCATGTCGCCAACATTGACCTTGTGTTTTGAAAGAAAGCGCATGCCTGTTGCGCTGAGGTCTCGCGAGGTGCCTTCATAGCTTTGATCTGATCCGCAGATCTTAAATGTTATTGCTGACTGAACATCCATTCTAAGAAAGTCGCGCTGATCACTTTTACCAATAACCATAGAATCAATTACCGAATTGGAGTTGTTCTGTTTGGAATAGAACGATTTTATCGTCATATTATCCCCCCGGAAATTTTGCTAGCTCTCCAGAAAGCGCTCGGCATCCAGTGCAGCCATACAACCGGCCCCTGCTGAGGTAATTGCCTGGCGGTAAATGTGGTCTGCCACATCACCCGCTGCAAATACACCAGGGATACTGGTTGCCGTGGCTTTGCCTTCGCTACCGCCGCGCACCTTGATATAGCCGTTATTCATATCCAACTGGCCTTCAAAGATGGAGGTATTGGGTTTATGGCCAATAGCAATAAAAACGCCCTGGACCTGAATATCTTTGGTGTTGCCATCTTGGGTATTCTTTACTCTAATTCCTGTCACGCCCATGTCATCCCCGAGCACTTCATCCAGGGTGTTGTTCCACTCGATGGTGATGTTGCCGTCTTTTGCCTTGGCTTTTAACTGGTCCGAGAGGATCTTTTCAGACTTGAAGGAATCACGGCGATGAACAACGGTGACATGAGAAGCAATATTTGACAGATATAATGCTTCTTCAACTGCGGTATTACCGCCGCCGATAACGGCTACCGGCTGATTGCGATAGAAAAAGCCATCGCAGGTGGCACATCCGGATACGCCCTTGCCCTTGAAAGCCTCTTCAGACTCAAGGCCAAGATACATCGCAGAGGCGCCAGTGGCGAGGACCAGAGCATCGCAGGTATAGGTGCCGGCATCACCCTTGAGTGTGAACGGACGATTGTTCAAATCCGCTTCGTTAATATGGTCGAAAATAATCTCAGTGTTAAAGCGTTCAGCATGTTGCTGCATACGCACCATCAATTCTGGCCCCTGAACGCCCTCATGGTCGCCAGGCCAGTTATCTACATCGGTGGTGGTGGTCAGCTGACCGCCTTGCTGTAGACCGGTAATAATGACCGGTTCAAGATTGGCGCGGGCCGCATAAACGGCTGCGGTGTAACCAGCAGGGCCAGAGCCCAAGATTAGAAGTCGGCAGTGTTTGGTTTCGCTCATGATTACGTCCCAGAAATCCTTATTGTTGTGCTACAGTACATCCAGTGTTTCAGGGAGGCCCAGATACCCATATATTGTGGTTTGGTGCCTACCCAACCCAGATTCAAACCATCATAGGTGATGCGGTTGAATGGGTAAAGTGTGAACCTCTATCCCCTGGAAATCAATCAGATGGAGGTGTAATGGCTTAGCTTGCTTACATAATAGAAGTAATTGCTTTATATTATGTCTACAATGCTTTGAATACATGGCACTTTTGGGCGAAGTTTTAACAAGTCAATGCGAGTAGGTTTCAGTTGGGACAAGCGATAAGAAATAAGGGAAAACCGAGTACCGCTAATCATCATATCTCCAGAGGATTGCGTGAAGGCGCTCTGTTTGTGTTTGGCGCTGTAGCGCTTTATCTGGCGGTATCCCTGGGCAGTTACACGCAGACGGATCCTGGTTGGTCGCACAGTGGTGCGGGCGGTTCGGTTCAAAATATAGGCGGTGTCGCTGGCGCCTGGTTCGCCGATGTTTTCTTATACCTGTTTGGCTATTTCTCCTATCTGTTTCCCATCATGGTCGCCTATAGCGGTTGGCTACTGTTCAAAGGGCGCAAGCAATCCGAAGCGGTTTCATTGAGTGAATATGGCCTGCGCGCCGGTGGCTTTGTATTAACAGTCACCGCGGGTTGCGGTTTGGCGACACTTCATTTTGGATCACCCACTGCCTTGCCACTGAATGCAGGTGGTATTTTGGGAGATGTGATTGGCAGCGCACTGGTAGCCCCCTTTAGTTTTGTCGGAGCCACGTTGTTTTTAGTGGCGCTGTTTTTAACCGGCATTACCTTGTTCACCAATCTTTCCTGGATTTGGTTAATGGATATGACAGGTAAGCTGAGCCTGGAGTTTGCTTCACTAGTGAGAAGCTGGACTGGCGCCCTGCGCGAAAAATGGGCTGCATACCGGCTTAAGAAAGAGCGCGAGTCCGTAGTCAGATCCGAAACGAAAAAAGTTGAGAAGCGTAAACCCGTTAAGATTGAGCCTGTTATCAATAAGGTAGAAGTGAGTAAGCGGGTAGAGCAGGAGCGCCAACAGAAACTGTTCGAAGCGGAACCGAATAAAGGATTACCACCATTAGCAATTCTTGACCAAGCCATACAGAGTGGCAAAGGCCTATCTGAAGATGCGCTAGAGGCTATCTCTAGGCTAGTTGAAATCAAGCTTCTGGATTTCGGCATCGAGGTGGTCGTGGTGGCCGTCCATCCTGGCCCGGTGATTACCCGTTTCGAGATGCAACCCGGTGTGGGTGTTAAAGCAAGTCAGATTTCTAATCTGGCCAAAGATCTGGCCCGTGCCCTGTCGGCAGTAAGTGTGCGTGTGGTTGAGCTGATACCAGGTAAAACCGTAGTTGGTCTTGAGATACCAAATGAACATCGTGAGACCGTGCGCCTGAGTGAAATTATTCACTCCAAACAATACGATAATTTGTCATCACCTTTGAGTCTGGCGCTGGGTAAAGACATCTCTGGATTACCCGTTGTGGTCGACCTGGCCAAGATGCCTCATCTGTTGGTGGCGGGTACCACCGGTTCTGGTAAATCAGTCGCGATTAACGCCATGATACTGAGTATGCTGTTTAAGGCGACGCCCGATGAACTTCGGCTCATCATGATCGATCCCAAGATGTTGGAACTGTCGATCTATGAGGGTATTCCGCATTTGCTAGCACCTGTGGTCACTGATATGAAAGATGCGGCCAATGCCCTGCGCTGGTGTGTTGCTGAGATGGATCGGCGATATAAACTCATGGCTTCGTTAGGTGTGCGTAATATCGGCGGTTATAACAAGAAGGTAAAAGAGGCCATCGACGCAGGTGAACCCATTTTGGATCCTTTGGCGGAGTTACTGTCGCCTGAAGATGTGGCCCCTATGCTTGAACCGCTTCCATTCATCGTTGTTGTTGTAGACGAGCTGGCAGACATGATGATGGTGGTGGGTAAAAAGGTAGAAGAGCTGATCGCTCGCTTGGCGCAAAAGGCGCGTGCCTCGGGCATTCACCTATTGCTGGCAACTCAACGTCCATCTGTGGATGTATTGACTGGCTTGATCAAGGCCAATATTCCCAGCCGTATTGCGTTCCAGGTCTCATCCAAAATCGATTCCCGCACCATTCTGGATCAGATGGGGGCGGAATCGTTACTCGGCCATGGTGATATGCTTTATATGCCGGCCGGAACCAGCGTACCCACTCGTGTTCATGGGGCCTTTGTGGCCGACCATGAGGTGCACAATGTGGTCAATGAACTCAAGCAGAGTGGTGGGCCACAATATATCGACGAGGTGCTCGAAGGACCATCGAGTGAGAACGGTGGCGATATAATGGGGCTCGATGCGACTGACGAAGCCGATCCCCTTTATGATCAGGCGGTGAGAATTGTCACCGAGAGTCGCCGCGCCTCAGTTTCCGGCATCCAGCGGCGTCTCAAGATTGGTTATAACCGTGCTGCGCGTATGGTAGAAGATATGGAACGTGCCGGTGTAGTTAGTTCAATGCAATCCAATGGCAGCCGCGAAGTGCTGGCGCCACCACCGCCCAAGGATTAATTATGTTGTTAAGAACCATCATGTTAGCTTTTTGTTTAAGTTTTCTTAGTGGCGCCGTCAGTGCTGAACAAGAGGATGACTTGCAAACGTTTTTCAATAGCCTGAACAGCCTCCAAGCCGATTTCACCCAACGTGTCTATGGTCCACGGCAAGAATTACTGCAAGACAGTCATGGCAAAGTGATCATCCAGCGGCCGGGAAAATTCCGTTGGGATTACCAGCAACCCTATCAACAACACATTGTCGCTGATGGAACAAAGGTGTGGATGTTTGATGTCGACCTGGAGCAGATTACCATCAAGCCTCAGGATGAAACCATGTCCAATACACCCGCCAGCCTGTTGAGTGAAGCGGGGCAGTTGAATAAACAATTTGATGTCATAGCGATTATGCGCGAGGGCAAAGACTGGTATGAGTTGATTCCAAAAGATCAGGAGGGCGGCTATGAGACCTTGTTTGTTGCGATGGAAAATGGGGTCATTAGTGAAATGGAATTAAAAGACAGTTTCGGCCAGTTTACCCGGCTTGAATTCAATAATGTCGTCATCAATCAAGACTACAATGCAAGCACCTTTCGGTTAGCGATACCCGAGGGTGTGGATGTGATTGACGAAACAGCGAGATAGCAGTGGCTGATCTGCTGGATCAAACACACAGCGCCGCTTGGCAGCCCCTGGCCGATCGCATGCGGCCACAAACCCTTGAAGAACTTGCTGGCCAGGAACATCTGTTAGGCCCAGGCAAGCCATTACGTCAGGCGATCGAGTCAAACCGGCTGCACTCGATGATATTTTGGGGCCCGCCGGGCACAGGTAAAACCACCCTGGCACGCATGTTGGCCAATTTCGCCAATGCCCAATTTCTCAGTATCTCGGCCGTGCTCGGTGGGGTAAAAGAGATCCGCGCTGCCGTAGAGAAGGCCCAGTATTCCCGTGATGTCGAAGGCCAACCAACAGTTCTGTTCGTCGATGAGGTGCATCGTTTTAACAAGGCCCAGCAGGATGCCTTTTTGCCCTATGTTGAGGACGGCACTTTCACCTTTATCGGCGCAACCACTGAAAATCCATCCTTCGAACTAAACAACGCCTTACTTTCGCGCGCACGAGTCTATGTGCTGCGCAGTTTAGGGATAGAGGCAATTCGCACCATCATAGAACGGGCCTTGTCTGATCAGGATCGCGGCATCGAAAAAGCGATCAAGATGGATGAAGCGTTGCGTGACCGTCTGGCTGAAGTCGCTGATGGTGATGCACGTCGCGCCTTGAATTTTCTCGAGATCATGGCCGACCTGGCGGAAGAAGAGTGCATCACCGAAGAGCTGCTGAATGAAGTCTTGCAGGGGGGCGCACCACGTCGTTTCGACAAGGGCGGTGAAGCCTTTTATGACCAGATCTCCGCCCTGCACAAATCGGTGCGAGGCTCCAGCCCTGATGCAGCCTTGTACTGGTTTGTGCGCATGGTTGATGGCGGTTGTGACCCACTCTACATCGCCCGGCGTGTGGTAAGAATGGCGAGCGAGGATATAGGCAATGCCGATCCACGCGCCCTGGCAATTGGCTTGAATGCCTGGGATGTGCAGGAGCGACTTGGCAGTCCGGAAGGCGAGCTGGCCATCGCGCAGGCGGTAATTTATATGGCTTGCGCCCCCAAGAGCAATGCCGTCTATATGGCATTTAATAACGCCATGAGTGATGTTAAACAGCATGGATCCTATGAAGTACCAATACACCTGCGTAATGCACCGACGAAATTGATGAAAGAGCTGGGCTATGGCAAGGCCTATCGTTATGCCCATGATGAGCCAGAGGCCTATGCCGCAGGTGAGGGTTACTTTCCCGAAGAGATGTCAGGGCGCAATTATTACCAGCCAACACCGCGTGGCTTGGAGGCCAAGATTAGTGAGAAGTTGGCGCATTTAAGAGAGCTGGATAAAAAGGCCAATAAAGGGCGCTAGCCTAATAATGGTACTATAAATTACGATGTAATGATTTGAATTTCCCTCTTCGCCTATGCACCCAAAAAAGCGGGCATAAAGGGAGAGGTGTAAGGCGAGGCGGTATGATTAATTCCACGCAAAGAGCAAAAAATCTGAGAAAATCTCAAACCGATGCCGAAAATTGCTCTGGCACTGCTTGCGTAATAGACAAGTGCAAGGTGCAAAGTTCCGTCGGCAATATGTAATTGGTAATTACATAGTAGATTTTGTTTGTTTGAAACGTAACCTTGTTATAGAGATAGATGGAGGGCAGCATATTGAACAAGCTAGCTATGATGAGAAACGTACCTTCTATATTGAACAACAGGGTTTTATTGTCATGCGTTTTTGGAATAATGAAGTTATTACTGAGACGGAAGCTGTGTTGGAAGTAATTCGAAATACTTTAATTAATAACCCCTCACCCCAACCCTCTCCCCTTGCAGGAGAGAGGGAGCTGAGTGAGTGCTAGGTGGCTTATTATGCAGGCAAATTGAGGAAAATTCCCTCTCCCCCTTGGGGGAGAGGGTTAGGGTGAGGGGGTAAGCCACCATGGGTCAAGTACTTGCCATTGCTGCCGGCGGAGCCACAGGTGCTTTGTTGCGCTTTTGGATGTCGGGTTGGGTCTACTCAACGCTGGGGCGTGGGTTTCCCTACGGTACCCTGGTGGTGAATGTATTGGGTTCATTGTTGATTGGCGTCTTATCCGTATTATTGATTGAACGTTTTAGCCTCGGGCCTGAATGGCGTGCGGCAATATTGATTGGATTGCTGGGCGGGTTTACAACGTTCTCTACTTTTTCACTGGAAACTTTGAATTTGATTGAGGCGGGCGCACATGCCAAGGCGCTGGTCAACGTCACCTTGAGCGTGGTGCTGTGCGTAGCAGCAGCCTGGATAGGCGTCATCGCCGGGAGACAGATATGAATATGACTGAAGTCACAATAGTGCGCATCTATCTAAGCGAAAAGAACAGTCAACTGGGCAACCTGATCAAACGTTTACACGATTGGGAGAAGGTGCGCGGTGTGACGGTGTTTCGGGGCATAAGTGGTTATGGTGAGAATGGTGCATTGCATACGTCATCATTCACCGATCTCTCATTAGACCTGCCCTTGGTGGTGGAATTTTTTGATGAGCCTGACAAGATTGAAAACATACTGGAACATTTGGATAACACGATTAAACCGCGTCATATGGTTAAGTGGTCGGCGTGGGTGAATGAAAGTGAATAAATCCGCTGAAGCCGCGCTGGCGGCGTTGAATACAGGCTCAGAATGCTCATTTACTACATGTAAACTCCGCTTCTTCGCCTGCATTCGCCTTGCCATCACTGGCTTGATCGAATTTATTGAACTAGATAATTGTAAGAAGGAAGCAAGATGTTAGATCCCCGTCTAATCAGAAACGAACTCGATGCCGTCGCGGTGCAATTGGCTCGGCGTGGCTTTGAGCTGGATACCGCGCGTGTCACTGAGCTGGAAAGCAAACGTAAAGAACTACAGGTGCGCACCCAGACATTGCAGGCTGAGCGCAACGCACGCTCCAAATCTATTGGTCAGGCCAAGGCCAAGGGAGAAGACATCGCCCCGTTGTTGGCAGCGGTGAGTGAAATGGGTGATCAGTTAAAGGCAGCCGAGCAGGATTTGAATCAACTTCAGACTGAGTTGGAAGACATCATGCTGGGTGTGCCCAATATTCCGCATGAATCAACGCCTGATGGTAATTCAGAAGAAGATAACGTCGAAATACGCCGCTGGGGCGAACCAGCGCAATTTGATTTTGAGGTCAAAGATCATGTCGATGTGGGCGATGGTTTGGGGTTGCTTGATTTTGATACTGCGGCTAAATTAACCGGCTCACGCTTTGCGGTGATGTCGGGTGCCGTGGCAAGAATGCATCGTGCCCTGATTCAATTCATGCTCGACTTGCACACCAGTGAACATGGCTATACCGAGACCTATGTGCCCTACATGGTCAACAAAGACAGCTTGCGTGGCACTGGTCAGTTACCCAAGTTTGAAGAAGACCTGTTCAAACTTGAAGGCGAACAAGAGTATTACCTAATTCCTACTGCCGAAGTGCCAGTCACCAATATCGTGCGCGATGTGATCGTAGAGAGTGAATACATGCCGCGTAAATATGTGTGTCATACACCTTGTTTCCGCAGCGAGGCCGGGTCTTATGGCCGAGACACGCGGGGTATGATCCGTCAACATCAGTTTGAAAAAGTGGAAATGGTGCAAGTGGTGCGGGCTGAAGATTCTTATCAAGCTCTGGAAGAACTGACTGGACATGCCGAGACGGTCTTACAAAAACTTAATCTGCCTTATCGTGTTGTTGTGCTCTGTACCGGCGATATTGGATTTTCCAGCGCCAAGACCTATGACCTTGAAGTGTGGTTGCCAGCGCAAAATACTTATCGTGAAATTTCATCTTGCAGCAACTTCGTAGACTTTCAGGCACGTCGTCTGCAAGCCCGTTGGCGTAATCCAGAGACGGGTAAACCAGAATTGGTTCACACCTTGAATGGTTCAGGCCTGGCCGTTGGCCGTACGTTGGTGGCAATTCTGGAAAACTATCAGCAGGCAGATGGCGGTGTTGCTGTGCCTGAGGTGCTACAGCCCTATATGGGTGGTTTGACTAAGATCAGCGTCGGCTGATTAAAATTTGAACCGCTTAATCAGTTCGTCCAGGTTCGAAGCGAGCTGATTTAGTGTCTCATTAGCAGTCTGTCCTTGTACCCCAAGTTCGATTGTCCTGTCTCCCAGATTGCTTATGTTGAGCACACTACTATCTAGCTCACTTGTTACGGCCGTTTGCTCGGTGGCCGATGCTGCGACTTGTTTATTAAGGTCAGATAAAGTAACGGGGTAATAAGTTGTGCGTGTTAGAATTTCAAAAATCATCAAAAACCAGTGAGTTAGGTGTTTGTGTGGATTATTTACCGATTTTTATCAAATTAAAGGATCAACCGGTGTTAGTGGTTGGTGGTGGGGCGATTGCCGCACGCAAGGTCAGTTTGCTATTGCGGGCCGGTGCTAGCGTCACCCTGGTGGCGCCGAAGCTGTGCGACAGTCTTGCTAAACAGGCCGGTGAAGGCTTGGTTCAGCATCTGCCAGGTATGTTTGCAGTTGATCAACTAGCAGGGTGTGTGTTGGTGATTGCTGCAACAGATGATGCTGATACCAACACTCAGGTCTATGAGTCTGCCAGGCAGCGCAATATTCCAGTTAATGTGGTTGACGCGCCGGAGCTATGTAGCTTTGTGTTGCCATCGATTATTGATCGTTCGCCGGTAATGGTGGCAGTTTCAACCGGTGGTGCGTCACCGACCCTGGGGCGTTTGTTACGAGCCAGACTCGAAACTATTATTCCAGCCTCATACGGACGCTTGGCTGAACTGGCACGCCGATTCCGCCAACCTGTTAAGGATCGATTCAAGAGCATGGCACAGCGGCGCCGATTCTGGGAGGAGGTGATCCAGGGACAAGTGGCCGAATTGGTGTATTCGAATAAAGATCTGCAGGCCGAACAGCTCTTACAGCAGGCCATCGATACTGCTGATGACAGCCAGTTGGTTAAAGGTGAGGTTTATTTAGTCGGTGCCGGTCCGGGTGATCCAGACCTGTTAACCTTCCGAGCCCTGCGTTTGATGCAGCAAGCCGACGTGGTGCTGTATGACCGGCTGGTTCCACCTCAAATACTGGATCTGGTCCGGCGTGAAGCGGATCAGATTTATGTCGGAAAAAAGCGCTCGTTTCATGCTGTGCGTCAGGAAGAAATCAATCAGCTATTAATTGATCTGGCTAAACAGGGTAAACGCGTGTTGCGTTTGAAGGGGGGCGACCCCTTTATTTTTGGGCGCGGTGGTGAGGAAATCGCTGGTCTGGCAGACGAAGGGATCGGCTTTCAGGTGGTACCGGGGGTGACTGCCGCAGCTGGATGTGCCAGCTATGCAGGTATTCCACTAACTCATCGCGATTATGCCCAGTCGGTGATTTTTGTCACCGGCCAGTTACAAGATGGTACGGTTGATTTGGAGTGGCAAACCTTGGTGCAGCCGCGCCAGACTGTGGTGGTTTACATGGGCTTGGCGGGGCTTAAGATAATCTGTGACAAATTGATTGAACATGGTGTTTCGCCAACGATGCCCGCCGCCTTGGTGCAGCAGGGTACCACCCGTTCTCAACGAGTATTTACTGGAACGTTGGATAATCTTCATCAGTTGGTTGCCGAGAATGAAGTTCACGCTCCCACTTTGCTGATCATCGGCGAAGTTGTTTCTTTGCATGATCGATTGAGCTGGTTTAATCCAAACACCTAAGTCCTACTAACTCCTGGACTGCTGATTATTATTAGCTGGAATGGGGCAGAGCAATAGAATGGAACATTATTGAATATGATGAATTACCAAGCAGTTATTGATTTCTGGTTTAACGAGATAGACAGCAAACAGTGGTTTATCAAAGACCGAAATTTCGACCAAACAATTATCGAACGATTTTCAGCTTTGCATACTCAGGTAGCAGCGTGTGAGCTATATGAATGGCGTAAAGAGCCACTTGGATGCTTGGCTGAGGTTATCGTATTGGATCAACTCTCACGTAATATTTTTCGCGATCAGTCAGGCGCCTTTGCGACTGATCCCCTGGCTTTAGCGTTGGCACAAGCGGCAATCAGTCGTGGTGCTGATAAAAATATCGATGCAACTAAATTAGCATTTCTTTATATGCCTTTTATGCACAGCGAATCAAAAATTATTCATCAGCGCGCGGTTGAGCTTTTCAGTGCCCCAGGTCTCGAGAATAATTACGATTATGAGTTGAAACATAAGGTTATTATTGATCGTTTTGGTAGATACCCGCACCGAAATGCCATTCTGGGCAGAGAATCGACACAAGAAGAGCTCGATTTTCTGCAGCAGTCAGGATCGTCTTTTTAGTATGGATCAGTCCACGCTGGATTCTATTTACTCTTTGATATATTTGCGGCAAACTTGGGCTTACTTTTTTGCCAATAAGGCCGTTGTTATTGGTGGGGTGTCAATCTGATATCGTGGTGTGGTGAAGCGCGGGCTTTGCCTGTATGAGTTAATGTTTTGAATTTATTGGTAATCTGATGTTCTGTTTTCGTAATACTGCTCTTCTTTTAATTAGTGTTGGACTTGTGGCTTGTGGTAGTGATGATCCAACCCCTGCATCTTCTTCGATAATCCCCCCAGTTGTTATGAGTGACACAGGGGTGACCACGTGTGCCGACCAGTTGAACCAGGATTTGCCGTGTCCTGTTGCCACCCATGTAGGCCAGGATGGTGATAAAGGCCGGGATTTTACTGTTAATGATAATAGTGATGGCAGTGCCGGATTCGATTTCACCAAACTCGATTCGAATGGCCAAGTCTTAGGCGCATCAGCCCCCAGTTGGGATTGTGTACTGGATGATGTGACTGGCCTGATCTGGGAGGTGAAGACAAAGGCTATAGAAGCCACCACAGATAATGAAATGCTAAGGCTAAATACAAACACCTTTACCTGGTATAACAGCAGCCGGTCGACGGCAAGTGGAGATGTGGGTGTTGCAAATGGTGGTTCATGTGTCGTTGCCAGCTCATGCGATACTGAAGCTTATGTTACTGCCGTCAATACTGCCAAATTGTGTGGATTCACTGATTGGCGTCTGCCCTCGCGCGCGGAGCTGCTTTCAATCGTAGATTTTAGCCAGAATGAACCCGGCCCAATGCTGGATGCTGACTATTTCCCCAATGTCCTCAATCCTGATCAAATTAATGGTCTGCATACCGACTGGTATTGGAGCAGCCAGACAGCCGCAGGATATGCAAGATATGGCTGGACGGTAAACTTCAACTTTGGCGGAACTGCCCAAACAAATAAAAATAGCGTCCAGCACGTGCGTCTTGTGCGAGGAGGTTGATAGTGGAGGTTTATAGCAAAATGTTTCGTTTGGGATTGGCCTTAATAACGGGCATGATGTCCGCAACTGCCTTTGCAGCACAGACATGCGACGACACCGTTGCTCAAACCACTCCAACGAGCGCATTTACCGACAATGGTGACGGCACGGTGACTGATAACTACACCGGCTTGATGTGGAAAAAGTGTGCAGAGGGTTTGAGTGGTAATGATTGTGCGACAGGAGCGGCCCAAACTTTTACCTGGCAAATGGCTTTGCAGCAAGTAACCACGATCAATGCGGATACGAGCCAGGCATATAACGACTGGCGCCTGCCAAATATAAAAGAGTTGGCCTCTATCGTTGAGTTGCAATGCGAATCACCCACAGCCAATCTGACCTTGTTTCCTGCAGCACCGGATGATTTTGATGTGAATGCCGCGTTTGTGTGGTCATCCACGCCATCATCAATCTACCAGGCAGCCCAATCGGCAGGTCGAACGCAAGCCTGGGGAATACGGTTTATTAAAGGTGAAACGGCCAAGGCTGACAAAAGTAGCGCAGCGTTTGTGCGCCTAGTAAGGAACTAGGGGCTCAGGATAGAATGGCACTTACTTAAGAGGATTTCACTGAATTTTGTCCCCCCTCCCTTGACGCACATCGTTACACACAAATCTTGGATTTCCGCATTGCGTTCTGCACCTCGAATGCTAAGGCAAAATCTCGCGCTCTCTGCAATCCAATCCATAAGGTTTTAGGGCCAGGTTCACTATCGT
>CALZIO010000018.1 GCA_945787785.1 uncultured Chromatiaceae bacterium
AAAAAAGCAGTGTTTTGAAAAAGAGATCTGGTCCATCTTCCAATATCACAGTGAGAATTTGTTCACCCCAACCCTGCAATAGTTTAGTTACCACACCAATTTCAAAAACATCTGTTGTAATCTCACCCGTGGCTCCGAGAACCTGTTCACGGTATTCTGTCGTGTCCATTTCCAGGCTATCCATTAAGGTCAAAACAGTTGCCAGACCATTTGCAAGGTTTCGCACAATATCCCCAGCTACAGTCAGTTTCGCCTTCAATTCAGTATCGTCAGGTACCGCAGACACGCTGGCACGTAAGGCAGTAACTTCATTCATGGCAAGGTCGAGAAGGATAGATCCGTTGGCGGCACGATCAGAAAGACTTTCTTTGAGCACAGTCTCTTGTTCTGCCACATCAACTTCGAAAAGTTTTGAATATTCTATATTCTCAACCATCAGTTCGTAGACATGGTTCAAACGGTCAAGCGCAGCAAAGATTTTGGTATAAGACGCGGCTTGCTCTGCAGCAGAAAGACCAGGTTCGTGGATTTCAACTTGGGTTCGAATTCGAGCTGCAGATTGCATAGCAACATCAAGTTGTTTAATCAGTATCTCGATGGCTTGTTCCCGGTAGTTACTTACCTCAACGCCTTTATCTTCCTGAGCCGCCACGTTTTTTGCAAAATTAAGGCCTAGTTCCAGTAGAGTAATCAAGGCTTTATCCAGACGTGCTTCTAAAGCAGTTTTGAGTAAGCCTTCACTTTTTTTAATGCGCGGTAGCAGTTCAGCAATAATTTCTCGCTGTCGAATTATGCTGGCGAGTTGCTTATCTAAAGTATCAGTAGCTTCTTCGTCAGGTACCGTGTTTATTTCAGCTGCTTGAGTTGCTTGAGTTGCTTGAGTTTCTTGAGTTGCTTCAGCTGCTTGAGTTGAGGGTTGATTCTCTTCTGCGGCTAAAACAAATGATGAGTTAAAGCCGATACTGAGCAAAAAAGTGAAAATTAATAGAAAATTTAATGTTTGATTTAATCGCATCTTGGTTACCTCCATTCTCGTTGGCCGTAAAACAAGAAGGTGGTTTTCTTGTTATCTACACCAGCGGAGCTAATTAACCGATTAACCAACATACTGCTGGGTAATGACCTTTTATAATTTATTGTCGTGATAATTCAAATGAAATCACTTTAAATATATTTGATGCCCGAGTTACGAAATCATGCTTATTCAGAGACTCCCTAATAATCTATGCTGAAACCAATAATCATTTGATAATCATCCTGCTCAGGAACAACACCGTCAGAATCCGGCTGTGGATCCCGGGTTCGATCCCAGACAAATGATATGTCCAGATCGATATCACCAGTCAAATCAGTCGATAATGTGGTGATAAAATGGTGATTGTAAGTACCTGAATCCTTGTTCAGTAGCTGGAAGCTATAGTCCACCAGGAAGTCCATCCAACTGCTTAATTCTGTATCATACATTGTGCCTGCACCTACTGCAGGCGATGTGTTGTCTATGTTTTGTCCTTGTTCTACAGAAACAAATTTCGAGTATCTGGCACCAATCCCAGCGTTTACATCCCATTCTGTCTTCGATGTGTGAATGATATGGTAACCAGCAGAGGTTGAAAGTGAAAATTGGTTGTCTATATTTTTGAATGGATCACTAAAATATTCCGCACTAATTTGACGCCAAAAAAACTTTCTCGATTTAAAAACGTCACGATAACCACTGAGGCGATGGTTGTTTGAGGTTTCGATGCGCTCTGCTTCGCTGTAATTACCGATATAATCCAGTACCACGCGAGACAATGCCGTACGACGCTTGGCAAGCGCTTGTAGATTCCAATCGATAGTGTCGGTATTACCGCCTCTGATATTTAACCCCATGGTAATATTGCCCGTCCAAAGATCAACCTGTCTCTTATCTGCCTGGGCTATTGATACTACTTGATCTCGCCGAAACTCGGCGGATTCTTCACCCGCAGTCACGATGACCGAATCTTTAATCATGTTAACAAATCCTTCGACAACGAAGGGATCGTCACTTAACGCAGGATCTTCGATAAGAAGGCTTTGAGATTTATGGGTACGAAGCTGGATTACATCGTCAAGATCAAAGGTCAAAAGATCAAGCTCATCACTATCAAACTCAACCTCAAAGTCATATAGAACTTTAAATTCACCTTTGAGCCACTCACCAGAGACAATCTGAATCCAGTCGAATTTTTCATCGGGTGGTGGGGCGAATTTTTCCCAAGCGGAATCTTCGGCTTTTGCATTTATGCTGGCAGCAATGAACACACATGCGAGCAAGCAATACCAGACAACTTTGCAGAAAATGTGTTGACTGTGCGCCCTGAATAATTTCATTTCTTATTAAGTAGGTAAAGTTAAGATGAAATATTATTATTCTATTATTTTAATACCATACTGATCTTAGTAGTATCCATGGTATTTTTACTACACCTTAATGTGGTACAGCCGAGCTTAGGAGCTCCTCATACTTTTTTTATGTATCTAACAGAGGGTTACAGATAGCTGAATATCTGTAACCCTCGCCTCTTCTAACCAGTTTTGCAATCTACTTCGGAAGCTTCTTAAACATTTCTGAAATTGCGTAAGCAATTCTCGCCTTTGAAGTCTCGGAATCAGTATTCTGGATTTCTGCATGTGCCCGTGCTGCCCAGACAGCAAATCCAGTTTCTGCATCAATCAACACAACCAACAATGCACCTTGTGGAACGTTCTCTAAGGTACTCATTTTTGTTTCAGGGTTTTGTTCCAGTTTCAACGCCGCCATGTCAACACCAAGTGCATATGCAACGATCAAATCAGGGCTTGTACTGGTCTCGGTCATGCCGCGCTTGCGAAGCTCATTGTTAATCAAAAACACAATTTCTGAATCGGCATCAAATTCTGGTGGCTCCCACTTGCCCTCTGGATCATTTAAGATGCCCGCTGCGCCTAGCCATGTATACGAACTATAACCGCTGATGTTCGCTTTCGGATCTGTTTCCGCCTCAACTGTAATGTCACTCTTGGGGAATGTGCTACACCCCACCAGAAAGACAATCCCCAAAATAGTCATCATTGATAAGAGTTTTTTCATTATTTTCATCCTTGTTTTAAAGAGTTGATTTACTGACCAACCATCCATGCCTGGCACTTCATTACACAATGGTCATTGGAACATTGTACCAATATCGATACGAATTACATCAAAATCCTCCGCTGGAATTCTCTCAAAATCAATCCAGTTTTTGTCATAGGCAGCTCGCATAAAGAAGCTCTTGGATATATCAAAGCGTAAGCCAAGCCCTACACCGTAATTGAAATTGGTTTGAGTTTCTGTAGGTAAGAATTCTGAGCATGTATAACCCCACCATGGATCCCACCAACATGAAAGGCCCGGAGGACCTGATGGGATATTTGTATTAATAAAAGTCCAACCCAGTGTACCGCTGATGTAGGGTGTAAATGCCCTTTTTGAGAAATTGTAAATACCTGTAAATGAGGTGGTATTTGATTCCATTTCACTGCTGTATTGTGAGGAATTGTTATTATCGTCAATTGTTGTCGCAGTGTAGTTTGTTGAGCTCCAGCCGATATCAAAATTCAATGCTAAATGGCTAGTGAAGTTGTAACCAAAGCCAAAACCTATGCCCCAAGAACTATCGAAATCAACGCTACTGCCACCAGTACTTTTAAAGTCTTTTGACAGGTTGTAGTGCGGTAATAGGTACAAATCAAACACACCTTCACGGGCCTGGACTTGAATTGTATAAGTTGAGGTGATTAGTAAGACAATTACACTAACAAACAGCAATCCCTTATTATAATAAGGATTTTCCATCTAATTCTCCAAAATGCAGCTTTTATATATGCATTAGCTATCTTGATTAGCTATGTATTTATAGTAAGTTATAAATTGAATTATGACTATCCAGAAAGTTCTAATTTCTAGCTTAATTCAGCTTACGTTGGTAGCCATGTAGAGCGAAACGAGGGCCGCTAGTCCTGGACATGTTACGCCCTCTGCCCTTTCGCAGTTGGGAGCGATAGCGAGTAACGAAAATATGCAGGAGCAGCATTAGTAGCCGTAGAGTCCAGGCTAAAAACTACAATTTGCACAGCTAGCAATAATTTCAGATACTTTTACTAACATTAGCTTACTTTTTCTTTTGCTGTTGCTCTTCCTTATATTTGTCCCAGGCCTGTAGCTGCTCAGGAGTAAGAATTTTTTCGATTTCCGCGCGCGCATCCCGCTGAATACCTTTCAGCTTTTTAGCAATGCCAATTTTTTGAGTTACGCGTAGCCTTTTTCCCGCGTTTTCCCAAGCGATTTTTATGATTTTATATTTGCTGTCCGCCAAAACAGGAGCCAGCTGTGATACTTGTTCATTGGTTAAGCTGGTTTTGGGTTGGATATCCATTAATTGAATTTCAACGAGATCAGCAAACACCCCTTTTATTGTTTTTTCCTTTAATTCTTCATAAGCTTTGAACTGATCTTTGCTGAGTATGTTTTGTAGCTCTTTGTTGTGAGCATCCTGTGTTTGTTTAACACCTTGGATTAATTTTTCGGGATCAGCGTCTTCACCTTCTTGTTCTTCCAATAGCTTTTCTAATTGCGCACCGAATTTCTCCATTGCCGCACGCATCTGCTGCGTTTGTTGGTCGTCGAGCTTGAGTTCCTGCGCGAGTATCTCTGTAATGTTATCGGAATTAGAATCCGGCTTCTCTCCCGCTACAGCCGTGAGTGACACTAATAAGGCGCACAAGAAAAATAAGTGTGTAATTTGGAATGATAGTAGCTTGCCCATTTGTGATCTCTCCCTTATTTATGGTTATTAGTGATGGAATTGTTAATTCGCACTCATGAACAGTGCATGTATAGAATTCCACTACACATACTTGGCGAAATTATTGGAATAAGCGGATGCTCAGGGTCTTCGATGTTATAGGAAAGCTCCCCGGCCTCACGATCAAACCAGACATTACCGACCATGCCGTGTTGTGATGGAAAGGCACCGGTTGCCAGTGTGGTGTGGCCAACAATGGTTTCGGTATTGGCATGCTGGTAATGGGCATTGGTATAGATGACCCCCTTATCCAGCAAATAACGAAAACCACCTTTGCCAAAGTTATTGCTGTAGCGGTTGAGTAGATCGGCTCTTAAACCATCTACAGTGATTTGCAATACAAGCTTGATGTCGGAACGAGGGGCCGCGTTAACCTGGCCTATGCATATAGGCATAAACAGCACCATGCCCAGGACAAGGAGTTGTTTAACTGAATTCACGATCGAATACTATCTTGTTGCTGCACTCTGTTTGAAGAGAAACGCCTCCACAGCCGCTTTTGATTCGGGACGAAGATTCTCAATACCTTCATATGGACGACCGGTTGCCGGACCTTCATCCGGATACTTCTGTTTGCGCATTTTATGGCGTTGAATCACACGCACAAATTCCTGTCCGCCCCAGGCGCCGATTTCGGTGGAGACTGGCCACTCTTCACGGGTATCCCGAAACAGGTCATAAAACTTGGCAGCAATGGGATTTTCTCCGGCTTTCGGCACATTGAGCTTGTACTGCTCTTTTACGACTGCCTTCAGACTATTTCCCGAATAGATAAATACCGTATCACGACGACCGTGTGTTTCACCTTGTAGCATCAGGGCAGTCTGATCCACGCCGTCAATTAGGCGATCTGTGGGAATCTTATCCGTTGCATCACCAAATCGCGCCAGACTGGTGAACAGGTCAGCCACATGGACGATATCACCAACAATGGAATCTTGCTCGATCATGCCGGGCCAGCGCGCAAAGGCATCAACGCGCACACCACCTTCCGTGGTATCTACCTTGCCACCGCGATAGATCATAGGTGTAAAGCCACTGCCCGGAGAGTACTTGGTGAAGTGTCCGTTATCCCCCATAACTACAACTATCGTGTTATCGGCGACCCCGAGCTTGTCCATCTCGTCGAGGACCTCACCAATCCAGCCGTCCAGCTGCTTCATGCTTTCGACATAGGTGCCACCGTTCGGCGTTGTGTACTGATCACGGGTAGTGCGCGGATTGTATAGAGGTATCACCGGCCAATATTGCAGAAAGAACGGTTCATCTTGCTTTGCAAGATTGCGCAGGTGCTCGAGCGTTTGTTGCTGGAAGCGATCATTCATTTCGTCATATTTTTTCTGGGTCCAACGTTCTCCAGGCTCCATATGCACTTCGCGAACAGTTTCACCGCGCTTGCCCTCCACTACAGTTACCATGTGAGAGGCATCAGGACGGAACCAGTTATCTACGGTGAAGCGGTCGTCATAATTGTTTTTACCGATACCAATTGAAACTTCTTCGTTGGCGGCGTCATCGTTGAAAATGGTCAGCTGACCCTGTTGGTGGATGGGAAAGGCGGCGAAGTCGAAACCTTGATGATTGGGCCAGGCTTCCTTGATGTCGCCCATGTGCCACTTGCCAATGTGCACTGTGTTATAGCCAGATTCTGACAGCACTTCAGCAAGTGTGACTTCTTTACCTGCAAGGCCGAAGCCAGCGATATCCACTGCCGTATCGCCCATACCGTTGCGATGGGGTTGACGACCGGTCATGAAGGCAACGCGTGTCGGCGTGCATGAGGGTTCGGTATACATGCGAGCAAAGCGCATACCCTCATTAGCGAATTTGTTGATGTTGGGTGTCTTGTATCCGCGAATGGCATTCAATTCCGGAATTCCCAAATCTCCAAAACCGATATCGTCAATCAGAATGTAAAGAATATTCGGTGATTTGCCACCATTTTTTTTACGAAACTCGGCCAATTTTTCATCGACGGCTTTGTTATCTTTGGCCCATTGTTCGCCGTTTTGAGCTTCGAGAATGTAGTACTCAGTATCGTGCACAAGTGAACTGGATGTCCCCTCTTTTGCAGAGACATAAGAGATATTCATGAATAAAAGTAAAGTAAATAGTCCAAATGATCTAATAATCATTGCTCTTTCCCCAAAATAGTGTGATCTAGAATCACGAGCTAAGAGTTTTTTTATCATTGTCCGACATCAGGATCCATGGCTGGATCAAATGGGAGTTGATCCAGGTGCTCGACATACTCAAGTGGATCAAATGGCAGTTTTTTAGCATCTATCCTTGGTTTGGCTAATGCTTGAATTTCTGGACTTGGATTTTCGACCCCAGTCCATGGTATGCCATGCACCTCTTTGGCATCCGGGTATTTTTTCTTCCACAGTTCGTGTCGCAACTTCATGCGATTGAAGGGGCTCTTAAGGTGGATAAGGTTCACCAGCATAGGTGATTTCTCGCGTGGATCCGCCGGGAGGAAATAGAAGGCCGCCGGGATGCCACTCGCCTCACCCACAGGATCAGAAGAAATCCAGTGACGTTTGTAATTCCCTTTAACCGTGGCACCCAATCGTGGTCCGGCATAGATAAAGACGTGGTCACGGCGGCTGTGAGTGTCACCATTCATCAGCAGCGCCGTCTGGTCGATGCCGTCGATGACACGATCAGTTGGGATATGCTTCGTGGCACCAGCTAACCGGGCGAAGGTGGTATACAGGTCGGTCTCGTGGATGATGTCGCCTACCAGCTGGCCAGGCTCGATCACACCAGGCCACCAGGCCTGTGCTGGTACACGTACCCCACCCTCGGTAAAGTCACCCTTACCACCGCGGAAGATGGTTTCTGCCATCCCTAGCCCAGGTGGTGGATTATGCGACATGGGACCATTGTCAGCCATGGCAATAACAAGGGTGTTTTCGGCAATGCCCAGTTCTTTGAGTTTGGCCATGATCTTGCCAACAAACGGATCAATGTTGCACTGCATACCATCTTGAAACAGACTGCGTGATGTTGAACACTTTTCAGGGTTAGGAATAAAGCTAATTAAGTTTGGCCAGTTGGCAACATAAAATGGTTTGCCTGCCTTGGCGTTGCGTTCGATAAACTCAAGTGTGCGGCGTTGGGCCTCAGGATCAATTTTTAAATAATTCTCATGACTGTTATCGCCCCATTGGCGGGCCTTTTCGCCCTTTTTACCTTCGGCAATTTGAATCCAGCCCTTGGTGATAAAAGTATCATCGAGCTTATATGGATCAGGCGGCAGCATGTCTTCAAACAGTCCAATGCTTGCGTTGGCCCCTTCAGCAAGCTTGGTATTAAGCGACAGGATCTGGTTATAACCGGTGAAGAAGGCTTCGTCGAAACCCTGGTTGTGGGGATAACTTTCCTCAATGTCACCTAGGTGCCATTTGCCGTGGAAGGCAGTGGCGTAACCGGCCTTGGATAAAACTTCAGCGATGGTCACTTCCTCACCGCGCATGCCGTGACTCTCGAGCAGCATGCCGATGTTATACATGCCACTACGTATTGCTAGACGTCCGGTTGCAGATGCCGCACGGCTCGGTGTGCAACCAACCTCGGTATACATACGGGTAAACAGGATGCCCTCTGCGGCCATCTTGTTTAAATTAGGTGTTTCAAGACCCCGGACTTTCTGTATGGCAGGGATGCCCACGTCACCAAACGCCGTGTCATCCCACATGACGTGAATAATATTCGGTGGTCGGCCATATTTTTTTCTAAGTTCGGCAAGCTTTTTATCCAGCTCTTGGTTTTCTTTGGTCCATCGTTCCCCATGCTGGGCTTCAAGAATATAGTACTCGGCATCGTGGACGATCGGGCTGGTTGATGCAAAACTGACACTCGCAATCATCAATACAGTAAATAACAGAATCACTTTATCCATCATTATTCCTCCCCTTTAGCAACATGAAGATGTAAATTACATTCAGTGCCTTAATTATTTTGTTGCTTAACGCAATTTATTTATTATGATTCATAATTAATAGCAGCAGTATCAAGAATCCGCAAAACTGGATGGTAAGCCATATGTCTGAACAGACTTATTTTCTGCATGGAATTTTTAATGATTTTGATGAGTTCTGTGAGAATGTCCGCAGTTGGGACGTGGACTTTCACCAGCTTGATCGCGGTAAGTTTAGTAGTGAATTACTTATGTACGGCAATAATAAAACCATATTTGTCAGGGCAAAACTTGCGCGACGAATGCTACAGAGGGGTTCACCCCCCCCTGGGTTGAGAACGTTTGGTCTGTTAGTTGACCCAAACATTAGAATCCACTGGCGAAATAACGAAATCCATGGTGACAAGTTATTTATTTTCCCACCGGGTGGAGAGCTTTACTCTATTTCACAGTCAGATTTTGATGTATTCACACTTTCATTAACCGAAGAAACACTTGAACAAGCTTGCAACTCACTTGAGTTGCCGAGCTTTAGAATGCTTGTCGCGAACAATGAGGTGTTTGAATGCAATCCACAAACTATGTTTCTACTAAGAAAGTGGTTACTACAAATTGAACATAAAATCACCAGTTTCAGTCAATCTAATGAAAGTGCACTTTTTCTCCGAAGTCTAGAAAAAGAAATTGCGAGACGATTAATTACTGCATTGGCGGAAAGCAAACACCTGACCAAAAATCAGCTAATGCGAAAACGTGACAAGGCCGTGACAATGGCGGAAATGTTTATCTTGAATTCCACCAGTTCGCAGCTAACCGTTAATGAATTATGCAAGATTGCTCATGTCAGTGAGCGGACCCTGGAATATGCATTTCGTGAACGCTATGGATTGACACCCAAGGCATTTACTCTGGTATATCGCCTCAACGATGTGCGAAAGGAATTGAAATCCTCTGATGCGCGCTCCAGCAAAGTTTCTGAAATTGCACAGAAACATAACTTCTGGCACATGGGCCAGTTTGCTGCTGACTATCGGCGACATTTTGGTGAGCTGCCTTCCGAAACGCTAAGGCAATGGCCGAGGGTTTGATCTGGTGTCAGAATACTGATTATATGCGCTGGATAAGGACAGGCACTGACAAGTAAGCTCAGGGTGTTCTGATTAATTCGTTTATCGTCATTCCGGCGGATACCCAAAGGGCACAAGTGCCGGAATCTATTTTTACATTGAATTAGAATCACTGGATTCCGGGGCAACGCTATGCTTCGCCCGGCTTGTGCCCGTTCTTTGGGTAAATGAAGAATTAATCAAAGCATCCCTAAATTTATTAGAGGTCCTAACTTGAATACTAAACATAATACAAGTCGGTTCAGTGGTCGGCTGTTAGATGCGGTGGCTGGGTTTACTCTGGTCTTTACCACTGCGATCATATCTGGCTGTGCGGCTGTCGCAACAGATAGCGCGGCACCACCTGCTGCAACCGAGACGCAGGTCGAATCGCATCAAGGCATGCCGGCTGCGGTAGATTTTCATGACTCCCATTTCCACCTGACCAATTTTACATCCAAGAGGGAATCAGTATCGAGGATTATCTCGCCATCATGGGTGATCGCGTCGGACGTTCGACGCTATTCGGCATTCCGCTGCAGCAAACCTGGTCGTACCAAAACTCCGGCGATTACGCACCGATCTATTACCTGCATACCGATGCACCGCTTTACTACTACTCGTTCACCGATGCCTACATTGCCCGGCTCTACGAGAAGCTGACGCCCGAGCAACAGGCGCGCTTCGATCCTATGATTACCGGTTTTAATCCGGCCGATATGTATGCCGTCGACCACATCCGCCGCGTACTGACGTTGTTCCCCGGCATCTTTACTGGCATCGGCGAATTTAGCATTCACAAGGAGTTTGTCTCATCGAAAGTGGCCGGTAACATTGCCAGCCTCACTAACTCGGCGCTGGACCGAATTTTTGAGTTTTGTGCCGAGACCGGTCTGGTGGCGATCCTACATAACGACATTGATATGCCCTTCGCCAAGCCGGACACCGAACCGGTTTATCTTACCCAAACCAAGGATGTGCTGCGGCGTCATCCCAAAGCGACCATTATTTGGGCCCATATGGGTCATGGCCGTGTCGTACAACCGACTAGGTCAACAGCCTCGGCCGATAGCGACCAGCGCAGCCTTGAGTTTGTCCAGATCATCGAGAATATGCTCACCGACCCAAGCTTGAGCCATGTTTATTTCGACATATCGTGGGACGAAGTGGCGAAGTATATCTTGGAGACACCGAAGTCCTTGCAGCGCAGTGCGGATATCCTTAATCGTTTTCCGGATCGCTTCCTGTTCGGTACCGACAATGTTGCGCCTAAGGATCCGGAAACGCATTTTCGTGTCTTTGAAATGTACGCACCGTTGTGGGACATGCTACCACCTGAGGCAAACGAGAAAGTTCGCAAAGGTAACTACGAACGCCTCTTCAATGAGGCGCGTCGTAAAGTGCGGGCATGGGAGAATGCTAATCTGGCAAGCGACTGACACCCCCTGTAAATACAGAGGGGTCTAAGTAATCCACTTCATCTTTGCTGTTGCTTTTCGTTAATAACTTACAGTTACAGTTGTCGCATAACCATTACTAATCAGCTCATCGGTATCGATTCGGCTACTGTTGCCAGCAACATCGTAGATTTCGACTTCTGTAATTGTCCACGCCCCTTCTTGTAGCAGTGTACTCAATACTGCAGTATTAATCTGATCACTTGCATACAGCGGTGTGGTATCGAAGAAGTAACCCCATGCCGCCAGATACTGGCCATTTGGACCCTGCAGATCAATACGAATCTTTTCTATACCTGCAACATCATCCAGGGCGGAAACCATGAAGCTCATGCGAGCATTGCCGCCAGCTGGGAAGACTTCAGGTGTCAGAATTGTAAATCCCTGCGAGGTCGGTTTGACGCCATCACCACCGGTGTTTGTTACAGAAACCGAGGTGTCATAACCGAGTCCAGCCAATTGATCAGCATACTGTGCGGTATTACCGGCAGCATCAGTCAACAACAGACTGGTAATAGTCCAGGCGCCCTGCTCGGCAAAGCCACTTAAGGTGCTTGTATCAATTTGCACCAGCAGATCTGTTGGCGTGGTATCAGAAAAGGTGCCCACCGCTTCTATATTTACACCACCTGGGCTGGCCAGAGTGATAACAACAGAGTTGATACCGGCAATATCATCAGAGGAATCAACCTGGAAGCTAAGAATCGCGTCACCATTCACGGCATTAACGCTTGGCGTCAGTACGGTAAAACCATCCAGGCTTGGCGCGGTGTTATCGCTGTTTACATTGCGTAGATCCACATCGGTCGGGAAGCCGGCTTCCACCATTTCAGCGGTATTGATGCTGCGTTTATTACCAGCTTCATCATAGATGGTTATGCCACTGATCTGCCAGATACCTTGCTCGGCAAAGCTGCTGAAGGTGTTGCTATCCAGGCTGATGCCTCTTACCAATGGGTAATCATCAAAGCTGGTAGACGTGGTATGGAAGGCGCCAGATGGACTAAGCAGATCGATACGAACGCGACGTACACCCGAGGCGTTATCGATTAAGGTCATATTGTAGCTGGCAAAGCCATTACCGCCGGAGATGTCAACGATCGGTGTGCTGATATCGAAGGCCAGCAGGCGTGGCTTGATGCCGTCGGAACCAGAGTCAAAGCAAGGTGGCAGGTGGCCCAAGGTAGAATCAGTCGGTTTCTCTGACCCAACATTAGGATCAGAGCCGAGCCAGATTTCAACATAATCCGGGAAGCCATCGTTATCATCATCATCTGTGAATGACACACCCAGGTCGTCGGCACTTAAACCTTCAGGTGTAGAGCTGTCATCGTTGATATCCGTGCCGAAGGCTACCTCAACCACATTGGCGTAACCATCGCCATCATCGTCGTCACCTGGTGTGGAATCACCGTAGTGACAAATCTGGTCTTCATGCAGGATAGTGATATCTACCGTAGCTACTGCAGATTGATTACTGCCATCAGAGACATAGAAGGTAAAGCTGTCGTTACCTATTAGGTTGGCTGTCGGAGTGTAAACATAAACACCTGTAGATGAATTAATGCTTACATTGCCGAGACTGCCGTTATTCACCAGATGATAGCTCAATGTATCACCATCGGAATCAAAACCGAGCAAGTTACCACCATAGGCCAGGTTACGGAACACCGTGATACTGCTGTTATACGCCACCGGCACACCATTCGGCTCAATAATTGAGATACTTACAGTTGCTATATTTGAGTCATTGAAGCCATCATTCACCTTGAAGGTGAAACTATCCGTGCCAGTCGTGTGTGCAGGCGGTGTATAGGTGAATGCGCCGCTGCTGGCCTCAATGTCCACACTACCCAACTCGGGTGCGCCAACCAAAAGATAGGTCAACGGATCATTGTCTGGATCGTTCGCCGACAAGGTGCCGAAGAATGGCATGTTCTTCTGTACAGTGATTGCAGCATCATCAGCGACGGGCAATACATTGTCGACGACCTGAACAGTGGCATCAAAGCCGGCTCCAATCAGATCATCCTCGACCATGACAGTGGCTTTATTTGTTTCTTGTGCCAGCAGATTGCGGTAAATCCAACTGCCTGCTTCAAAATTGACGGCATTTGTGTCAACAACAATTGAAAGTTGAATAGGTCCTGAAGTCTGACCACCTACGGTCTTGGAGAATGGTATTACCTGACCAGAGGGACCAAACAGCTGGATACCAACGGTGCTGAATGCAGATGCTGGCTTGTTAAATGTGACTTCGCAGGTGACAGTAACGGAACTATCTTTGTTAGTTACAACTGGAGTGAGCACTTCAAAATCCACTACCCACAGATCCGGCTCAATAGAAACAGAGACAGTATAGGGTCCGGCAGTTTCAGTACCATCAGACACAGTGAACGTGAAAGTGTCATTACCCAGTACATCAGTATTGGGCACATACTGGTACTCACCGGCATTGAGATCGGTAATGCTGGCACTGCCGCGTGTACCATTGCTGACAATCGCAAAGGTCAAGACATCGCCATCAACATCTGTGGCCTCAATTGTGCCAGTGTAAGTGGTGTTTGCGGTGACCGTGATAGCAAAGTCTTCGGACGTGGGCGCATCATTGACCGGGTTGACGGTAATAGAAACAGTCGCGCTATTAGACTCACTGTAGCCATCATCCACCTTGAAGCTAAAACTGTCACTGCCAAAGTAGTTAGCACTTGGTGTGTAAGCATAGGCACCTGTGTTGGCATCAATGCTTACTGAGCCATTCTCTGGCGCTGTATCCAGATGATAAGTCACAGCGTGGCCATCGGCATCAAACGAACTTAGTTGGCCGTTGTAAGTAGTGTCTTCATCTAAAACAATGTGGTCACCGTAAGCAACAGGCGGCGTATTGATACCACCACCAAGATAGATGACATGGACGGTGGTGTCATAACCGGCAGCAGTCAAATCGCTGGTTGAGAAGGTGGCGCGGTTATTGGCACCATCGGTCACCACAACATAACTGACTTCCCACACCCCTGCTTCAGCGATGGTGGTAAAGAAACCCGTAGTCATTTCAGTCTGAATACTGGCCGGCATGCTGGGGCTGGTGAACACGGCTTGCATGGATTCACTACCCGTAGGTGATACCAGCATCACCTCAATAGAGTTCACACCAGACTTAGCATCAGACGCAGTAACTGAGTACTTGGCCTTTGCATCACCCGGTGCAGGATAGACCTTGGGTGTCAGTATCTGGAAATCATCCAGCAATGGCAGGTCTGTATCCGCCAGGCCATTGATGACTTCAACTGTGGTATCAAAACCGAGGCCGGTCAGCTGTGCGGTGGATAGACTTAGCGTGTTACTGGCGGCATCGATGATGGCCAGTTCAGAGACAGTCCAGGTGCCTGTTTCGGCATAGTTATCAAAACTGTTACTATCAATCTGACCGTTGAAACTAGTGGCATGATTGCTATCGAACATCTCTGCCCAGCGGAAGCTTGTGCCAGTCGGGCTGCGTAATGTCACGGTGATACGTTTGATTCCGGCAGGGCTGTCGCTGGCTGAAACAGTAAAACTGGCTTTTGGATCTGCATCTGCCAGGTCGACGGTAGGCGTTAAGATGACAAAGCCTAACAGATCGGCTGCAGTAATATCACTGTTTGAATTAATGACTTCGACTTCAGTCGGGAATTCACGTTCCAGCAGGTCTGCGGTACCGAATATACGTTCGTTGCCAGCGGCATCGACCAGTTCAAGTTCAGCCACCGTCCAGGTACCGGCCTCTGCATACTGGCTGAAATATTCACTATCAAATTCGAGATAAAGCATTATTTCAGCAGAATCACGGCTCGCAGTAGCTTTGACCTCTTGGCCAGAAGGACTGCGTAACAACACGGTGATGTCCTTGACACCACCGCTGTTATCCATTGCTGTCAGAGCAAAGCTGGCTACATCGGTGCTGCCACTGATGGTGACTACAGGCGTAAGAATATCAAAGGCCAATAAGGCTGGAGCAAAAGAATCCTTGCCGCCGTTGACACAGGCAGGTACGGCCTTGTTCAGAGAATCAGTCGGAATTGAACTGTCACTATTGTGGTTCGTGCCCAGCCATAATTCTACATTATCGGCAAAGCCATCATTGTCGCTGTCAGTGGTGAAATCAACGCCATAATCATCAGGATTCAGTCCTGCGGGTGTTTCGGTATCATCATTGATATTGGTACCGAAAGCGATTTCTACAACATCAGCATAACCATCGCCGTCAGTATCGAAACCAGGCGCTTCGGGACCACGACAGGCTTCTTGGGTACTGATGACATGGGCGTTTACTGTGGCAGCAGCTGAAGTCTTGTCACCATCAGAGACGGTAAAGGTAAAGTTGTCTTCACTAGATCTGCCATTCAAAGAGGTGTAACTAAACAAGCCAGTAGACGCATTATCAAAGCCGGCACTGCCCATGTGGCCGTTATTGACTATAGCAAATGTCAGCGTACTGTTTTCAACGTCTGACCCAGTCAAGTAGTTGGTGTAAGGTACACCTTCGAAGGCTGTGAAGCTGGAAGCATTAGCTACTGGGGCATTGTTAAATTCCGTAATTGTTACGGTCACCGTGGCGACTTCAGATGGCGATTTGTTATCCCTGGCCAGATAAGTAAAGGTGTCGGTGCCTAGTTGACCATTAGGTGTGTATCGGAATGCGCCTGTACCAAGATCAAGCAACTGAACGGTACCTTTAGAACCATTGCTGACGATTTCATAGGTTAGGTCCTGACCTTCTGCGTCAGTTGCACTGAGCGTGTCTTCGATTGTTGTTATGTGATCAGTGCTGATTGCCATATCAGCGGCGACTGGCGCCTCGTTTGGTGAGATGGTGATCGGCACAAAGGCAATATTGGAATCCACGCTACCGTCATTCGCCACATAGCTGATGGTGTCAGACCCGTTTACACCTTGATTTGGTGTAAAAGTGAATGCGCCAGTGTCAGAATTGGTGATGACAGCGGTACCCAGCGTGCCAGTATTAAGCAGTCGGTATGTGAGCGAATCCAAATCGATATCTTCAGCATCCAGGGTGTTGCTGAATGCCTGATCCTCAATGGTGAAGATACGATCCAGATCATGGGCGACTGGCGCATCGTTCACTGACTCAACAGTAATATTAACCGTGGCGGTATTGGAGTTGTCTTTGCCATCACTCACTCTAAAGGTAAAACTGTCATGACCTTTATTATTGGCATTGGGCGAGTAGGTTATGATGCCATTCACTGCATCAGTGAGCACTGCCGTGCCGATTGTGCCATTACTCATCAATGTATAAGTCAGTGCTTCACCATCGGGTTCATTGGCGCTGAGCTGGGCACCCAGCAATGGGGTATCTTCCAATGTGCTGAGATTGCTATTGAAGGTGACCGGCACATCGTTAGAGCCATTAATGGTGATAGTAACCGTGCCAAGTGCTGAGTTATCGTGACCATCGTAGGCAGCTACTTTGACTGTGTCGGTGCCAAAGGCATTTACGTTTGGCGTGTAGGTAAAATCGCCAGTGGCAGCATCGTTGATAGTCAAGGTGCCTTTACTACCCTGCTCTGCCACACTTAAGATGAGCAGTTGATTGTCGACATCATTGGCTGTGAGGATGCCGGAAACTGCCACCTCTTCGTTAGTTGTAAGACTAAGGTCATCAACAACCGGCGGGGTATTTTCCCAACCTACTTTTAATACCACTGTGGCAATATTAGAGTTACCGTAACCGTCATTGACCAAATACTGAAAGCTATCAACAAATCCATCACTGACGGTGCTTGGATTATCATCACTGTTTGTCTGGCCTGGTTTTACCGTAATGGTTGTACATGCGGTACTGGTGTTGTTGCTATTGCCAATGCCACCTGTAATACATACCTGATAGTCATTGTCTACAGTAGCCACAAAAGTAGCATTTCTGTCATCAATGCCCTCAGCGCCCATCCACTCGTAGCCCTGGTGCTTGGTGGCGTTGATGCTGTTAGATACAGTCAGGTTAACTGTCTCACCCACACTGACAACAAACTTATCCGCGCACAGTTTGAGCACAGGCACATCCTTGCCGCCTTTAAGATTGTCATAGGGCTTGTGGTCAGGATGATATTTACACCCCTTTGAACCTCCGGGTTCATATACAAAAACACCACTTGGGTCGATAGTGACACCACCGTTGTCTGGTTCAGTGAGTAGTGTGTAAGTTAGTGGGTCGCCGTCACTATCAAAGGCATGTAGGCTGCCGACAGAGATTTCACCCAAGTCAGGGTCGTAAAAATCATCACTGGCAAGCGGCAAACGATTGCGCACAGTAATTATCGCGTCGTCGCTGGCTGATTGACTGCCATTGTTTACTGTCAAGGAAGCGGTAAAGGTACCTAGTGCATCGCTGCTCAAGTTGGCCACTGCATTGTTGGTATTCGTCAGATTGCCACCATCACTGCTCCAGAGATGGCTTAAGGGTAAACCATCCAGGTCGTGACTGTTGCTACCATTGAGTCTTACGCTTGTGTTTCTGAATGTATTAATGTCAGCCCCGGCATCTGCTACGGGTACGCCACGTTGGCGCAGCTGCAGTTTTATATTTACGCTGTCGCTGATGCCGTCTTTGATGGCTGTGTGACGAATAACATAATCACCCAAGCTGACGCTGTTAAAATTAGCAACAGGTAGGTTTGTATTACTTAAGGTAGGCAGGCTGTCGGTGGGTTTTTCAATGATGCTCCACTCAATGCTGTCCACCGCACTGCCATCAGTGGAAATACTTGATGAGGTCAGGACTGCAGTTGCACCCTCCTCAATAAAGAGTTCGTGTTTATTAGTAGTGGCAATAGCAACTGGCAGGACGTCATAAACTTCGATATTAACGGTATCCTGCTCATCATCATTAATCGTTAACGTGATTTCGTAAGTACCTTTAACTGCAGGTGTGGTCCAGGTGGTTTCCATGGTGTTGTCATTGGCAAACTGGCCATTATCACTAGTCCAGCGATAGCTTTGTGCGCCGACGCTGTAAAATCCTGAAAGATGGACAGTATCATTCGTAGGCAGGCGCGTAGGATGGGCAGTGATCACCGCATAGGTGATTGGTTTAACCTCGATGCGAACGCAATCACTGCTGCTATCGTTGGCATTGTTGATCTCGCCGGTTACGCAGACCAGATAACTGCCAGGCTCAGAACGGCTAAACGTTGCTTTGCTGGTATCGCTTTCCACGCCAAGCCAAGTGTAACCAAAGAAACTGGCGGCATTGATGGCATTATCTGTGGTCAGATTTACAACTTCATCAATGTGGGCAACATAGCGATCAGCATCTAACATCATTACTGCATCGCCAGGTGCACCGGCAATAATTTCAGCTACCTGAGAAAGAATTCGATCAGTAGTCTCGTCAAACAACTCCGAATTAACCAGGCTTTGGCTGACATTCTTACGAATGGCGCTTAGAGCAGCAGCGTTGTCCTGATTTTCAATGGCCAGTTTAGCCAGTTCAACCAGAGTTGTTTCGTCATCTTCATCCAATAAATTCAGATTGGATTCTTTTAGGCCGAGTTGGTCAGTGTCTGTAATGTCATCAGTGTTGTTATCAGATTTTCCATTACCCAAGGCTTCATTGATCAGGTCGGCATCAAAATCTGGGCCTAGTTCTTCCAGTGATTGCTCTTCTTCACTACCAATCTCTATATCAAATTCTTCTTCAACTGCTTTTACCGCAGCTTCTGACAGCGCATTGATATCAACGCCTTTATTATGTTGGTTGGGTTTGACCTTCTCCAGGCGACGTTTGGATTTAGTTTCAATATAAGTATCTTTTTTAACACCTGGATTGGTGTTTGCGCCTATGAATTCATAGGTTTTCGATACCAGTGCCAGTTTGTCCGGATCAGAAATCGAATCAGTAGGAAGCTCAATGCTGTATGTACCATCTGCAGCAACTTTTACACCGTGGCAAGTATCACCAATCAGGTTATCTAAAGGGCTCGGGCATTCAGTGGCAGCATTGTTAGGGGTAAGCAGGCTGCCGTTTGCATCAAAGATGTAAACAAACTTTTGCATGCCAGCCCAAACGGGAGTTGAAACCGCAAAGGTAAATAAAATGACTCCGAGGAGTTTGCCAAATAACTTTATTGATTGAGTCAGGCCCATCATTTACGCCTTACCGCTGATGATGGTGACTGAAGCTGGAGTAGATTCAATTAGACCGGGGGTGCTGCCTGGACTAGATGCTCCACCTGTCGCCGCATCTCCACCGCCGCCACCACAGCCTGAAAGCGCTGAAGCAAAGAAAAGAACGGCTGCTGTTACCGCGTATTTATATAGTGTGTTGTTGTTTTTGCTTGTTCTGATCATCTGCTCACAGCCTATTGGTTTGTTTACAGGCCCGAACAAAGGCAGTGCGAGAAGTCAAAATGGTGGGATTGTCGATACCTTATACTGTAGGTATGCAGCGTAAGTTACTGTATTTTCGGCAATCCCGCTGCCTTAGGGCTATGCCCCTTAGGCCGGTGACTTTGCGCGCCCAGGTTTTCATCTGGGGTAGCCTTTTTCGGTTCGTACTAATGTATCGTCAATATTAGGAATTACTAAATAAGGAAGTGTGACCGAGATCACAAAACTCTGGATGCGAGGGAACAAAAAGCCAGACAAGGCTGAGGCCTGTTCTAAACGACGATAGAGACATGAATGATAATTTGCCAGGGACTGGTCTGTGCTATAACGCGTCTACAATTATTGAAGGGCTCGACACAAGCCGAGCCCTGTTTGTTTTTACTCTTTATAATGGTTTGACACTTAGTGTTTTATTAATTGGTATGGTTCCAATCACAAGGCATCTCCAGTTCCAGTTGGTGCGAATGGGTATATAAGTAGCATTATTCCACTCGTTGTTTTCCGCTAGCGAGCCATTCTTATCAATCACAGCTCCCAACCAATAGTTCTTGTTACAGCTTAAATTACTGGGTACCTTTACGTTGTAGGTTGAAGTGTAGACGTTGTCTGGAGACAGCCCGAGACTACGTGTTGCTAACAAGGTGTCCCAGGTCGAGATATAGCTATTTGTAGATACATAATAGCCTATATCTTGATACTGATAACTGTTGCCGTTGTTTTCATAAGTCAATTCCACTTTAACGGTTTGACCTCGATTCACTTTATAACGGCGCTCACCGTTTACGACAGAATAGGGCAGTTCGGCGTTAGTGGTAGAGTTTAACAGGCGTGTCCGACCATGGGCGCTGTATGCTCCGCCTGCACCTGTACGCTTCCAATGCACAATTCCAAGATCTTGATCTGAACTAACACCATAGAGAAATACCGAGCCATCGCTGGCGTCCTCACCAAAGTAAGCACGTGACGTATTCCCATTGGCATGAATATGGTCCCAATCCTGTCCCATTATATTGTACTCATCTGCTTCATGCCCGAGCCCCATGGCATGGCCAAGTTCGTGTACCAATGTAGTTTGGAAAGGTCGCGCTGTGCCACCATAATTTTGGTTGTTGGTCTTTAACGTTGAGGTTGTCCAATTTACGCTACTATCCATTCGAATATCAGCTTCAGTTAGCTTACAGCTACCATTCCACCAGTAATTGGTTACGCCAGGTGGGCTGATGTTAGTGATCCATACTTCGCTCCGGCCATTACCCAGGGATGGAGGCGTGCTTGTATAAGATATTTTAAATGTAAAACCCGCCGCGTTGTCATTGAGTCGAGCGACTGCCTCCTTCAATGCGCTTCGCCAAGTGCTACCGTACGGAAAACTACCTCTATAGGCGTAAAGAGTCTTAGTCTCGGAGCTCCATTTCACATCGCTGCTTCCGCAGGCTGTAGTGGTATACGCCGCCGCTTGGCCAGCAGTGAGGACAAGGGCACCTAGAGTGGTAATTGCAAGAATGTATTTGTTCATCGCTTAGTTCCTCATTTCTTAGATCAGATTATTTAATAACCGGATTGCCGCCATTTTTTTCCATTGCTTCAACCTCAAAACGATCACGGTCAGACATCTTCTTAGCAGTACTATCTTTGTGTGAAGGTTCTGGCAAGGTGACAGGCTTTCCTTGTGCCTTAAAGAATGATTTATTCTTGTCCTGACTCTTTGTGCGTTTGTTGCGTCCGTGAGGGTCATTGGGTAGGGCCTCAGCAATCTTGCTGCTGACAACATTGGTAAAATAAGCTATGTCCATGTGATTGCTTATAACGTCTTCCGAAAACGAGGTTGCGCTGTTACCATCTTGCGATAAATCACTGCTGTGACGACGATAGAAAGTTTGATCACCGATATTGAAAGAATTGATTTGCTCTAGGTCCATAGTTTTTCCAGCAAATATATTGCCTTTTTCATCTTGAACGATGGCCTGTCCAAACTCGGTATACATCATTCCGTCGACGACTCGGAAGCGACCCCCTGCACAGTCCACTAGGGGGCATTCTTTAGCACCATTGCCTTTGACGAAGAGTACATCCTGATCACCCACATCAAATTGCGGATGCTTGCTTACCATCATAACTTGACCTTTTTTCTTTCCGTTCTTTCCTCCTAAAAAGCGTAATGTGAATTTTTTTCGATTAGCATTACCGTGCAGGACCTGTTCGACCTCATAGGTGACAAAAGTGTGGGGTACGGAGCTATTATTACCCTTTCCTTTAGAGCCACGGTAGTCCACATCAACCACGGTGCCGCGAAATACCAGGTTAGCTTTACTGGCCATTTCCCCTGCTTCGATAAAGCCGTTTTCGTTGGCATAAGCCTGCATGACGAGCAATGTACTTGCGGTGGCAAGCAAGAGTTTCTTGTGCATGATCTTCCCCTTTTAAGTTTAGCTTGATCCATTCCGTGGTGTGTGTTCCACAAGAGAAAGTCTACTTAGGTGGGAAGCGGTAATCTGTGAGAAAGTACGGGCTGTTTTTGTGAAAAAATACCACTAATGGGTTTGAGTGCAGTCTTTATTTCAAAGCGCAGCAACCACTTTGCTGTAACTGGTAAATCTTCGATCTCCTGATTGAAGAGTTCGAGTCCGGCGCGTGCCGTTTCGAGCGCCGTTTCAGAAGCTTGTTAAGTATGAGTCATTCAGTCTTGTTTTGATTTATTTATCAAGCTGTCCACCAGGTCCATAGGTAAAGGAAAAACAATGGTATTGGAGCGCTCCCCCGCTATCTCAGTCAAGGTTTGCAGATAACGTAGTTGTAAGGCCTGGGATTGTTGCGACAACGTTTTCGCCGCTTCGAGTAGTTTTTCTGCCGCCTGCATTTCACCTTCCGCATGAATGACTTTTGCGCGTCGGGTACGTTCTGCTTCAGCCTGTTTGGCAATAGCACGTATCATGCTCTCATCGAGGTCGACATGTTTTATTTCGACATTATTGACCTTTATTCCCCAGGCATCGGTTTGTTGATCCAGTACTTTCTGGATATCTTCATTAAGGCGTTCCCGCTCTGCCAGCATTTCATCCAGTTCATGTTGTCCAAGCACTGAGCGCAAGGTCGTCTGGGCCAACTGACTGGTGGCGTCGTAATAGTCTTCAACCTGGATAATCGCCTTGTCCGGTTCAATAACGCGAAAATAGACTACTGCATTCACATGCACCGAAACATTATCGCGTGAGATGACATCCTGGCTGGGCACATCCATCACAATGGTCCGCAGGTCAACCCGGACCATTTGCTGGATCAGAGGGATAATGATGATGAAACCAGGGCCTTTGACTTTCCAGAAACGGCCCAGCAGGAAAACCACGCCGCGTTCATACTCTCGCAAAATTTTAACGGCGGAGACGAAAAACAGCACTACTACGACGAGTACTGTATAGATTCCATAGGCTGTCATGATTCACTCTCCTGTGTTGAAGTCTGCATGGACGTACTAACCGGTTCTACTTCGAGTACTAATCCTTTCATGCTGGTGACGATGACCTGCTGACCTTTGTTGAGAGGAATGCTACTCACCGCATTCCAGTTTTCACTATGTATGTGGACCCTGCCCTCATGTTCAAAATCATCAATTACTGTGGCGACACCTCCGACCAGCTCTTCTTCGCCACTGACGATCGGTCGACGGCGTGCTTTTATCGCCATTCCAATTGCGACAATAAAGACCAGCGCACTGGTAATAGCAAAGATGGCAATTACTGAAATATCGATACCAAAACCCGGTGCGTCCGTGTCCATCAAGATAATCGAGCCAATCACGAATGAGGTAATACCCCCTAATCCAAGTACGCCAAAGCTTGGCTGATAAGCCTCGGCAACCATCAGGGCAACGCCAAGTAGAATCAATCCCATACCGGCGTAATTGACGGGTAACAATTGAAATGAATAAAGCGCCAGTAACAGACAAATTGCACCAACAGTACCTGGCACAATGGCGCCGGGATTGGAAAATTCAAATATTAATCCATAAATACCAATCAGCATCAGGATGTAGGCAACATTAGGATTGGTGAGGATACTGAGCAGGCGATTACGCCAGTCGGGTGCGATTTCGTCGATGACCATGCCGGTGGTTTGCAGTGTGCGCGTTTGGCCTTGTACCATCACTTCGCGGCCATCAATCTGTTGCATCAGGTCGCCCATGCCGGTGGCGACGATATCGATTACATTCAGCTCGAGCGCTTCCTTCGCCGGTAAGCTAGCGGCCTCACGCACAGCTTTCTCTGCCCACTCTGCATTGCGGCCACGCAGTTCGGCCAAGCTTTTGATGTAAGCCACGGCATCATTAACCGCCTTGCGTTTCAAGGATTGCTCATTACTATCCACTGCCGGTTGCTGATCCTTCTCTTGATCCTGTTGTTTATCCGGCGATGGCATACCGCCAAGTTGTACAGGTGTAGCGGCACCCAGGTTGGTGCCGGGGGCCATGGCGGCAATATGGCTGGCGTAAAGGATATAGGTGCCGGCACTGGCGGCACGCGCACCACTCGGTGCAACATAGGTGGCAACGGGTACCGGAGAATTGGTGATGTTTTTGATAATGCCGCGCATGGCGGTATCCAGACCGCCGGGCGTATCCATGCGGATAACGATGAGCTGGGCATTGCGGTTGGCGGCTTTTTCCAGCGCCCGGCCGAGATAATCATCGGTTGCGGGTCCGATGACCTCTTCGACAGTTAACAGCACAATGGAACTCCCCGTGCTGTCACTGGAAACGGTATTCAGAAGTAAACTGCCGATACTGAACATCAGCATCGTCAGAAAAATAACCCTCAGTTTTGCCATCTCTTTTCCATCCCAACATTCCCTCTCATCCTTAATAAGGATAGTAGTTATCTGAAAAGAATAAATGATAGATGACCTGCTTCTGCGGTTATCCTAACACTATATTTAATCAGGTATATTGCCCGATCAAAAGAATAATTTGCTTATGATGACTTAAGGAGCCTCTGGTTAAGTCTGAGCGAAAAAGATTGAGATTCAAAATGTTCAAATTCGAGGCGCAAATTGCGCACAATAGCCAGCTATTGCGAAGATTTGCAACATAGAAGTTAGACATTTTGGACTCAAGATATTCGTTCATGACTTGATCAGAGGCTCCTTAAGTATTGCCTCCAATGGCGTTAGCGCAATCTCCGCTCGAAAAAGTACGGCATTGTCTGCCAGCACGCCAAAACATTGGTGTACATATTGCGTAACGCCTGATTTCCCCAGCCCCTTGTCTGCCTGAACTTCGACAGGCGGGTTAACGAGCAAATGCAACATGTCGTTGCTTTTTAGCCGCTTGGTAAGTTGACGATCAATCGAAATGCTGTGGGAGGTATACACCATGGGCTCGTTTTCAAAGTCGTGATTAGTCTTGAAGCCACGTTCCAGTAAGGCGCATGAGATTAAGGCGGCTGGATACATCTCCGGGAAGCTGACTTTGTCTTCCAGTTCGTCAAAATAGACCGACTGATCCGCCAGCGATCCGGAGAGAAAGTTCTTGGCATTGCCGTTACTCATGTACTTCCGCTTGTAGAAGTAATCTGTGCCATCAATATAGCTTCGGTCTGGCGCATGGTTTAAGTCTGCCTGGAATGAGAGGTCCACATCATTTAGAAACAAAGGAGACTGGGTCTCTTTCTTGTGGCCGATTAACACAATACCCTGCTCATTTTTAATCGCAATCCGGTTGCCAAGGGTGGGATTATCACCTGATTTGAATTGTGATTTTTTGATGTCAACCTGTACCACTTCGCCTGGTTTTACAACATTTGCGAAGGTGAATTGATAATTACTGAAACGAAGCTGGTTGTCTGAAATCTTACTGACTTCATTGTTGTGTTCACGATAGCGTCGTACCTGATCTTCTATCAGACATTCTAGTTGAAAGCCTAGCGCAATCGGCCCGCCAAATGGATTCCCCTTAATTCGGCTCCATTTGTTTTTGTCATGAAATAGATTGAAATCATCAGTCGAGTTACGGGCGGCATCAATATGAATTTGTAAAAACCTGAGCGGTTCCTGATCAGTTAACTGAGTCATAAAAATCCATTTTCACGAGCCTTGTTAGAAATATAGTATGTTTACAGAAACATGACCAGCTGCATACATAATTATCAGTTGTACTATTTTCACGCAACACCTTGTCAGTTTGTTTGCTTGAGCCATAATTAGATTGTGGGTATTCAACATCACAATACTAAAGATCTGACCAGGCTACTCAGGCATATATTCCTAATCGCGATCATATGTGCCTGTAACCTTGCGCTGGCATCGGACCCTGATGAGTATGCACGACAGCGTATGGCGCTGATTAAAGAAATTTCAAACGATGTACGTGCCACCGCATTCTATTTAGGTCGTGCGGAACTTGATCCGCGTGTATTAAAAGCGATGGAGCAAGTGCCTCGCCATGAGTTTGTGCCACTTCAGGAACGCAAACGTGCCTATCTAAATCAGCCTTTGGCGATTGGCCATGGTCAGACCATCTCCCAACCCTATATCGTTGCAATTATGACCGATCTGATTGAACCATCAACGCATCATCGTGTGCTTGAAGTGGGTACAGGTTCCGGCTATCAGGCAGCTGTGCTGGCCGAGTTGGTGAAAGAAGTCTACAGCATCGAGATAATCGAGCCGCTTGGTCGTTCAGCGGACATTCGCCTGAAACAACTCGGTTATACCAATGTTACAACGCGCGTTGGTGACGGTTATTACGGTTGGTCAGAAAATGCGCCTTTTGATGCAATCGTTGTGACAGCGGCAGCCAGTCATGTTCCACCGCCACTGCTCAAACAGCTTAAACCGGGTGGTCTCATGGTGATTCCGGTTGGCTCTCGCTTTCTGGTTCAGCAACTAGTGTTGATTAGGAAAAATGAAGATGGCAGCCTGGTTACACGCCAGCTATTACCGGTTAGATTTGTTCCACTTACCGGAAAGCACGATTAATGCCTCGCCGTGATGCTCGACTTGAGCACACCATGAGCTATTCTGCTATTGAACAACGTTTGCCATTATTTTCCATTGCCCTACTCTCGGCCAGCGCACTCGCCTACGAAGTGTTACTGATGCGCCTGCTTTCGATTGTGCAATGGCATCATTTTGCTTACATGGTGATCAGTCTTGCTTTACTGGGTTACGGGGTAAGCGGCACATTTTTGACTCTGGCACAAAAATGGTTGTTACCACGATTTAACGCCGCATTTTGTGCCAATCTTGGCATGTTTGGTATTACTAGCGTTGGCTGCTACCTGCTGGCACAGCAAGTCACTTTCAATCCTGAAATTGTGTTGTGGGATATTCGCCAACCTATGCGCTTGCTTGGTATGTATTTATTGCTTGCCATACCATTCTTTTTTACAGCTAACGCGATTGGACTTGTATTCATTAGTTATCGCACGCAGATTGCACGTACCTATGCCGCTGATTTATTGGGTGCGGGCATGGGTAGTCTGGGTGTAATCGGCTTGTTGTTCATCAGCTTTCCATTACCGGCGCTGGGCATTGTTGCGGCATTCGGATTACTGAGTCTGGTGATTGCAGTGTGGGAGTTACATCTGAAAAAGCGGATACTTTGGACTATCTTAGTGTCAATTGCTGCCTTTGCACTTGTATTGATCACAAACAAAGTAGAACTCGAACTATCACCCTACAAGTCACTCAATCAAATCCTGAGGATTGAAGGTACTGGCATCGTTTCTCAGCGATCCAGCCCACTCGGACTGCTCAGTGTTGTTGAGAGTAATCAGCTACCCTTGCGCCATGCGCCTGGACTCAGTTTGATGGCACAAACTGAACCGCCAGAACAAGTGGCACTGTTTACAGATGGCGCGGGTATGACAGTCATCAATCATGGACCAGAACCAGCAGCGGCATATAACTATCTCGACCGTCTAACCTGGGCGTTGCCCTATCATCTATTCGCGCCGAAAAATGTATTGATACTGGGGGCTGGTGGCGGCAGCGAAGTTCTGCAAGCACAGCAACATGCCGTGCCTGAGATTCATGCTGTGGAACTTAATCCACAGCTAATTGAATTGATCCGTGATGACTATGGTGATTATTCAGGCCAACTGTATAAGCAATCAGGTATTACAGTTCACATTGGTGAGGCGCGTGGATTTGTCGCAAGTAGCAAGCGGCGTTTTGACCTGATTCAATTGCCGTTATTGGACAGCTTTGCCACCAGCTCGGCAGGCTTGTATGCGCTCAACGAAAGTTATCTCTACACCGTTGAAGCCTTGACTATCTTTCTTGATCACCTTAATCCAGATGGCTATCTGGCCATTAGTCGTTGGATCAATTTACCACCACGTGACACGCTCAAGCTGTTTGCTACGGCTGTGACTGCGCTTGAACAGACTGGTGTCGGTGATCCAGGGAGTCATTTGATTCTTGTCAGAGGCTGGCAGACCAGCACCTTGTTAATCAAAAATGGTCAGGTCAGCGCAGATGAAATCGAGCGTGTCAGGCAATTTTCTAGCGCGAATGCCTTTGATGTCTGTTGGTTTCCTGGAATTCGTGCCCTGGAAACCAATCGTTTCAATTTGCTTGATCAGCCCTATTTCTATAACGCTGCGGTTGCACTGCTCAGTCAGCAGCGTGACCAGTTTCTGGATCAGTATAAATTCAACCTGACCCCCGCCAGCGATGATATGCCCTATTTCTTCCAGTTTTTTAAATGGCGTAGCCTAGCTGAAATTATTGACCTGAGTAGTCGTGGCGGTATGCCACTGCTTGAATGGGGCTATTTAGTACTGGTGGCGACTCTGATCCAAGCAGTACTCGCAAGTATCGTACTTATTATGCTGCCACTATTGCTTTTACGTCGTCAGAAAAATCAACAGAGAAAATTTCCCAAACGGAATGTATTTCTCTATTTTACTTCTATCGGGCTTGCCTTCCTGTTTATCGAGATTGCCTTCATCCAGCGTTTTATCCAGTTATTACACCATCCGCTCTATGCAGCCGCCGTGGTGCTTACCGGGTTTCTGATATTTGCAGGCTTAGGCAGTGCCTATGCGCGAAAGCTGGCACAGTCAAACCAACACAAGCGCGGCGTCTGGTATGGGGTGATAACAATTAGCGTCGTCTGCCTGATTTATCTATTTGTTCTTGGGCCGCTGTTTGAACAACTTATGGCTCGGCCTGTTCTGATCAGGATCATTGTTACCCTGATTTTGATCATGCCACTTGCTTTCTGCATGGGCTTGCCTTTTCCATTGGCCTTGGACAGGCTTGGTCGTGATGCACCCGAACTAATTCCCTGGGCATGGGGCGTGAATGGCTGTGCCTCGGTAATCAGTGCCGTGTTGGCTACCTTGCTTGCTATCCATTTTGGGTTTCAAGCGGTGATTGTTACTGCATTAATGCTTTATATTTCTGCCGCACTCAGTTTGCCATCAAGTCATAATGATGCATCTTAATCGGTAATTTTGTCTGAAGCCGTTCACTTGGCGGCAAAACTATGGCTGGTCGGTCAGATGGTAAAAATTACGACTAAGATAGTCGGTGACATCTAGTATTTCCTCTCTACTCCAGTTCAGTCCGGTGTGGATACTCCAACCTGACACACGCCGTTGAAGTTCAGAGAGGGAATTTATTTTACTTTTTGGGCGGCTATGCACCCAGCTTTCATGGCAAAACTGGCAATGGTTTTCATAGAGCGCCTGACCACGGTCAAACTCTTCAGCGAAAAGTGACGATGAATAAACTATTACGCCAGAGAGAATTATGATTTTCGATAAATTATTCATGGACGACCTTTTTTCCTCGTCGAGTTTGTATTAACGCACACGTATCAATCAGAGTCTCATCACCATTTACTGCAATAGATTCCCGGCCCTCATGCTCCTACATGATAGTCAATAAAAGTGTCACTATTAAGCAGAAGGCCGGTTGGCGAATCTTGCCGCAATATAAATAGAAATTGACAAGCGCACAGCAGAATAGCAGCGCCATCTTTCATCCTGGCAGGAAGCTACTTGAACTACATCATCAATTCCCTGCTACACCTTTGGCCAACAGCATGGCCAATATCGCGATCAATAACACGATGACCCACTTTAGATGGTGGGCGATGCTGCGTAATAGTCTTTTAGTCTCGTCGTCCAAAGTAAATCCCTCTTTTCGATATTGATTTTTTCAAATATTTTTGAATAAATTTTATATGGCTTATTTATTATATCTATAAATAGTATTAACTATCTAGTTTATCTAATTGTTAATTATAGTGGTTAACATAAATACTTGAGTAACTAAATAAGATATACACACACCTAAAGTAAGTGTTTATCATGCCGATACATTCAATGAAGCTTATATACTTAATGGTTATTAGCTTAGAGATGGATTAAATATCTGCATTGCTTTTTGAGTGGTATGTAGATGATGTACAAAGAGCTTAAGTATAGATATATGGGGCCAAACGCTGAAAATCATAAAAAGCGTTTAGGCATTACGCTGCTGCAAATTGTCGCTGCCGTCAGTCTGTTTATCTCATCCGGCATCCCCGACACGAATGCAGAATTTGCCCTCAACTTTAAACCGTTAACCTCGGGCGTCACCTATCAGTCTTGGGGCGATGATGACGAAAACGGTCATTTCTCTTGTAACGAAATGTCTTTTCAGTCTAATCGCAACTGTAAATATGATGAGACTGATTACGCTCACGATGATAACACTCCGATGTATCAGCGTATTTTTCGTTCTACCACACCTGGTGCGACCAATGGTAAGTATTATTGGCATGTCATCATCGGCGATTATTACGATCAGGGTAACAACCCGACTAACACTCAAGGCTTTTACCTCGAATACATTATCGAGGCTAGTTCGGGCAATAGGTTCGATGACCATATAGGAACCGCCGCCTCTGCTTCAACTACCTGGGTTAGTGGAAACACGGGTGAGAATATTGGTGGCCTCGAAGTTTACGATTCAGGCACGAATGGTACCTATACCAGTTCCGGATATGCTAATCCCAAACGGGTGATCATGCGCCAGATTATGGAAGATGGCGAAACCCGCTCCACCTTTCTTAAAGATAGCTTTGAAAATAAGCCTTTTATTAGCCAGACCGTGGTGGATTATAAAGTGACTGATCCCAGTACTAACGTTGATAACGAATTCACCTTGGATATGCGCATGATTGATTACGACACCTATGACAACACAGGCGTCATTATGAATAATATTACCAACCTCAGTGGTGGTAATGAGGCCGCAAACCAGGGTGACTATGACACTACCGATGCCACCTATACACCACACATGTTTAATCAGGAAGACGCTGTCGTAACCGCCGGCAAATTCACCTGGACCACGGGCTCAGGTAATCTGGGCGCCAAAGGTACTTATACTTACTACAATGAAGACGACACGGTTAATGCCAGTGGTTTTCAACCGCATGACAAAAACTATAGTCAATTTTGTGATCCAAGCTACAACGTGAATTGGTCTGGCCGGGGTGCCTGTAAAAATCCAAATGGTGGCGGTGAGGGCTGGGGAAAATTTGGTTGGGATTGATAAAGGTTCTGTTTATCGTCGGTTTTTCTTTATAAATATGCATATAGTTGCCATTAACTCTCGGAGATCACCAATACTTATACTGATTCGTCACTAATTCCACACATACTCGGCCGCACATATATCCCATCTCATATGGGGTATAGCAATATTTAGTGATATTGCCACCTTCCCTTCTATCCAACCTAGAGCGTCGCAAATCAAGGTAGAAACTTACGTTTAAAGTAAGCTTTTCACTTGCCGATATATTCAATATAGCTAATACACAAACAGCCTGTTTATCATTGCTTTTTATGTGGATTATACCGATGTCTAAAAAGCCCAACTCAATAATTACACCAATAACAACAGAAGCTTATAAAAAACGTTTAGTTGTTGCTCTGCTGCAACTAGTTGGCGCCGTCAGCCTGTTTATCTCATCCGGCATCCCTAACACCAATGCAGAATTTGCCCTCAATTTTAAACCCTTAACCTCGGGTGTGACTTACCAGTCCTGGGGTTCCGACGATGAAAACGGCCATTTCTCGTGTAATGAAATGTCGTTTCAGTCGAATCGTAATTGTGCATATGATGAAGCCGACGACTCTCACGACGATAACACCCCGATGTACCAGCGTATCTTTCGCTCGACCACTGCCGGGGCGACCAACGGCAAGTATTATTGGCATCTGATCATCGGGGATTATTATGATCAAGGTAACAACCCGACCAATACTCAAGGTTTCTATCTAGAATACATCATCGAGGCAAATACGGGCAGAAGATTCGATGATGAGATTGGCACCTCCTCTTCAGCATCTGCCACCTGGGTCAGTAGTAATACAGGAGAAGATGTAGCAGGCCGCCAGGTTTACGATACTGGCACCAATGGTGACCTTACTACCACTGGTCAGGCCAACCCCAAGCGGGTCATCATGCACCAGATTATGGAAGATGGCGAAACCCGCTCTACATTCCTGAAAGACAGCTTTGAGAACAAGCCTTTTATCAGCCAGACAGTGGTTGATAATAAAGTGACTGACCCCAGTACCAGCGTTGATAATGAATTCACCCTGGATATGCGCATGATAGATTACGATACCTTCGACAACACGGGGGTTATTATGAACAACATAACTAACCTCGGTGGAGGTAATGAAGCCGCCAACATGGGTGACTATGACACTACTGATGTTACTTATACACCACACAAATTTAACCAGGAAAATCGAGATCTTACCGCCGGTAAATTCATCTGGACGTCAGGCTCAGGCAACCTGGGCGCTGATGGTACTTACACTTACTACAATTCGGATGACACGGTTAATCCCAGTGGTTTTCAGCCGACTGATAAGAACTACGGTGGTTTTTGTGATCCAACCTACAACGTCAATTGGTCTGGCCGTGGCGCATGTAAAAACAAAGGAAGCGGTGGCGATGGCTGGGGAAGATATGGCTGGGATTGATTGGGAGTCAATCAAACGTTGGCTGATTTCATCGAATCATGCACATAGTTTAAATAAGACTTAAGGAACCAGGTTTTGTGTAATACAACGCAAAGCCTTTTTTATTACCTGTCTGCGATTAGGAAATATATGATGAAGGACTCCATCTTTTTCTTGCGCGTAATCGCTCGATCATTTTTGATTTTTCTCTTTGTTACCACCACGTTCAGTAATGTCTATGCCAAAGATGATTTAAGCAGTCTTATGTCAGACATGCAGATGTCTATAATTGAGGATGACAAAAGACCTACCTGGGATGAAGTAGATACAGATCTCAAGAACCAAATTGCCAGTGAATACCGCAGTCCTGATTTTAATGAAATCAGATTTTTTGCCAAATATGTAGAGCTTGTGCCGCCAGAGGCCATTCTGGACTTTCTTGAGATTGAAGAAGCCACATGTCATCGCCGGGCTCATGAGTTAGGGCGAGCCGTTTTCCGCAAGACTAAAGATATCAATGAGTCCCTGAAAATATGTAGCAATAGCTGCACAAACGCATGTATGCATGGCGCTATTGGAGAGGCTTTTTCGGACGATTCTGAGGGCGAAGGTTTCCAAACCAATAAAAGTTCAGACCAGGAACATCGTTACTCTATAACAAATATTAATCAACTAGTTGAGAAAATGGAGCTGTTTTGCGATGACGGTGAGATGGCCCGCCAACACAAACGTGGCAACTGTGCGCATGCCATGGGACACGCATTAATGTTGAAAACGGAACACGATATTGCGACATCAATTGCAGGCTGTAGTCGTTTTATTGAGCCGGGCATGGATTACTACTGCGCCACAGGGGTGTACATGCAATATATGGATAATGCCATTGTAAATAAAAAGAGAGTATCTGATACCGAACAATGGGGATCGAATTATCCCTGCAATACACATACTGCGTATCCTGCGGCCTGTTATCGATATATTATGAGCGAGGTTAAAGAAGAACGTGGACTGGGGCTTGAGCATTTAGTCATGCTTTGTGCTCAGTTACCTGATGAAACCAGGGCTGGCTGTTTTCATGGGCTTGGTTCTACCTATACACCAGTATTAACAACTTATCCAGGATTACTAAAAGTGGTGTGCAGTTACGGTAGCAAGACAGAACAGGCCTTGTGTATTGAGGGTGCAATTGAAAAACTGGCTGATTTTAATGAGCAATGGGCATTAGCTGCTTGCGAATTTTTGGATGGTAGTAATAAAGATGTCTGTTTAACGGCAACGCGTGGGAAAATGTATCGTCTATATAAGCCAACAATGGAACTTTACCGGACTGGCATTTCTACTACAAACACAGCTATCATCGAATTCTTAGACGCTGAGATGTGTGAAACCAAACCCCCTGCCCTATCTGAATAAGTAGCTCTATTTATCTATTAATTTCACCGTTTGGATATAACCCGTCCTGGCAAAAAAGAGTAACCAGGTCACGATGCCAAATAACTTTGCTCCATCTTCTAAGAGAAATTGAAGTTCGCTTTGAGGCATCCACATGTCTGTGGCAAGTGACAAGGCAAACAGACCGCAGGCGAGCAACAGGATTGAATATTCCATGGTCAAAATCAATTTGCCGAAGATCAGGAAATACAAGGACACCAGTACCAGATAGCCGACAATAACTGCAGCTTGCGGAATACCCAGGGAATAGGGAAACACGAATTCGTGGAACATCAAAAAATCATCCAGCATTAACAGTAAGGTAAACAAACCGGAAAACAGCAGAAATCTGCCAACCCGGGGATCGCCTTTTTTAAACTGAATGACACTGCAAAAAAAACAGATAGCCAGGGCAGCACACCAGAAAATGATGCCGATGTTTGAGACCATGCCGACAAAGGGATGGCCATACATGGTGATGGCAGGGTCTCGGGTAAAATAAGCCACGGATATATCGAAATGTTCTGCTATCGCAGCGAAACTATAAAGCAATCCTATTAACAAGAGGTAAGTGACCAGGTATATCTTGAAATGGCGCCGCAACTGCTGCAGGGAAGTATCGATTAATGACATAAATAATCCTTGTTAGTTTGCTGTGTCACCGCTGTCAGATCCACGGGTTAATTGCAGGTGTTTGTCTAGTAGCGCGATCAATCGCTGTAGTTGTTTAGAGTCCGGTGCAATCTCTTCCAGCAGGTTGATGGTTAGCCTGGCCTCTTCGACTTCATCAAAGGTGATATGGACAAAGCCGAGGTTGTAGATGATCTGTGGGTCTTCCGGAAAATGACTTAAGGCCGTCTCAAGGTGTTCTCGAGCCTCTCCTGGCCGTTGCATCATTAGTAATACCTGTCCGGCCTGTTTGCTGGCATAACCTGTTTCTTTGATTTGTAGCGATGTCAGCAACATCGACAAGGCCATTTCCAACTGTTTGTGGTCTAGCAAAAAATCACTGGCGAGCAAATAATAATCGACGTGGTATGGGTCTGAACTGATTAGTGCTTTAAATTCACGAAAGGCAAGTTCGTACTTGCCTTTAGATTGGTAATGCTTCGCTAGCGTCACGTGGGCATCTGTAAAGCCGATTTCATCTTTGTAGGTCTTGTAGGCTAACTCTTCAACAATATTGCGCGGTTTGTAATTCGCAATAGTACGTTCCCCAGGACCTTTTGGCTTATAAGGATAATTATCGGTAAGATTGATAATGCGGAGTTCGCCAAGCGCCCAGTCCAGCTCTGTGATCGGCCAGGCCTGGCGATAAAATTGATCTGAACGCAGATTGGCGGAATCCCATTCATCATCAATAAAGCCCTTTTCATGAAGCGTACGGAAAAAGGCTTCACTCATTAACAAGTAACCATCCACGTTAGGATGAAGATGCTCCAGCATCAACTCTTTGCCGACAATACCGTCTCGGGCTGAATCCTGAAAATACTTTTTCATTGGTACAACAGGCACATTGAATTGCGCGGCTATCTTGTGAATGCTTTGGTTAAATTCTTCCGGAGCACGAAAACGGAGGCCATCCAGGTCCTTGGCCATTGTGTAAGCCTCTCTGGCAATACCAAACATTTGCTGCTGGTCAAGCTGTTGACCCCACTCGTAAATCAGATCGGCGGGCATATGACTCCCATCTTCCACCGAGATAAAGGGAGGGTGGTCACGCAGGTTGCTCACCAGCTCGCTCAGCATAACCGGCACCCCCGCCGCTTTTGCCTTTGTCAGGATCTCGCTGAGGTTTGCTTCATAGTTTGCCTTAGCATTTTGGTAGGTGTCGCTGCCATAGGCGATGCTGTTTTCACCCACCATCTGGCTCATTAGCGTGGCGCGACCAGTCGAATTTTTATCACTGCTCATGTCTGGTTGAATGTTGCTACTGATCAAATCGTGGATTAACTGGAAGGTCTTAAGCTTTAATAAACTTAGGTAAGTCTTTATGATCCAGCGGGCCTGCCCTACTGATTGCGAAGATCCCGCACCAAGCACACCGTAGAACTCGTTGTGACCTGCATATATCAAAATTGCATTCGGCTGGTGTTCCAGGATCTCATCAGTGAAGTCCAGCAGCGTAAAACTATTGACTGCTGCAATGCCGGTGTTGACGACCTCTATATATTTATCTGGAAACGCATCTGATAAACGCTGTTCCAATATTCGAGTGAATAGCACATTGTGCGGGTATGGCCAGCTTGCAGTGGTTGAACCCCCCATCACAAAGATGCGATAGCCATTTTCCGGTTTCTCTTTTTTGAAAAAATCCTGGGGAGGTTGTGGGGTCGAATAGCCACTTGGAAAATAACGATCTGCGACGTTGGGATTGGTAACCCAATGCTCCCCACTCGCAAACGCTTGCGGAGCTGAGATAAACAGACTTAGTTCTTTGCCATAACCAGCCGCGCGCAAACCCAACTCGAGCAGAACAAAGAAGGCGATAGGAATCAGCAATGCAATCACATAAAAATAATACTGCTTTATGGATTTTTGCTGTGTTTTCATCGGGATTGAGAAGGTTGACAGGTGCTTCCGTGCATTCTGACTGTAATCCTGTAGAAGTTAGATAACTTGTTGTATATTAAGGATTCGGCCGCGCGGCCGACAACTTTAACAAGCATCCCAAAACCGAAATATCGATTGGACTCCTAGCCAACTGACTATACGGTTGACCATCATAACTGGAATGGAAGCTGGATTTAAACATGACCACTAATTACCGTCAGGAGAGACAGCTTGGCATTGTGCTGGCGTGGATTGCCTCCCTCATTGCCTTATGGCCCTTGCTTGATGACTATTCAATCTCCTGGGGCTGGTATCTAGCTGCAATCACGTTTGCCCTGCTGAGTTGGCAAGCCCCGGGCCTGCTAACACCGTTATTGAAGCTCTGGCTCAGGATTGGTCACGTACTGGGAATTATTAATACCCACCTGTTACTTGGTATCGCCTTCTACTTATTGATCACTCCTCTTGCCATCATTTTCAAGTTAATGGGACGAGATGCCCTCAACTTGCATGGAAACAAGATAGCCAGTTACTGGCAACGCCATGAGAAGAAATGGTCACCCAACTCTTTCAGGAGACAATTCTGATGGAATTCCTATCAGAGCTGTGGCAATTTCTGAAAGTCAGAAAAAAACTCTGGCTGGCGCCGGTGGTCGCCATCCTGTTGCTATTGTCACTGTTGATTGTGTTTGTTCAGGGCAGTGCCCTCGCCCCGCTAATCTACTCTGTATTCTAACGTGTGGATACTCGGTCTTTCCGCTTACTACCATGACAGTGCGGCGGCACTCATCAAGGATGGCAAGGTTATAGCAGCCGCCCAGGAAGAACGGTTTTGCCGTGAAAAACACTACGCTGGCTTTCCCACACAGGCAGTCGAATATTGTCTGAGTGAAGCAGGCATAAGCCTGGCTCAGATAGACAATATCGTCTTCTACGAGAAGCCCTTTCTCAAGTTCGAACGCCTACTGGAAACCTATCATGCTTTTGCCCCACAGGGCTTTGGCTCGTTCGTAAAAGCTATGCCACTCTGGCTGAAAGAGAAGCTGTTTCAGAAACGTCTGCTCAAGCAAGAGTTGTTTGCAATAGCGTCTGATGTTGATGTAACTGATAAATTACTCTTTTCCGAACATCATCTGTCTCATGCTGCCTCAGCCTTTTACCCTTCCCCTTTTAATAAAGCCTTAATCCTGACAATGGATGGTACCGGTGAATGGGCTACTACCTCAGTGATGATGGGGGATGGCAAAGATATTGAGTTGTTAAAAGAGATTCATTTCCCCCATTCATTAGGCCTGCTCTATTCAGCCTTTACCTATTACTGCGGTTTTAAAGTAAATGCCGGTGAATACAAACTGATGGGGCTGGCACCCTATGGTAAACCAAAGTATGTCGACCTGATTCGAGAGCATCTGATTGATATTGCTGACGACGGCAGCTTTCGTCTCAACATGCGTTATTTTAATTATTGCACCGGCCTGACCATGACCAATCAACGCTTCGACCAGCTATTTGGTCGAGGACCACGCCAACCCGACTCTGACATCACTCAGTTGGATATGGACCTGGCCCACTCAATCCAGGTAGTGACTGAAGAAATCATATTGAAGCTGGCGCGATCATTACGGCAAGAATATGGTGTGGAAAATTTATGCCTGGCCGGTGGTGTGGCATTAAACTGTGTCGCCAACGGTAAGTTATTCCGCGAAGGTATGTTTGATGATATCTGGTTTCAACCCGCCGCCGGTGACGCAGGTGCCGCCCTTGGAGCCGCCCTGGTTGGCCATCACCTGCATCATCAACAGCCTCGTGTAACGTTCGATGGCGAAGATGGAATGCAAGGCGCTTATCTTGGCCCATCATTTAGTGATGATGAAATTCTGGCGGCTCTTGAACAGTCTGGCTTGTCTTATCAGAAACTGGATGAAGCGGAGTTACTTGAATCAGCAGCACACGCCCTAGCGAATGAAAAAGTGATTGGCTGGTTTCAAGGACGCATGGAATTTGGTCCCAGGGCCCTGGGCAATCGCAGTATTTTAGGTGACCCCCGCTCGGCCAAAACTCAATCGATCATGAATCTTAAAATAAAATTTCGCGAATCCTTCCGCCCCTTTGCACCCTCGGTATTGCGCGAAAATGTGAATGAATATTTTGAGTTGGATTGCGACAGCCCCTACATGTTGTTGGTAGCCCCTGTACAAGCGCAGCGACGAAAAGTAATGATTGAGTCAGATCAGCAAATAACCGGGCTGGAGCAAGTTAATCTGGCACGCTCAGATATCCCTGCTGTAACCCATGTGGATTACAGCGCCCGGATTCAAACGGTATCCGATAAAACCAATCCTTTGTATTACCGCTTGATACAGGCATTTAAAGCGCTAACGGGTTATGGCCTGGTGGTAAATACTTCATTTAATGTAAGAGGCGAACCAATCGTTTGCACACCCGAAGATGCCTTAAAATGTTTCATGAAAACTGAAATAGACGAGCTTTATATTGGAAACTACAAGGTGGTTAAGCGGTGTGATTAAATCGAAAAGAGAAACCTGTAGGCGAAATATCCACTTAACACTGCTCTAAATTAGTCTATTATTATCCTTAGTCACGAACTCTAACGCAGTCTGCTCCTACGGAACCTAAGTACAGCCTCAGTGAAAGAGACTTGATTATGGTAACAAAGACCCTAATAGACAAAGGTAAGTTTTTATCCAGTATTCCTCTGTTTGCTGAATTGGCAGCGGACGAAATCAAGGAACTGGTCACCATAACCCACAGCGAACGTATAAAAAATCAAACAGTGATTTTCAGAGAAGGTGACCTGGGCACTGCGATGTACTTCATCGTCAGCGGCGTTGTCAGGGTTAGCATTTCATTGGCAGAAAATGAGGACCTCACATTAGGTCGTGTTGGTTCTGGTGAGGCATTTGGTGAAATCGCTCTTTTCGATAGCAGGCAAAGGACTGCCAGTGTTACCACGCTAGAATCCTGTGAATTTCTGGTCATTGATCGAGATGCATTTATTGGTTTCTTGATGGATCACCCTCCTGTCGCTATTCAACTACTCTCTACCATGTCAAAACGGCTAAGAACGACCAATGATTTAATTAAAGATACGCTTTATGTGAATGTGGGGTATCGGCTGGCCGAAACACTTCAGAACCTGGCAACTGGCTATGGTAAAAACACCAAACACGGCCTGCGTATTGATATGGACTTTACTGACTTGGAATTGGCTGCAATTTCCAAACTTCCACAGGAAGTTGTCACTGCACAGCTACAAAATTGGAGTAGTGAAGGATTAATTGATATGCAGCATGGCTATATCACATTGATAAAGCCATATGAGCTCGCTCATAATCACTAGAGTTAGGCCTGAGTAAGTTTACTCATGTTGCTCAAGACATTGATTCATGTAATTATTACCCCGTTCTTAGGCGGTGAGCTGATGATACTTTATTCCATAACCAGCTTGCTCACTTGGTAAAAGTGAACTACTTTTTTAAAGTAAATATCATGCGTGATAATGGGATTCGGCTATGAACCATCTATTGAATAACATTCCATTATTTGACGAGTTAGAGCAGGACGAGCGCGATGCCTTAACACGCCGCTTGAATATCAGACAGTTCCCCAAGAATGCAGTCATCATTCTTGATGGCGATGAAAGTGATTCGTTGTACATCATTCTCGCTGGTAAAGTTAAGGTGTTTCTGACGGATGATGAGGGCAAAGAAGTAATACTTAATTATCAAGGCGCTGGAGAGTATTTTGGCGAGATGGCACTGCTTGATGAGTCACCGCGCTCTGCGTCCGTAATAACACTTGAGTCATCTAAAATCGCTGTTCTGAGCAAACATGATTTTATGCAATGCCTATCAGAACATCCCAAGATTGCTATGAGCATCATCCGGCACCTGACCACGCGCTTACGGTCCCTGACAGATAAAGTTAAAAACCTTGCATTAATGAATGTTTATGGGCGAGTTACCCACACCTTAATAGATCTATCCGAGCTTGAAGGTGAAAACCGTGTCGTTTCAGAACGCCTGACACAACAGGAATTAGCCAACTTGGTAGGCGCCTCTCGGGAGATGGTCACGCGAATTCTCAAAGACCTAACCAAAGGTGGCTACATCGACATCCAAAATAAGAAAATCACCATTAAGGAAAAATTGCCCTCAGCTTGGTAGCCATTAGCTATTCATGTCCCGCATTTACAAAGCGCTGCTATTAGGAGGAATCACGGCGCTAGTAGGCGTCATTATCACCCTCACACCGCTGGGTATCAATCTGGAAGAAAACTACGGTCTCGACTGGTTATTTAAAATTCGCGGCGAACACAAACCGCCACCAGAAGTAGTTGTAGTAGCTATTGATAAAGCCTCAACCGACGTTATGGATCTACCACGACAATTGGATCGCTGGTCACGCGCCTATCATGCCGAACTAGTCAATGCCTTAGTCGAACTTGGAGCCGAAGTAATCGCTTTCGATATCCTGTTCAGTGAGTCGCGCGACCACATCGGCGATGAAGCATTCGCTCAAGCACTCCGCCACGCCGACAATACCGTTTTGATCTCCAAATTAGCTCGCCAAAAACAAGGCATCACCAATGAGCTAGGACAAAACCTTGGCGAGCTGGTCATGGAGCAGTTGACACCTCCACTAAGCCAATTTGCTGATGCTACAAAAGGTGTTGCGCCATTTATTTTGCCAAAAGTACCTGCCCAGGTGAGGCAATACTGGACATTTAGACAATCTGACACGCCGACACCGACGCTGCCTTTAGTCGTCCTGCAATTGTATGGTTTACAAGTTTATGATGAATGGCTTGAGTTAATTCGGCAAATCGATCCCAACTATGCCCGGCAACTGCCTGAACAAGCCACTGAGATTCGCTCTACCCAACAACTGATTAATCTGATCAAGCAACTGCGGCAGACTTTTTCCAGTCACTCTGAGTTGGGAAAAATTCTCCTCGGCAGTCTTGCAAGTAGCTCTCTTGATAGCAAAACAACACGCATTATCAAGGCATTGATAAAGAGCTATGAGGGGGATACAAACGGCTACCTCAATTTTTATGGTGGGCCGCGCACAATTCAAACACTACCTTATTACCAAATTGTCAGTACACCATCAAACCTAAGTTCTCCCGTCGATATAAAAGGTAAAGTGGTTTTCGTTGGTCTCTCTGAACAACTCATTCAAGCACAAGAAGACGGCTTTCTAACAGTTTTTTCCCAACCCGATGGCAGCGACTTGGCAGGTGTGGAGATTGCAGCCACTGCTTTCGGCAACCTAATTGATGATGATTTGATTCGTCCGCTCAATTCGGGATTATATCTAACACTTCTCATCCTTTGGGGACTGATGATTAGTGTAATTTGTTACAGATTTCGAGGATTACTCGCATTGAGTATCACTGTGCTAGTTTCTGTAAGCTACTTCTACGCAGCCTACATAAGTTTTGTTCACTCCAATCTCTGGTTACCAATTGTTATTCCTATTTTTTTCCAGGCGCCATTGGCATTCTTTATGGGCTTGGCGTGGCACTATCGGGAAAGTAGCCATCAACGGCAACGCCTTCAGAATGCCTTCAGTTATTATGTACCGACTGAAATTGTGCAACGATATTCTGACGAGTCTCAGACAATCAGTGCCGGTGGTCAGCTTGTCCATGGTACGTGCATGTTCACTGATGCCGAACAGTACACACGTTTATCAGAAGCGCTTGAACCGCAAATCTTAAGCACCTTGATGAACGATTACTACGAAACCTTGTTTGCCGCCGTACGGCAACGAGACGGTATCGTATCTGATGTTATCGGTGACGCAATGCTGGCGTTATGGACCGCTGAAGAAAAAAACGATGCGTTATCGAGCAAGGCCTGTGCCGCCGCCTTGGCGATTGTTCAAGAGATCCAACGCAATTCGGCGTCAAACCAGCCCCATGCTCTATCAACGCGGATTGGCCTACACCACGGACCTATTTTGCTGGGTAATGTGGGTGCTGTTGACCACTTTGAATATCGTGCAGTTGGCGATGTTGTGAATACAGCAACCCGTATCGAAGGACTTAATAAGTTGCTTGGCACCCGTATTTTGGCAACAGAAGGGGTAATAGCCCATACTAAAAACATACTTCATCGAAAAGTCGGTCATTTTATTCTTGCTGGAAAAACCCAGCATTTGGAAATATATGAAGTAATGGATGATGAACAGAGTGCTGACAGTAGATTGGAAAAGTATTTAACTAATTTCGATAGTGCATTGGATGCATTTTATTCGGCGCAATGGCATGAGGCACTGGCGCAGTTCGACGCATTGCTACGTCAACAGCCATTGGATGGCCCTACACTTTATTATCATGAGCTGAGTAAGGCGTTTAGTTTGACTGCTCCTTCTGATTGGCGCGGTGTCATTAAACTCGCGCATAAGTAATAGAGGATTTAAGATTGTCGCTGTCCTGCACAAAAACGAGCAAGATTTACCACATGAAATAGATGAGGTAACGGGCTTTAGCCCGTTACCTATCGCACACCGACCTTATTTAGAGATAAAACCTGCTACACCAAGTGATTAAAAAGGAGTACATCCATACGGGACACCAATTAACCGATTACTTTGCGGATAAACGTACCAGCAGCTTGACGCTCTGGCATGGTAGAACGGTATGGCGCCTCCTTCAATAGGAACAGCAGGTTTTAATAGCCCACAAATTCCAGAGTTATCAGGCTTATTTCTGCAGCCTTCTCCATACTTTTCTTCCAGATCTGGCGTACAAGTTCTACAACCCTCGAGTACATTACCTTCGCTATCCAGCACAACGATTGGGCTCGTTGAGTCTTCTGGTATCAATAATGCTGCTTTAAACTTTCCTCCCGCATAACTCGCTGGCATATCTACACTTCCTGGTTTCTCTGCTTTTGGTTCCTTATTACCTGGTTGCTCATGACTTCCACAACCTTTTAGCGAGACTAATGCGGTGATCACGAAAGCAATAATTATTATTGTCCATGTGATTTTTCCTGGTGATGTGTTACTTGTATCCATGATTAAACCCTCCTGTGTTTTATTTAACTTCATCATTTTCTGATTGCTGACAGTTTACAAAATAAGCGACCATGCAAACATTCTTAAGGAAGCTCTCAACAAGTCATTCTGGCGAATACCCACAGGGCACAAGTGCCAGAATCTAGTAACCTTCTGAAAACACTGGACTCCTCCCGGCGAAGGCCGGGATCACGCCGGAGTGACGAATTGTTACTTATTCAGAGCTTCCTTAAAAAAGTATTATCAAATAGATACCGTAAAGTTAACAAATATAGTGCGTTCAGGCTCATACATTGGCGCCACTGGCTCATTGGTCTGAAAATTTCTATCCTGAAACAGAAACTGCTCATCAAAAAGGTTTTTAATTACCAGACTTACTATTCCTAATCGCTTCGGCATTCGATAACCAAGGCGAAGATCAACGGACCAGAAGTCTTCAGCATACTGAGTTCCGGATAACTCGACGTCCTGGTCGACGTAGGTCGGTCGAATACCAGTAAAGAAACCAGTTGGATGATAATAGGTAACGGGTATCGGTATGGACTGGGTTCTAACCATGCGCGGAGACCCAGTTATTTCCTTATCTGAATAAAATTTATCAAATATATAACTCGCACCTAAAGAGATGAATCTGGTTGGTGTCCAAAAAATGTACGCACGGTTCATCAACTCATTCTGGGCAACCTCTTCTCCAAAAAGTGGAACCTCCAGATCGCGCCCGGTTGCCTCTCCTCCCACATAGAGAGCTTTATTAAATTTGTAGTCTAGCCCCAAACCATATCGGGTAGATACTGTACCGGCAAAATCGTCAAAAAACTGGTTGAATCCAGCCACTTGAGTCGGTTCGATGGTTTGGCTGCGGAATAATGTTCGGCGCATTACCTTAAAGCCCGCGGCGCGAATAGTAGTTTTATTATTTGGTGTTGCCACTAACCCCAGCTTTGGATTCAGTTCATCACGATTCGTAAATGCTTCACTATTAAGGTCATCATAACTCGCGCCAAGCGTTACCAGAATCTTGTGTATCACTTTAATATTGGCATACGCATAAGCATTGTTGTGTTGAGTTCGATCAGCTTCAGAAAATTCTCTTGGAGAACCTGGGGTCGGAAACCCGCCGATAGTGGTTTCTTCCTGCCCCTTTAGCTCCAAGTCGCTTGATAATTGACCGGCACCAAGTATGACACCAACATTGTGTTTATCCAGAATATACTGCCCCTCGAATGTATAGCCGTCTTGATTGGTGCTCGTATTACTTTCCACTCGAAGCGGAGCTGGTAGATTCGGGATGTCAGGTTCCAAAACTAATGTACTACTATCCTCCTCTTCATCGTACGCAAGGGAGAAGATGATGCTGGATGACGGTGACAGTTTTTGGCGATAGCCGGCACGTACAC
>CALZIO010000019.1 GCA_945787785.1 uncultured Chromatiaceae bacterium
CAATGCAGAGGGGCTAGCCGTGCAACGATTGGCCCCATCAAAGAACTGTGTTGAGATTTATGAAATTTACGCAAAAAACCTGTCAAGTATTATTTTCGATTTATTATGCTGAACAGTTACAAATAAATAATAATTTACGCAATCTCCGCGCGATTAATCATCTCTTCTGCGTGAGCCCGTGTCTGTTTTGTGATTTCCACACCACCTAACATGCGGGCGATTTCATCCCGGCGCGCCTTATTTCCTAGTTTGATAATTTTGGTGTGAGTAGTTTTCTTGTCAATGATCTTGTTGACCAGGAAGTGCTGATGACCAAGTGCGGCAACCTGGGGTAAGTGGGTGACACATAATACCTGATGGCTCTTGCCCAGGGTGCGCAGTTGATGTCCGACACTTTCTGCCACGGCACCACCAATGCCGGTATCCACTTCATCGAAAATCAAGGTGGGGATCTGTTGGCTGTTGCTTAGTAGCACCTGGATTGCCAGTGCTATGCGTGATAGCTCGCCGCCCGAGGCAACTTTCGATAGTGCTTTGGCCGGTTGACCTGGATTGGCAGCCACCTCAAAACTGATGTTCTCAAGTCCATGACGATGCGGTGTGTGTTGTTCGCGTGATATCAGCGAGATGCTGAATTTACCGGCAGGCATTCCCAGCTGGCGGATGATGGCAGTCACTTCTTTAACCAGCTTGGCGGCGGCCTTGTTACGTTTTTGACTGAGCTTGGCGGCTGATTCAGCGTACTGTTGCGCCAGTTCGTTAATTTGTCTTTCCAAGGTTTCCAGCTCAATATCAACATTTTCCAGTTGTTGTAATTCAGCTGAAAAGTTTTCCAGCAGTTCGGGCAGTGCCTCGGGTTCGATATGGTGTTTTCGCGCCATATCATGAATGCTGCCGAGCCGTTGTTCGACCCAGTTGAGTCGTTCCGGGTCAAGCTCCAGACGATCGACATAGTGGCGAAGTTCGTTGCAACTTTCCTGGATCTGAATCGCGGCCTCATTCAACATGTCGCAGACACTGGCCAGTTGTGGGTCCAGCTGCCGAAGCGATTGTAGTTCAGCCAAGTGTTGGTTAATCAGGTGCAAGGCATTAACGTCGTCATTATCGGATAGGGCGTTGAGAGCAGAGCTGCATTGATCCAGCAGTTTGCCGCCATTGGCGAGGCGGCGTTGTTCTTCGTCGAGCTGGGTGAGTTCTTTTTTGTCAAGATCAAGGGTTTCCAGTTCCTGGGTGTGATAACGCAGTAGTTCCAGGCGGGCATCTTTTTCTCTGGCATTTTGCCTAAGTGTTTCCAGCTGTTGCGTGGCGTTTTTCCACTCCTGATATAAAGAATCGATTTGCTCCGCCAGCGTCTTATTACCGGCATAGTCATCCAGCAATTGACGTTGGATCTCGGTTTTGAGTAGCGACTGATGCTGATGTTGGCCATGAATGTCGACCAGCATCTCACCCAGCTCTTTCATCAGTTGCAGCGGGGCAGGGCTGCCATTGATGTAGCCACGCGAACGGCCTTCGGCTGAAATGATGCGGCGCAAAACGCATTCGTCGCTGTTGTCGAGATCGCGCTGTTTAAGCCACGTTTGCACTGGTCTGAGTTGGCTGGTGTCAAAATAGGCGCATATTTCCGCGCGTTCTGCGCCATGGCGGACAACCTCGCTTTCGGCGCGGTCGCCCAGTACCAATCCCAGTGCATCCACAAGAATGGATTTGCCGGCACCTGTTTCGCCGGTCATGATGCTCATACCCGAATCGAGTTCGAGTTCCAGCTCGTCAATGATGGCGAAGTTACGGATATAGATCTGAGTCAGCATACAATCAGCATACAGGGAGGGGAGACTTGTTTAACCCCAGCCCATTTTGGCGCGCAGCAGTTGATAATGATCGTGGCCCGCCGGGTGGAATAGGCGAATCGGTTTATCTTTTTTACGAATAATGACGCGGTCATCATCATTAATGGCAAAGTTCTCCTGCCCATCCAGGGTGATATGGACGTGGGGCTGGCTGCCCGGTTTGACCAGCAGTTCAACTTCGCAATCGCCATCGATCACCAGCGGACGGTTGCTGAGGGTGTGTGGGCAGATCGGCACCAGGATAATGGCATTCATACTAGGGTGCAGTATTGGCCCGCCACCGGAAAGTGCATAGGCAGTCGAACCAGTCGGCGTTGAGACAATCATGCCATCTGAGCGCTGGCCATTGACTAGCTGGCCATCAATGAAGGTTTCGAACTCGATCATACGTACCGAGTTCCATTTATGGATCACCACGTCATTAAAGGCATACCCTTCATTGATACGCTGACCATTGCGCTCGATATATGAGAGCAGTAAAAAGCGTTTTTCCTCGTAATACGTGCCCGTGAGGATCTCGCACAGCTTCTCCATCATCTCGTCTGGCGAAATATCTGCCAGGAAACCCAGCCGCCCGAGGTTGATGCCAACGAGCGGGATATCATAATCCACCAATGCTCTAGCTGAGTGGAGGATAGTGCCATCACCGCCAACGACTATAGCTAAATCACAGCGTTCGCCTAGTTGTTGCAGGTTGACTATCTTCAGTTCAGACGCTGGCTGGGTTTTTGCGGCGCTTTCGTCGAGAATGACCTCGACGTCTCGTTGGAGTAGAAAATTGATCAGAGTGGTGATTGTGTCACCAATACTCAGGTCGCTGTATTTGCTGATGATACCAATGGTTTTAAATTCTGATGTCATAGGACCAACTCTATGATAGTCACGGTGATTTTTCCATATACTTATTTAATAAAGCCCGTCTTGAAAGCTATTGATTGTTATTTCTATTTTTGTATTTCAAATTGGAAGAACACTACGTAAACGTTTAAGTGACGTGAATCTTACCCCAGATAGACAGTTTCAGCATGGCATTTGAAGCCCTTAATGAATGCTCCAAGTAATTGACTCGTGCACAGATCGAGAGTTATATCCAGCCGCGTCAGCCGCTGGGTTGGCGCAGTTTGGCATCATTAGTTCAATCGGCATGGCTTACAAACGGGCCATCCTTGTTGTCGATGCCATGGCAAAATTATTGGTCTATGCCTTGAATCAGCGTCAGTAGTCCCCATATACCCCCAAGGGAATTTATCAGGGCTTCCTGAGTTTACTTATTTGGGTAGTGTCATAGTGGCCGCTATGAAAAGCAATATTTTGGAGTGTGAGATCAACCGTCATGACTGAAAAAACCAAGGAAATCAACGGGTCAGTAGAAAATAATGAAGAGCTGCAAGCCGGGCCGCAAACCGAAGTGGAGGCCGAGGCTCAGGAGTCAACAGAGCATGCCCATGAGGGCCTGCCAAGCGCCGAAGAGCTGATGCAAAGTCTGCAGGTAGCAGAAGCCAAGGCTGAGGAAAACTGGGCTAACATGCTGCGTCTGCAGGCTGAGCTCGAGAATTCCCGTCGCCGTGCCGAGCGGGATGTGCAGGCCGCACATAAATTTGCCCTGGAAAAATTTGTCAACGAGCTGCTGCCTGTTAAAGACAGTCTGGAATTGGGTGAGCTTGCTGCTTTGGCGGAAAATGCTGATGTTGAAAAAGTACGCGAGGGGATCGAACTAACTCTGAAGATGATGACTGACGTGATGGGCAAATTTGGTGTGGCAGAGGTTAACCCTGTCGGAGAACCATTCAATCCGGATCTGCATCAGGCCATGTCAATGCAGGATGCGCCGGATGCCAAGCCTAATACCGTCGTCAATGTGTTCCAAAAAGGTTATCAGCTTAACGAGCGCCTGGTGCGCCCGGCCATGGTGGTCGTCGCCAGCGCCAACTCTGGTTCCAGTTTAGGCCAATCGCCTGGCGAAAACAGTATCGACGAAATGGCTTGAAAACGGTTGTAGCCGCCCCCATATGATGGGAAAGCGCTGCTAACAGCAAGAATTTAGAAACAGTAAAGATTAACAACGGAGATTTTTTCAATGGGCAAGATTATTGGTATTGACCTGGGCACCACCAACTCATGTGTGGCTGTCATGGAAGGCGGCAAGCCTCGTGTCATCGAGAACAGCGAGGGTGATCGCACCACGCCTTCCATCATCGCTTATGCCGATGACAATGAGGTGTTGGTAGGTCAGTCGGCCAAGCGTCAGGCTGTTACCAATCCGCAGAACACCTTGTTCGCCATCAAGCGTCTGATCGGTCGCCGCTTCAAGGATAAAGAAGTACAGAAAGACATCAAGATGGTGCCTTATACCATCATTGGTGCCGACAATGGCGATGCCTGGGTTGAGGTCAACGGCAAGAAGATGGCGCCACCTGAAATTGCTGCCCGCGTGTTGATGAAGATGAAAAAGACCGCTGAAGATTACCTGGGCGAGCCAGTGACCGAAGCAGTGATCACCGTGCCAGCTTACTTCAATGACTCACAGCGTCAGGCTACTAAGGATGCGGGTAAGATCGCCGGCCTTGAAGTCAAACGTATTATTAATGAGCCTACTGCGGCGGCCTTGGCCTACGGTATGGACAAGAAAGGCGGCGATCGCAAGATTGCGGTTTACGATCTGGGCGGTGGTACGTTTGATATCTCCATCATTGAGATTGCCGAACTCGAAGGTGAGCATCAGGTCGAAGTATTGTCGACCAATGGTGATACTTTCCTCGGTGGTGAGGACTTTGACCTGCGCCTAATTGACTATCTCTCAGATGAATTCAAGAAAGAGAGTGGCATCGATCTTCATAATGATCCGTTGGCACTGCAGCGTCTGAAAGAGGCGGCCGAGAAGGCCAAGATTGAGCTCTCATCATCACAGCAGACCGACGTGAATCTGCCGTATATCACGGCTGATGCTTCGGGTCCAAAACATCTCAACATCAAGCTGACTCGCGCCAAGTTGGAGTCTCTGGTTGAAGAGCTGGTTACCCGTACCATCGAGCCCTGCCGTATTGCCCTGAAGGATGCCGGCCTGTCTGCCTCCGAGGTGGATGAGATCATCCTGGTGGGTGGTCAGACCCGCATGCCTAAGGTACAGGAAGCTGTGCAGGAATTTTTCGGCAAGGAGCCACGCAAGGATGTAAATCCTGATGAAGCGGTGGCTGTTGGCGCTGCAATCCAGGGTGGTGTGCTGGGTGGTGAAGTTAAAGACGTGCTGTTGCTGGATGTAACTCCACTGTCACTGGGTATCGAAACCCTGGGCGGTGTCATGACCAAGCTGATCGACAAGAACACCACTATCCCGACCAAGGCGAGTCAGGTCTTTTCAACTGCCGATGAAAATCAGACTGCAGTTACCGTGCATGTGTTGCAGGGTGAACGTGAACAGGCGGTAGGTAACAAATCATTGGGTCGTTTTGATCTGAGCGACATTCCACCTGCTCCACGCGGTATTCCGCAGATCGAGGTGAATTTTGATATTGATGCCAACGGTATTCTGAACGTGTCTGCCAAGGACAAGGCCACCGGCAAGGAGCAGTCCATCATCATCAAGGCCTCTTCCGGTCTGTCGGATGGAGATATCGAAAAAATGGTCAAGGATGCCGAGGCCCATGCCGAGGACGACCGCAAGTTCCATGAACTTGTCACCGCGCGTAATACTGCCGATAACATGATTCATGCGACCACCAAGTCGATGGAAGAACTGGGTGATCAGGTTGAGGCAGATGAGAAGTCCAGCATCGAAGCGGCTATTGAAGCGCTGAAAACTGCCATGAAAGGCGAGGACAAGGATGAAATTGAGGCCAAGACCAAGGATTTGACTGAGATCTCAGGCAAATTGGCAGAACGTGTCTACGCCCAGAAAGGTGCTGACGCAGGTGGAGAGGCTCAGGCGGAAGCCAGTGCTGAGTCTGCTTCAGCCGAGAAAGATGATGTGGTCGACGCTGAGTTTGAGGAAGTCAAGGAAGACAACAAGTAAGCTCAAACCGAAGTGTGCAAATGATGGCAGGCGTGGCTTTTGGCTGCGCCTGTCGTTGCGTTTTAAGAGGATAGTCGTGTGCCTTCAGGGCACCATGCATAAAGAAGCTTGGATTCATGGCCAAACGAGATTTTTACGAAGTATTAGGTGTGGCGCGAAATGCCAGCGAGGCGGATATCAAAAAGGCCTATCGCCGTGCGGCACAAAAGTACCATCCCGATCGCAATCCCGACAGTGCTGAGGCGGAAGATAAATTCAAAGAGGCCAAAGAGGCCTATGAAATTCTTACCAACTCCCAGAAGCGGGCTGCCTATGATCAATTTGGCCATGCCGGTGTAGATACATCGGCAGCGGGTGGCGCTGGTCCGGGTGCCGGTTTTGGCGGTGGTAACTTCAGTGACATCTTTGGTGATGTGTTTGGTGATATTTTTGGGGGTGGCCGCGCTGGCGGCAGTGGCGCCAATGTTTATCGTGGCGCTGATCTTCGTTATAACCTGGATTTAAGTCTGGAAGAGGCGTTTGCCGGCACCACGGTGAAAATTCGGGTGCCGACTCATGTTACCTGTAAAACCTGCCATGGCTCAGGTGCCAAAAAGGGCACCAGTCCAATTACATGTACCACTTGTGGTGGCCGCGGCCAGGTACGTATTCAACAGGGTTTCTTTTCCCTGCAGCAGACCTGTCCCCAGTGTCATGGCAAGGGATCTGTGATCAAGGACCCCTGTGGTACCTGTCATGGTCAGGGCCGCATAAAAGAACAGAAGACCCTGTCTGTGAAGATTCCGGCTGGCGTAGACACGGGTGATCGTATTCGTCTGGCGGGTGAAGGTGAAGCAGGTGAAAACGGTGGTCCGGCCGGTGATCTTTATGTGCAAATCAAAGTACGGCCACATGCCATCTTTAGCCGTGAAGAAAGCGACCTGTTCTGTGAAGTGCCCATCAGTTTTACCAGCGCGGTACTGGGTGGCGAGCTGGATGTGCCGACCCTGGAAGGCCGGGTTAAGTTAAAGATTCCACCAGAAACTCAGACTGGCAAGATGTTTCGCTTGCGTGGCAAAGGCGTGAAATCAGTTCATGGTGGTGGCATAGGTGATTTGATGTGCCGGGTTGAGGTCGAAACGCCTGTCAATCTGAATCGCAAACAAAAAGAATTGCTGGAAGAATTTCAACGCTCCATGGAAGAAGGTGATGGCAAGCACAGTCCCCGAACCAGCCGCTGGTTTGATGGGGTGAAAAAATTCTTCGAAGATATGAAGTTCTGACTGATAGTCCAGCACTGTCAGCGTTAAGGGAGAAAAGAACATGAGAGTGGCGATTGCCGGTGCGGCCGGTCGCATGGGGCGTAATCTGGTGGCGGCCTGTCATCAGCACCCGGATTTGACCGTCACAGTGGCGACTGAGCATTCAGGTAACTCATTGCTGGGGGCGGATGCGGGTGAGTTGGCGGGAGTCGGCAAACTCGGTGTTGAGCTGGTCGATGATCTGGTGGCGGTGGTGGACAAGTTCGATGTTCTGATCGACTTTACCTCAATTGCAGCCACGCTGGCCCATCTGGAATTCTGTCACGCTGCTGGCCGATCACTGGTGATTGGTACTACCGGCTTCAGTGATGAACAAAAACAGCAAATTGAAGCAGTTGCCAAGGATATCTCTATCGTCTTCGCACCAAATATGAGTGTGGGTGTCAACTTGTGTCTGAAGCTGTTGGATATGGCGGCACGGGTAATGGGTGATGAGGTGGATATAGAAGTAATCGAAGCCCATCATCGTCATAAAGTGGATGCCCCTTCCGGCACCGCCCTGCGAATGGGTGAGGTGGTGGCCGACGCTTTGGGTCGTGATCTGAAAGAGTGTGCCGTTTATGGCCGTGAGGGTCATACTGGGAAACGTGAACGCAAGATCATCGGTTTCGAAACTATTCGTGCCGGTGACATCGTTGGTGAACACACTGTGATGTTTGCCGACATTGGTGAGCGGGTTGAGATCACTCACAAGGCTTCTAGCCGCATGACCTTTGCCAATGGTGCAGCACGCGCAGCCGCCTGGCTCATTGGTAAGCAGAGTGGGCTTTACGATATGCAGGATGTGTTGGGTCTGAAAGATTAAATGGGCGGACATTATTGCTGCGTTTGCAGTCAAATCACATGGACAGAAGGGTCGTTGTAAAGTAAAATTTGGCCAATTTTGTAACGCTGTTTTAAAGCATAACAAGCGGGGTGGGTCGCAAGGGCCATCCCGCTTTTTGCAACTAGCTTGGAGGATCAAGTGGACAAGTCGGCCCTGTTAGTCTTGGAGGATGGAACTGCATTTTATGGGAAATCCATTGGTGCTGAGGGGCAGACAGTGGGTGAGGTGGTTTTTAATACCTCAATGACCGGTTATCAGGAGATCCTCACAGACCCATCTTATTGTCGCCAGATCGTTACCCTCACTTATCCTCATATCGGCAATGTCGGTACCAACGAAGAAGACGAAGAATCAAACGCGGTGGTTGCCAGCGGCCTGGTGATTCGCGACCTTCCCCTATTGGCCAGCAGCTGGCGTAAACAGGAAAACCTGGATGCCTATCTGAAGCGCAATAACGTCGTTGCGATTGCTGATATCGATACGCGCAAGTTGACTCGCATCTTGCGTGAAAAGGGTGCTCAGAATGGTTGCATTGTGGCTGGTGCCGATCTCGATGAGGCAGCGGCATTGGTTGCGGCGAAAGCCTTCCCCGGATTACAGGGTATGGATCTGGCCAAAGAGGTCACTACTCGCCAGCCTTATGAATGGGCCCAGGGCAGCTGGAGTATTGACACTGGTTTGCCAGAGGCGGCGCACCCTATCGACGAGAAACTGCCCTATCATGTGGTGGCCTACGACTTTGGCGTTAAGCGCAACATATTGCGTATGTTGGTTGACCGTGGTTGTCGATTGACGGTGGTTCCGGCGCAGACTCCTGCTAACGAAGTGCTGGCGATGAACCCTGATGGTATCTTCCTATCCAATGGTCCCGGTGATCCGGAGCCATGTGATTATGCAATCACTGCCATCACTGAAATTCTGCAACAAAACATTCCGGTGTTTGGTATTTGTCTTGGTCATCAGTTATTGGCCCTGGCCAGTGGTGCCAAGACAGAAAAAATGAAATTCGGCCATCACGGTGCCAATCATCCCGTGTTTGATGATGATGCCAACTGCGTCATGATTACCAGTCAGAACCATGGTTTTGCTGTCGATGAAAACACGCTGCCAGATAGTTTGCGTGCCACTCACCGATCTCTGTTTGATGGGTCGCTGCAAGGCATTCACCGCAATGATGTGCCGGCGTTTAGCTTTCAGGGTCATCCTGAGGCAAGTCCGGGTCCACATGACGCAGCATCATTGTTTGATCATTTCATCCAATTGATTCAAGCGGCCAAACAATAAATTCTGTAATCAGGCACTACTAAAGCGATTGAGTTAACAATGCCAAAACGTAATGACATCGAAACTATTTTGATCATCGGCGCCGGTCCTATTGTTATCGGGCAGGCCTGTGAATTTGACTACTCTGGCGCCCAGGCATGCAAGGCGTTACGTGAAGAGGGTTATCGTGTAATTCTGGTGAATTCCAATCCCGCCACTATCATGACCGATCCAAACATGGCGGATGCAACTTACATCGAACCAATCACCTGGCAGACAGTCACCAAGATTATCGAAAAAGAAAAACCGGATGCCTTGTTGCCAACCATGGGTGGTCAGACTGCCTTGAACTGCGCCCTGGATTTGGCGCGCGAAGGTGTTCTTGAAGAACATGGTGTGGAGATGATAGGCGCCACCCGCGATGCCATTGATAAAGCAGAAGACCGTGACCGCTTTGCCAAGGCGATGCGCAAGATTGGTCTGGATATGCCCAATTCTGCGGTTGCCCACAATCTGGACCAGGCCTTTGCGGTGCAGGAGACGGTTGGGTATCCAACCATTATTCGTCCTTCGTTCACGATGGGTGGTAGTGGTGGTGGAATTGCTTATAACAAAGATGAGTTTGTTGAGATCTGCGAGCGTGGCCTGGATCTTTCCCCAACCAATGAACTGTTGATTGAAGAATCCATTATCGGCTGGAAAGAGTACGAGATGGAAGTGGTGCGTGATCGTAACGATAACTGCATCATTATCTGTTCGATCGAGAACCTCGATCCGATGGGTGTACACACTGGTGATTCGATTACCGTTGCTCCGGCCCAGACCCTGACGGATAAGGAATATCAGATCATGCGTAATGCCTCTTTGATGGTGTTGCGCGAGATCGGTGTGGATACCGGTGGTTCTAATGTGCAGTTTGCCATCAATCCGGAAGATGGACGCATGATCGTAATAGAAATGAATCCACGTGTGTCGCGTTCATCGGCATTGGCCTCTAAGGCAACCGGTTTTCCAATCGCAAAAGTGGCAGCCAAGCTGGCAGTGGGCTACACCCTGGATGAACTGAAAAACGAAATCACCGGTGGTGCTACACCGGCATCGTTTGAGCCAACACTCGATTATGTTGTCACCAAGGTGCCGCGTTTCACCTTTGAAAAATTCCCTCAGGCGGAGCCGGTATTGGGTACGCAAATGAAATCCGTTGGTGAGGTGATGGCGATTGGCCGCACTCAACAAGAATCACTGCAAAAGGCTTTACGTGGTCTTGAGACAGGCGTTGATGGTCTTGATGAGATGATTGACGCAAGCGAGATGGATGAAGAGGATATCACCAGCAAGCTGCGTCAAGAATTACGCATTCCCGGACCAGAGCGGCTTTGGTATGTGGCAGATGCATTTCGTCTTGGTTGGACCTTGGATGATGTGCATGAGTTTAGCAAGATTGATCCGTGGTTCCTGGTCCTGATTGAGGACCTGGTCAAGGATGAGGTGCAGGTGCGTGATCAAGGCGTCTCTGCGTTAGATAAAGACCGGCTCTATGGCTTAAAACGCAAAGGCTTCTCGGATCGTCGCCTGGCCACGCTGCTGGGTTGCAAGGAAGATGATGTGCGCAATTTGCGTCATGATCTGGATGTGCGCCCGGTTTATAAGCGTGTTGATTCATGTGCGGCTGAGTTTGCCACTGCTACCGCCTACATGTATTCCACCTATGAGGAGGAGTGTGAGGCTGAGCCCACCACGAATGAAAAGATTATGGTGTTGGGCGGTGGTCCTAATCGTATTGGTCAAGGTATCGAGTTTGACTATTGCTGTGTCCATGCTGCACTGGCGATGCGCGAAGATGGTTATGAAACCATCATGGTCAACTGTAATCCTGAAACTGTGTCGACTGACTATGACACCTCGGATCGCCTTTACTTTGAGCCGTTGACACTGGAAGATGTGCTGGAGATTGTGCACAAGGAAAATCCGAAGGGCATCATAGTTCAGTACGGTGGTCAGACACCGTTGAAGCTTGCGCGTCCGTTGGAAGCGGCAGGTGCGCCGATCATCGGCACGACGCCTGATTCCATTGATCTGGCCGAAGACCGCGAACGCTTCCAGCAGATGCTGCATAAACTGGAGTTGTTACAGCCACCCAACTGCACCGCCCGCAATGCCGATGAGGCAGTAGAGGCGGCGCGCGAAATGGGGTTTCCGTTGGTGGTGCGTCCGTCTTATGTTCTGGGTGGCCGGGCGATGGAGATTGTTTACAGCGAAGAAGGGTTGTTGAGGTACATGGAAAATGCAGTGCAGGTCTCAAATGACTCGCCGATATTGCTGGACCGTTTTCTCGATAACGCTGTTGAGTTGGATGTAGATGCTATCAGTGATGGTAACGATGTGGTCATTGGTGGTGTGATGGAACACATCGAACAGGCGGGTGTGCATTCGGGTGATTCAGCTTGTTCATTGCCACCTTACAGTGTTTCTGACGCGCATCAGGCTGAGCTGCGTGAGCAAGTGTTGAAAATGGCGCGTGAGTTGAATGTGGTCGGTCTGATGAATGTGCAGTTTGCTATTCAAGACAATCAGATCTATGTTATTGAAGTTAATCCACGTGCTTCACGTACTGTTCCATTTGTCTCCAAGGCGATAGGTAAACCACTGGCAAAAGTGGCTGCGCGTTGTATGGCTGGTCAGAGTCTGAACGCGCAAGGTTTTACCGCTGAGATTGTGCCCTCTTATTATTGTGTTAAAGAGGCGGTGTTTCCATTCGCGAAATTCCCGGGTGTAGATCCGATCCTTGGTCCGGAGATGAAATCAACCGGTGAGGTGATGGGGGTAGGGCGTGATTTTGCCGAAGCCTTTGCCAAGTCTCAGCGTGGCGCGGGGGTGCTTTTGCCGAGTCAGGGCAAAGCTTTTCTTAGTGTTCGTGATGTGGATAAGGGCGGGATCATTCAAATTGCCCGCAGTCTGGTTGGGCTGGGTTTCGATATTTGCTCCACCCGTGGTACGGCTGAGGTGCTGGGTGTTGAGGGGATTGATTGCGAGGCGGTCAATAAAGTTCAGGAAGGAAGGCCACACATTGTGGATATGATTAAGAATGATGAGATCTCTTTGATTGTGAATACCACTGAAGGCAGCCAGGCGATTGCAGACTCTTTCACAATCCGCCGGGCCGCCCTGCAACATAAAGTGACTTATACAACAACATTGGCGGGGGGGCGTGCCATGTGCCTGGCACTTAAACACGCTGATGAATTTGGTGTTAATCGTTTACAGGATTTACATAAGGAGTTGTCTGCATGAGTACTATTCCCATGACAGCAATAGGTGCGCAGCGTCTACGTGAGGAGTTAACCCGGCTGAAGAGTGAAGACCGCCCTCGCATCATTCAAGCGATTGCTGAAGCACGTGAACACGGTGACCTGAAAGAGAATGCCGAATATCATGCTGCCAAAGAACAGCAAGCTTTCTGTGAGGGACGTATTGCGGAACTTGAGGCACAGCTTTCATCAGCGCAGATTATAGATGTGACCAAGCTCAATCCAGGTGGCAAGGTGGTATTTGGCGTTACTGTTGATCTGCTGGAGCTTGAGACTGAAAAAAAAGTGACTTACCAGATCGTCGGCGATCTGGAAGCTGACATTAATCAGGGTCGTATTTCTATCAGTTCACCCGTCGCTCGTGCCCTGATAGGCAAGGAAGAGGGAGATGAAGTGGTAGTTAAAGCACCGGTTGGTGATAAAGAGTACGAAATTGTGGCTGTTCACTACGTCTAGTGTTATCGCCTTCCGTTATTTTTAAAATCGAATCTGTTCTGCAAACCCTCTGGGTCGGTGGTTTGTGGGTGATTGGTTATGTGGTTGCACCGATTTTGTTTGGCAGTCTGGATGATCGCCGCCTGGCTGGTGAATTGGCGGGCAACATGTTTAGCGCCATAAATTATATCGGCCTGGTTTGTGGGGCTGTGTTGCTTGGATTTGCGATTTTAAGGCTTGGTGAACCCTGGTTAAAAAATCTGCGTGTCATTGCATTGCTGCTAATGCTGATTCTGATTTTGGTATCGGCTTTTGTATTGCAACCAATGATGCAAGAATTGAAACTGGCGGGTTTGGCACCCGGAAGTGAAGCGGCGGCACAATTTGGCCGTTTGCACGGTGTTTCATCTGTGCTTTATCTGTTAACCAGTTTGTCGGGGCTGTATCTAATTTTGTCTCGTCGTCCAGCGGGCCAAATCTAGTTACTTGTTTAAGTGGATTTTTGGGTTTTCCGGATTAGGGCGGTAGACTAGGGCGACATGGCCGACTCGCTGGATCAATTCAGCGCTGCAATGTTGGCATAAGGACTGGATGATTTGATCACGTTCGTCCCGGTCTGAGGCATTGACTTTGATTTTAATGAGCTCGTGATGAGCAATCGAAAGACTGATCTCATTGCAGACGGCATCAGTCAAACCATTTGCACCGACGATGACAACAGGTTTGAGATCGTGGCCAAGTTTTCGTAATTGACGTTTTTGAATTTCTGATAATGACACTCTGATAGCTCCAACATGACCAACTCAAAAGGCGACGCAAGTCTATCACGACAACGTAAAGGATTCACTGTTCAGGCGAGTCCGTTTAATGCGATCAAGCTCGATCTGGCATTAATTTTGATTGTGGGTGTGGTGCTATTAATTGTGCATGATCATATAGTGGTCAATCAGCTTGGCCAACTTGGCCTGTTGGCAGGTTATGGCATGGTTGCGATGTGTTGGGTGGTCATAAAAACGCGCCGCATTGAAAAGCAATTGGCTGAAGCTAAGCAAAAGCCTGGGCATGAAAGTGGCGAAGATGGCGAAAAGTAAAAGCAGTCGCCGCTGGTTGAATGAGCACGAGAGTGACATTTTTGTTCAACGAGCCCGGCAGGATGGATATCGTTCTCGTGCTGTCTACAAGTTTATCGAGATTAATGATAAGGATCATTTGCTTAAACCCGGAATGACTGTAGTTGATTTGGGCGCAGCCCCCGGTGGCTGGTCGCAGGTAGCGGCAAAACTGGTTGGTGGCAAGGGGCATGTCATTGCCATGGATATTTTGCCTATCGAGCCGTTAGATAATGTAGAGTTCTTGCAGGGGGATTTTCGCGAGCAGGAAGTGCTTGATCAATTGCTGGCGATTATTGCTGACCGTGAGGTAGACCTTGTAATTTCAGATATGGCCCCCAATACAAGTGGTGTGGAAGCAGTAGATCAGCCGCGCGCCATGTATTTGGCAGAATTGGCGCTGGATATGGCGCGGCAGGTATTGAAACCTGATGGTAATTTTCTGGTCAAAGTATTTCAGGGAGTGGGTTTCGAAGAGTATTTACGTGATCTTCGCAGTAGTTTTAGCAAGGTTATTACGCGTAAACCGAAAGCCTCCAGACCTCGCAGCCGAGAGGTCTACCTGCTAGCCAGGGGCTTTAAGATGTAGTATTTTCTGATTTTATGTTGTGTGTCACTCAGGTGAATTATGGGTGGCGGAGAAAAACCTTCCACTGGAGGGAAAATAATTTTGAGTGATATGGCAAAAAATTTAATTTTATGGGTGGTCATCGCCGTGGTGCTGATGTCTGTGTTCAGCAGCTTCGGACCTTCGCAAATTGGCTCACAGTCTATGGCATATTCGCAATTTATTGCCGATGTGCAGAGTGGCGTTGTAGATAAAGTGGTTATCGAAGGGCGCACCATTCATGGTGTTACCCAAACTGGTGAACGCTTTACTACCTACAGTCCTGGGGATGCTGGTTTGGTAGGTGATCTGCTGGATCATGGTGTCCAGATCAATGCGCGGCCACAAGAGCAACAAGGCTTGTTAATGCAGGTCTTCATTTCGTGGTTCCCTATGCTGTTATTGATCGGTGTGTGGATTTTCTTCATGCGCCAGATGCAAGGCGGTGGTGGTGGCCGTGGTGCCATGTCATTTGGTAAGAGTAAAGCCAAGCTGCTGAGCGAAGATCAGGTCAAGGTTAATTTCGGTGACGTGGCTGGCGTTGAAGAGGCCAAGGAAGAAGTTGGCGAATTAGTCGAATTTTTGCGTGATCCCAGCAAGTTTCAAAAACTGGGCGGCAAAATACCACGTGGTGTGCTCATGGTTGGCTCGCCAGGCACAGGTAAAACCCTGCTTGCCAAGGCGATTGCCGGTGAGGCAAAAGTGCCATTCTTCTCTATATCCGGTTCTGACTTCGTCGAAATGTTTGTCGGTGTTGGTGCCTCACGTGTGCGTGACATGTTTGAACAGGCTAAGAAGCATGCGCCTTGCATTATCTTTATTGATGAAATCGATGCAGTGGGCCGTCATCGTGGTGCTGGTTTGGGTGGTGGTCATGACGAGCGTGAGCAGACCTTGAACCAATTACTGGTTGAAATGGATGGTTTTGAAGGCAACGAAGGTGTCATCGTGATTGCTGCAACCAACCGCCCGGATGTGCTTGATCCAGCATTATTGCGTCCTGGGCGTTTTGACCGTCAGGTTGTCGTGCCCTTGCCTGATCTGCGTGGTCGAGAACAGATTCTGCGTGTCCACATGCGCAAAGTGCCATTGGGTGATGATGTTAAGCCTAGTTTGATTGCGCGTGGTACACCTGGTTTTTCAGGGGCTGATCTAGCCAATCTGGTGAACGAGGCCGCTCTATTTGCTGCGCGTGCCAATAAACGCGTGGTCAGTATGGATGAGTTCGAAAAAGCTAAAGACAAGATCATGATGGGCGCTGAGCGTAAGTCCATGGTCATGAGCGATGCTGAGAAGAAGCTTACTGCCTACCATGAGGCGGGCCATGCCATTGTCGGTCGTGTGGTGCCTTCTCACGATCCGGTTTATAAGGTGTCGATAATTCCTCGCGGTCGCGCCTTGGGTGTGACTATGTTCTTGCCGGAAGAAGATCGCTATAGCTATAGTAAAGAGCGTCTTGAGAGTCAGATTAGTAGTTTGTTTGGCGGCCGTATAGCTGAAGAGCTGATCTTCGGTGCTGATCAGGTTACAACTGGTGCGTCGAACGATATCCAGCGTTCTACCGAGCTTGCTCGCAATATGGTGACTAAGTGGGGTTTGTCAGAACGGCTTGGCCCATTAACCTATAGTGAGGAAGATGGCGAGGTGTTCCTGGGGCATTCAGTCGCGCAACATAAGAATGTCTCCGATGAAACCAATCATGTGATTGACGAAGAAGTGCGCGCAGTCATTGATCGTAACTATGAGCGTGCCCGTCAAATTTTGATAGATAAAATGAACATCCTTCATATGATGGCGGATGCGTTGATCAAATATGAGACGATTGATGTGCATCAAATCGATGACATCATGGAGGGCAAGGAACCTCGTCCCCCTCAGGGATGGAGCGATCAAGAGCCTGGTGATGGCCCTGGTGCTGGTGTTGCAGCGTCAGAGCAAGGGTCCGATAAGTCGGATAAACCCGATGATAAGCTGGGTGATCCTGCCGGTTCTCATTAAATTTGTTTAACCTTGAATGCATAGCGCCCCGCCTTTGGTGGGGCGTTTTGTTTATGGGGCTTGATTAATTTATTAAGAATTTTCTGTGAGATGCTTGAATGAGTTTAGAGTTTGATCGCCCATTAGTGATGGGGATTTTGAATGTAACCCCGGACTCATTTTCTGATGGGGGGCGATTTTACGCTTCGGATAAGGCTCTGCATCATGTAGAAAAGATGGTCAGCGATGGCGCTGACATTATTGACATTGGCGGTGAATCGACACGGCCAGGTGCGCAGCCGGTTGGCGAACAGCAAGAGATTGAGCGTGTTGCGCCACTGGTGGAAGCCATTAGTGCCCGTTTTGATGTGGAAATTTCGGTTGATACCAGCAAACCGGGAGTGATGAAATCAGCGGTTGCAGCTGGGGCGGCTATGATCAATGATGTGCGTGCCTTACGAGAGCAGGGGGCGTTGGAGGCAGTGGCTCAACTGGCTGTGCCGGTATGCCTAATGCATATGCAGGGTGAGCCTCGCACCATGCAAGCGAATCCTGTCTATGCGGATGTGGTTAAAGATGTGCTTGGTTTCTTATCTGAGCGCATTAAGGTCTGCGAAGAAGCTGGCATTCACAGGGATCGGCTAGTGATTGACCCGGGTTTTGGCTTTGGCAAGAGTTTGTCGCATAATCTTACCCTTTTAAGAGAATTGTCTCATTTCAAATCACTGGGACTGCCGTTGCTGGTGGGTATCTCACGTAAAAGCATGATTGGGACGATACTAGATAAACCTGTAAATGAACGGCTTTATGGCAGTTTGGCGGCAGCCTCGCTCGCTTTATGGCAAGGGGCGAATATCCTCCGTGTTCATGATGTGGCAGCTACGGTGGATGTTATGAAAATATGTCAGGCGGTAATGCAGGAATCTTACTAAAGAGTTTAATTAGGATCGGTGATTTAAAATGGCGGGCAAGCGCAAATATTTTGGTACTGATGGTATTCGTGGTGAAGTAGGCCAGTTTCCGATTACACCAGAATTTATAATGAAACTGGGTTGGGCAGCAGGCCGTGTCCTGGCTAAGGGGCAGGGTGGTCAAAGTAAAGTGCTGATAGGTAAAGATACTCGCATTTCCGGGTATATGTTTGAATCTGCGTTAGAGGCTGGTTTGTCTGCGGCGGGCGTAGATATTATGTTGTTGGGGCCCATGCCAACCCCTGGTATAGCTTATTTAACTCGCACCTTGCGAGCCGATGCCGGTATTGTAATTAGTGCCTCGCATAATCCCTATTTCGACAATGGCATTAAATTCTTTTCTGATCATGGTCTAAAGCTGGCTGATGAAGTTGAGTTGGCTATTGAGGCTGAGCTGGACAAAACGATGGAGACAGTGGCGCCCAATTTGCTGGGTAAAGCAGGCCGGGTGATTGATGCTGCGGGTCGATATATCGAATTTTGTAAAAGTACCATTCCAACTAAAACATCGCTTAATGGATTAAAGCTTGTAGTGGATTGTGCCCATGGTGCCACTTATGACATTGCTCCCAAAGTATTTGACGAGCTTGAAGCTGATGTGGTCTCCCTTGGAGCTAATCCGAATGGACTGAATATCAATGAAGGTTGCGGGTCCACTATGCCTGACCTGTTACAGCAGGCGGTGCTGAGAAATGGGGCTGATGTTGGTATTGCCTTAGATGGAGATGGTGATCGCGTCATTCTGGTTGATGACAAGGGTGAAATTGTTGATGGGGATGAAATTCTCTACATTATTGCCTGTGCCAATATTGAAACCTCTGATTTTCGCAAGGGTGTAGTGGGGACCTTAATGAGTAATCTCGGTTTGGAGCATGCCCTGGCCGAGAAAGATATTCAGCTGCATCGGGCTCAGGTCGGTGATCGGTATGTGATGGAAATGTTACAGCAACAGGGACTGACTCTGGGCGGCGAGTCATCCGGTCATATTATCTGTCTGGAGCAAACCACAACTGGAGACGGAATTATTTCTGCGCTTCAGGTGTTGGCTGCCATGGTGGATCAGGGTATTTCATTGCATGATTTGAAGTCCGGTATGAGCAAATACCCACAAACCATGATTAATGTGCGGACTGAGCAGCGCTTTGATTTTAAAGGTTCTTCTGAAGTGGCAAAGGCCCAGCAAGAAATTGAGGAAAAACTCAATGGCCGTGGACGGGTGTTATTGCGGGCCTCAGGCACTGAGCCAGTAATACGGGTCATGGTTGAGGGGCAGGATATAGATGAGGTCGACGAATGCGCCCGCTATCTGGCTGATAAAGTTGAATCGGCGTACCAAAATTCGCAGCTATAACGCAAGCATTCAAAAGACCTAGAATTTTAGCCAAGTATCTCAAACTAATTGATTTATTCTGCCGGTATCTGTAAGCTTGGCCTTCTTTTTTTGCCGCCCGATAGAGGAATGAAATGCGTAAGCCGTTAGTTGCCGGGAACTGGAAAATGAACGGTTCCAGAGAAAGTGCTCAGGCCTTGGTTGCCGGAATCAAAGAAGGCGTAGGCTCAGGTGCAACAGCTGATGTGGTAATTTGCCCTCCATTTGTTTATCTGTCTGAAGTAAAGTCTCTGCTTAGTGGTAGTGAAATTGCCCTTGGAGCGCAGAATGTTTCCCATCGTGGCAATGGCGCATACACAGGCGAAATCTCGACTAGCATGTTGTTGGACGTGGGTTGTGAATATGTGATTCTAGGTCATTCTGAGCGACGCGCCCTGTATGGTGAAGACGACGCTCTTGTGGCTGAAAAAGTGATTGCGCTCAATGCGGCTGGTCTCAAGCCGATTCTGTGTGTTGGTGAGTTATTAGGTGAGCGCGAATCAGGCAAAACAGAAGCGGTTGTAGCGCGTCAATTGGATGTGTTGTTGAACAGTGTCGAAGGGTTGGCAGCACTCCAAAATACAGTGATTGCCTACGAACCTGTGTGGGCTATTGGCACTGGGATGACCGCGACGCCAGAGCAGGCTCAGGACGTGCACGCCTTTATTCGTCAACGCATCGCATCAAAAGATGCCGCCCTGGCAGAGAAGATTCGCATTCTTTATGGTGGAAGTGTCAAAGGCAGTAATGCAGTCGAACTGTTTGCCAAGCAAGATATCGATGGCGGTTTGATTGGTGGTGCATCTCTCCAGATAGATGATTTTCTAGCTATTTGCCATGCGGCGAAGTAGTTTTGATTTTGTAGTTAAGAGGTAAAGAATTAATGCTTACAGTGCTAAGTGTCTCCCATATTCTGCTGACAATCTCATTGATTGTGCTTGTGCTTATCCAGCGCGGTAAAGGTGCGGATGTTGGTGCGGCTTTCGGTAGTGGAGCCTCCAATACCATGTTTGGGAGTCAAGGCGCAGCGTCGTTTTTAACGCGTACAACGGCCTTGATAGCGACTCTCTTTTTTGTGACCAGCTTAAGCTTGGCATATATGAGTGGGCAGCGAGTAGAAAGAAAGAGTGTAACCGAAGTGGAGCAGACACTGGCTCCAGAAGTGGTTCAGGAAGAAACTGATGTACCTGTAGTGCCTTCAGATAAGCCTGATTTGCCTCCAGTTGGTGAATAAAGGTCAAAACAGAGTTCACAAATTGTTGCCGATGTGGTGGAATTGGTAGACACGCTGTCTTGAGGGGGCAGTGGCGCAAGCTGTGCCGGTTCGACTCCGGCCATCGGCACCAACAAATATATGTAGAAGTAGGACAATTAAAATAAAAACACAATCAAAACCGTTGTTTTGATAGGTTTGTATAAAGTGGAATCTCTAACTTCATGTAATTAAAAGGATATTTAAGCTTCTTTTGGGTTGACACTAAAGAAAAAACTGGCCTAGACTGGGGGTGTAGGCCGCAGTAAATATCTAAGAACATGCGGTTGGAGGGGAGAAGAGGGTGTAAACCCTCATTTTGGGAAAAGGGCTGATCAGGGATAGCATCCGTATCATGCTAGAAAATTACTTACCGGTTCTGGTTTTTGTTGTATTGGGCATTCTTTTTGGTGTGGGGCCAATTATTGCGGGTTTTGTGTTAGGCCCGCAGCGACCAGATAGCGAAAAACTATCTCCTTACGAATGCGGTTTTGAAGCATTTGAGGATTCGCGTATGAAGTTTGATGTGCGCTATTACCTCGTCGCTATTCTATTCATAATCTTCGATTTAGAAATTGCTTTCCTTTTTCCTTGGGCGGTTGTGCTTGAGGAGATTGGCATGTTTGGTTTTATCGCCATGGTGATTTTTCTTGGAATCCTGGTGATTGGTTTCATCTATGAGTGGATGAAAGGAGCGCTGGAATGGGAATAGCAGCGCGAGTAGGGAGCAGGGGCCCCGCTATGCGGGGATGCGAGCGGCCACGAGCGTTGCCGGTCAATGCCATATCCGACGCTGAGTGTTTAAAGGAGGTGTGCCATGGGCATTGAAGGCATCCTTGAGAAGGGCGTGGTAACGACCACCGCTGACAAGCTCATCAACTGGGCGCGTACTGGCTCGCTTTGGCCAATGACCTTTGGGTTAGCCTGTTGCGCAGTTGAGATGATGCATGCCGGTGCGGCCCGTTATGATCTGGACCGGTTTGGTGTGGTTTTTCGTCCAAGTCCACGTCAGTCCGACGTGATGATTGTGGCGGGCACGCTTGTTAACAAGATGGCACCGGCACTGCGCAAAGTTTATGATCAGATGTCAGAGCCGCGCTGGGTAATTTCAATGGGTTCATGTGCCAATGGTGGTGGTTATTACCACTATTCTTATGCGGTCGTGCGAGGTTGCGATCGTATTGTGCCGGTTGATATCTATGTGCCGGGTTGTCCACCAACAGCCGAAGCACTGCTCTACGGAATTATACAATTACAAAATAAGATCAAACGCACTAATACCATTGCGCGTTGAGGGTAGAGACGAATGTCTACTTCTAATGAAAAACTGGTCGAACGCCTGCAGAGTCGTTTTGGTGATGTATTGTCGAGCTGCAATACAGCAGTTGATGAGGTCACTATCGAAGTCAATCGTGAGCAGTGGCTCGATATCGGTGCTGCATTAAGGGATGAGAAAGGCTTTCATTTTGAACAGCTGATCGATCTTTGTGGTGTTGATTATTCTGAGTATGGTGAAGGTGCCTGGCAAGGCCCACGCTTTGCGGTTGTTTATCACCTGCTTTCTATTCGCAACAATTGTCGTTTGCGGGTGCGCGTATTTGTGGATGATGAAGAGCCGCGTGTTGCTTCGGTTATCGGTCTCTGGAGTGTGGCAAACTGGTTTGAGCGTGAAGGATTCGACATGTTTGGTATCCTGTTTGATGGCCATCCGGACCTGCGTCGCTTGCTGACAGATTATGGCTTTATAGGTCATCCATTCCGTAAAGATTTTCCCTTGGTAGGTAATGTTGAAATGCGCTACGACCCCGAACGCAAGCGCGTCATCTATGAGCCTGTCGAAACTGAACTACGCATTATTGTTCCGCGCGTAATTCGCCACGATAATCGCTATGAAGAAATTAGTAAGGGTGAATAACAGTGGCTGAGATTCGTAACTACACCATGAACTTCGGTCCGCAGCATCCATCCGCGCATGGCGTGCTGCGTCTCGTTTTAGAGCTGGATGGCGAGGTCATCGAGCGCGCCGATGCACATATAGGTCTGCTTCACCGCGGTACTGAAAAGCTGGCCGAAGGCAAGCCATACAATCAGAACATTGGCTATATGGACCGTCTTGATTACGTTTCCATGATGTCCAATGAGCACGCCTATGTAATGTCAATTGAGAAACTGCTGGGACTGGAAATACCTCTGCGGGCACAATACATTAGAGTGATGTTTGACGAGATTACCCGTATCCTCAATCATCTGCTTTGGCTTGGTGCTCATGCACTCGATATTGGCGCCATGACGGTTTTTCTCTATGCCTTCCGTGAGCGTGAAGATCTATTGGATGCCTATGAAGCAGTATCTGGAGCGCGTATGCATGCCACATATTACCGTCCTGGTGGTGTGGCACGCGATCTGCCCGAGAGAATGCCGCAGTATCAAACCTCGAAGTGGCACAATGCCAAAGAGGTAGAGCGTATGAACCAGAATCGTCATGGCTCACTGCTTGATTTCCTGGAAGACTTTACTAATCGTTTTCCTACCTATGTGGACGAATACGAAACCCTGTTGACAGATAACCGCATCTGGAAACAGCGTACAGTTAACATCGGTGTGGTAACACCCGAAAGGGCATTGCAGCTGGGTTTTACCGGGCCAATGATTCGTGGCTCAGGCATTGAGTGGGATCTGCGCAAAAAGCAGCCTTATGAAGTCTATGATCGTCTGGATTTCGATATTCCGGTGGGTGTGAACGGTGACTGTTATGATCGCTATCTGGTGCGTGTTGAAGAAATGCGCCAGTCGAATCGTATTGTTCGTCAATGTATCGACTGGCTACGCAAGAATCCTGGCGAGGTTAAGGTTGATAATTACAAAATCAGCCCACCACGGCGGGAACAGATGAAGGGTGATATGGAAGCCTTGATTCATCACTTCAAGCTATTCACCGAAGGCTATTGTCTGCCTGAAGGTGAGGCCTATGCTGCGGTGGAGCATCCCAAAGGTGAGTTTGGAATTTATCTGGTTTCTGATGGCGCCAACAAACCTTACCGCATGAAGATTCGTGCGCCGGGTTTTGCCCATATTGCTGGTTTGGACGAAATGTCTCGTGGCCATATGATTGCCGATGTTGTTGCCATCATTGGCACGCAAGACATCGTGTTTGGAGAGGTTGACCGCTAATGTCCCAGCATAAGTCACAGAGTAAGTTGAATTTGATTTCAGACGAATCGCGCGCTGAGATTGATCTGAATATCGCCAAGTATCCGGCTGATCGTAGAGATTCTGCCTGCATGCCCGCTTTGCGTATCGTGCAGGACCAGAACGGTGGTTGGTTGACCGATGATCTGATGGATGCCGTAGCACAGTATCTCGATATGCCGCCGATTGCGGTATACGAAGTGGCTACTTTTTATTCCATGTATGAGCACAAGCCGGTTGGCCGTAACAAGGTTTGTGTCTGCACCAATATATCCTGTCTGCTGCGTGGATCTGATGATGTGGTTAAGCATCTTAACGAAAAGCTGGGCATCAAATTTGGTGAGGTAACGGAAGACGGTAAGTTCAGTCTAAAAGAAGTTGAATGCCTGGGTGCATGTGCTGGAGCACCGATGATGGCTGTTGATCGTGATTATTACGAGAACCTGACCCCGGAGAAAATTGACGCTATTTTGGATAGCCTCGAGTAAACGCCATGACCAACGAAGTTTGTTTTCGCAATAACCATTTGGATAAGCCCTGGACGCTGGATGTCTATCAGGGCAGCGGCGGCTATGAGGTTTGGAAAAAGATCCTGCAAGAGAAAACGTCTGCTGAAGAGATCATCGAACAGGTCAAGATCTCTGCCTTGCGCGGACGCGGCGGTGCTGGTTTCCCGACCGGATTGAAGTGGAGTTTTATGCCACGTAACTCTGAAGGTCAGAAATACATTGTTTGTAACTCTGACGAAGGCGAGCCAGGCACCTGCAAAGACAGGGATATTCTGCGCTATAACCCGCACCAGTTGATCGAAGGTATGGCAATTGCCGGTTACACCATTGGCGCAACTAAAGGTTATAACTATATCCGTGGCGAGTTTTGGGAGCCTCAAGAGCGTTTCCAGGCGGCCATCGAAGAAGCGCGCGCAGCCGGTCTGTTAGGCAAAAACATTATGGGTTCCGGTATCGACTTTGATCTGGATCTGCACCTGGGCGCGGGCGCTTACATTTGTGGTGAAGAGACCGCCTTGCTGGAGTCTATTGAAGGCAAAAAAGGTCAGCCACGTTTTAAACCACCTTTCCCGGCCAGTTATGGTCTGTATGGCCGACCAACTACCATCAACAATACTGAAACATTGGCGTCGATTCCGATGATTTTGAAACACGGTGGTCAGTGGTTCCTGGAATTGGGTAAACCCAATAACGGTGGCACCAAGATTTTTTCTGTCAGCGGTCATGTGAATAAGCCAGGCAATTTCGAAGTTAATATGGGGATGCCATTTGCTGAATTGCTCGAGATGGCCGGTGGCGTGCGAGATGGTCACAAATTGAAAGCAGTCATACCGGGTGGGTCATCGACCCCGGTTGTGCCGGCCGATGTGATGATGGAAACCGATATGGATTACGACTCAATTGGCAAGGCAGGTTCAATGCTGGGTGCCGGTTCTGTCATCGTCATGGATGAGACAACCTGTATGGTTAAAGCCCTGGCGCGTTTGTCTCACTTCTATTTTGAAGAGTCCTGCGGTCAATGTACGCCTTGCCGTGAAGGCACTGGCTGGTTGTCGCGTGTTGTCCATCGTATTGAGCATGGGCAGGGGCGTCAGGAAGACCTGGACATGCTTGATGATGTGGCCAATAAGATCATGGGGCACACCATTTGTGCCCTGGGTGATGCGGCTGCGATGCCGGTCGCCAGCTTTATTCAACATTTTCGTGATGAGTTTCAGTATCACATCGACCACGGCAAATGCCTGGTGTGATAACGGTTAGATATATAGATAATTAACTGTATTTATGAATGACGGGGCCAATTGATGGTTAGTATTGAGATCGATGGTAAACAGATCGAGGCGCAAGACGGGGCTATGATTATCGAGGCCGCGGATGAGGCCGGTATTCCTATTCCCCGTTTTTGCTATCACAAAAAACTGTCTGTAGCGGCCAACTGCCGGATGTGTCTGGTCGAGGTAGAGAAGGCTGCCAAGCCTCTGCCTGCCTGCGCCACGCCCATTACCGATGGCATGGTTGTGTTCACCAAATCAACAAAGGCAATCGACGCCCAGAAGAGCGTGATGGAATTCCTGTTGATCAATCACCCACTGGATTGCCCAATCTGTGATCAGGGTGGCGAGTGTGACTTGCAAGATCTGGCGATGGGTTTTGGCAGTGGTCAATCCCAATATGGCGAACAGAAACGTGTTGTGTTCGACAAGAATCTTGGCCCGCTGGTCTCGACCGACATGACCCGCTGCATCCACTGCACCCGTTGTGTTCGTTTCGGTCAGGAAGTGGCCGGTATCCGCGAGCTCGGCGCCACCGGGCGTGGCGAGTTTATGCAGATCGGTACTTACGTTGAAAAGGCGGTGACATCGGAGCTTTCCGGTAATGTGATTGATCTGTGTCCTGTTGGTGCGTTAACTTCAAAACCATTTCGTTTTAATGCCCGTAATTGGGAAATGACGGCGCGTGACTCTGTTGCTGCACATGATTGTGTCGGTTCCAACATCAAAGTTGAATCGTTGCGCAAGGAAGTGCGTCGAGTTACACCGAAAGAGAATGAGGCCATCAACGAGACTTGGATTTCTGACCGCGATCGTTTCAGTTATGAAGGTGTGAACAGCGAAGATCGTCTTAAATATCCAATGATCAAGCAGGACGGTGAATGGCAGCAAGTCGATTGGCAGACCGCCCTGGATACAACCGTTACTGGTTTAAAGAAGGTGCTGGAAAAACACGGCGCAGGTCACTTGGGTGCATTAACATCTCCGAGCGCCACTGTTGAAGAAATGTACCTGTTACAAAAGCTGGTGCGTGGTTTGGGCGGCTCCAATATTGATCATCGTATTAATCAACTGGATTTCAGTGATCAAGAGAGCATGCCTTTGTATCCTTCGCTGGGGCAGTCAATTGAGTCGCTGGAAAATGTCGGCGCAGCGCTGTTGGTTGGCTCAAATATTAGAATGGATCAGCCCATACTGGGTCATCGTATACGTAAAGCGGCTCTGAAGGGCGGCAAGATTATGTGTGTGAATCCGGCTGACTACGAATTTATGTTCCCTGTCTCAGATAAGATCATTGCCGCACCAGCCGCGATGGAGCAGGCCTTGGCCGGTGTTGCCAAAGCATTGGTCGATTCAGGTGCGTCAGCTCCTCAAGGATTAGCCGACTTGCTTGGCGGTGTGGACGTTTCTGATAGCCACCGCAACATGGCAGACACATTGAAGTCTGCAGCCAATGCCTGTGTTCTCATCGGTAGCTATGCCATGGCAACTCAGGCCAGTGCTAATCTTCGTGCACTAGGTCTGGCGATTGCTGAGATGAGTAATGCTACGATCGGCTATTTAACCAGTGGTGCCAATAGTGCCGGTGCTTTTTTGGCCGGGGCATTACCTCACCGCGCGGTAGCCGGAAAAGGCGCAACTTTCGGTTTGAATACGCAGGCGATGCTGGCTGGAGAGTTGTCCGGTTATGTACTGTTGGGTGTTGAGCCCGAATTTGATTTCGCCAATCCTGCTGAGGCAGTAGCTCGACTCAAGTCTGCCGACTTCGTCGTTGCGATGACACCGTTCAAGAGTGACGCAATGCTTGACTATGCTTCTGTGCTGCTTCCGGTTGCGCCATTTACTGAAACCTCAGGTACCTTTGTGAATGTTGAAGGTGACTGGCAAAGTTTTGCTGGCAGTGTCACACCGCTTGGTGAAACTCGTCCGGCGTGGAAGGTAATGCGTGTGTTAGGAAATCTGTTTAGTCTGGATGGATTTGAGTATGTCACTTCGGAAGAAGTGCGCGATGAACTACATAGTCAGGTTAACGGGGCACAAAATAATAAACCTGAATGGCGTTGTCCTGAAGCATTGAATGCGCCCAGTGATAAGTTGGTTCGAGTCGCTGATATACCAATATATGCAGTAGATGGCGTCGTGCGACGGGCAGAATCATTGCAAAAGACTGTGCAGGCAAAATCAGCTAGCGTAGCAAGAATCAATTCATCAGTTGCCAGCGCCTTAGGATTGTCAGATGCAGTTAAGGTTGAGGCGAGTCAAGGTGAGTCAAGCTGTGTGATGGCTTTGGAAATTGATGACCGTGCCGCTGATGGGACGGTTTGGTTGTCGGCGGGATTAGATGCGACAGCCGGTTTTGGGTGTGAAGGGGCAGAAATCGCCCTTAAACCAGTATAAGTTTAGCGAGTGATGCGAGATAACAATAATGATTGATGCTGCACTGACAATTTGGAATGCAATTCCCGAACTGTTGCAGATCGTAATTAAGATCGTTGCTGTCGTTGTACCGATCATGCTTGGGGTAGCCTATCTGACCTTGGCGGAACGTAAGGTGATTGGTTATATCCAGGTGCGTATCGGCCCAAATCGTGTCGGTCCGCGCGGTTTATTACAGCCGATTGCCGATGGCCTCAAGTTAGCGATGAAAGAGATCATCATACCGACCAACGCTAACCGTTTTCTCTTCCTGCTTGGTCCAATCATTACCTTGGCCCCTGCGCTGGTTGCCTGGGCAGTAATTCCATTTGATGAAGGCATGGTGATTACAAACCTGGATGCAGGTCTGCTCTATATTCTGGCAATGACCTCGGTTGGTGTTTACGGGGTGATTATCGCGGGCTGGGCATCAAATTCTAAATATGCCTTTCTCGGTGCATTAAGGTCCTCCGCACAAGTAGTTTCATACGAAATTGCCATGGGCTTTGCCCTGGTTGTAGTGCTGATGGCTGCCGGTAGTTTGAATCTACAGGACATTGTTCTGGCCCAGAAGGGTGGTATGGGAATTATTGACTGGTTCTGGCTACCATTGTTACCGATGTTTGTGGTTTATTTTATTTCCGGAGTCGCAGAGACAAATCGCGCACCATTCGATGTGGCCGAGGGTGAATCAGAAATCGTCGCCGGTTTCCATGTTGAATATTCGGGCATGACCTTCGCCGTATTCTTCCTGGCCGAATATGCCAACATGATTTTGATTTCTGCATTAACCGCAGTGATGTTTCTGGGTGGCTGGTTGTCACCATTTGAAGGCATTCCTGGCTTGGAAGCGTTGTTCGGCTGGGTGCCAGGTATATTCTGGTTATTGGCGAAAACTGTTTTCTTGTTGTTCCTGTTTCTCTGGTTCCGGGCGACGTTTCCCCGTTACCGTTATGACCAGATCATGCGTCTGGGTTGGAAGGTATTTATACCCGTGACCATCGTTTGGATTCTGGTTGTTGGTGTATTGATTTTGGCCAATATTCCTCCGTGGTTCGACTAAATAGGGAGGGGATGCTGCTATGAAGACAATGAATCATTATGTAAAGAGTTTCATTCTTTGGGAACTGTTGAAAGGTTTGGCGTTGACAGGGAAATATCTGTTCGCCAAGAAGATTACCGTTCAATATCCCGAAGAAAAAACGCCTCAGTCACCGCGATTTCGTGGTTTGCATGCGCTGCGGCGCTATGAAAATGGTGAAGAGCGTTGCATCGCTTGTAAGTTGTGTGAAGCGGTCTGTCCTGCGCTGGCGATTACGATTGAGTCAGATCAGCGTGATGACGGCACGCGTCGTACAACACGTTATGATATTGATTTGTTTAAGTGCATCTACTGTGGTTTTTGTGAAGAGGCTTGCCCAGTCGACGCGATTGTCGAGACGCGTGAATTTGAATATCACTTCGAAAACCGCGGCGAGAATATTATGACCAAAGACAAATTGCTCGCGGTAGGTGATCGATTAGAGAAACAGATTGCCGCAGACCGCTCTGAAGATGCGGCATATCGCTAATAACAGGTATAACTAACGAAGATATGGAAACTCTGATTTTTTACATTTTTTCAGCCATCTTGATTGCCTCTGCCTTGGCGGTAATCACAGTAAGGAATCCTGTGCATGCGGTGCTGTTTCTGGTGTTGACCTTTTTCACCAGTGCTGCGATCTGGCTGATGATGGAGGCAGAGTTTCTCGCCATTACACTGGTGTTGGTCTATGTCGGCGCGGTGATGGTGTTATTCCTGTTCGTTGTCATGATGCTCGATATCAACATCTCGGTACTGCGCGAAGGTTTTGTGAAAAATGCCTACATCGGGGTGCCAGTTGCATTGATTGTCGTGTTCGAGTTGATCGCCGTCGTAGGTAGCGAGCGCTTTGGCCTTGATCAGGTTGCCGCACCGGAACGTCACGCGGCAGATTACAGTAATACCAAAGAATTGGGCCGTGTGCTCTATACCGATTATGTTTATGCATTTGAGCTGGCGGCTGTGATCCTGGTGGTGGCAATTATTGCTGCGATTGCCCTGACCATGCGGCGCCGGCCAGATAGCAAGTATCAAGATCCTGCAGAGCAGGTGAGAGTTCGCCGAAATGATCGTTTAAGAATCGTGAAAATGGCGGCTGAAAAAAAGAATAAGGCGAGTTAAAAAGCCTTAAAAAATAAAGAGAGAAAAATGATAGCACTGTCAGATTTCCTGATTTTAGGGGCCATTTTGTTTTGTATTAGCGTGGCGGGCATTTTCCTTAACCGGAAGAATGTCATCGTCTTGCTGATGGCAATCGAATTAATGTTATTGGCCGTTAATATGAACTTCATCGCCTTCTCCTATTTCATGGGGGATCTGGCGGGGCAAGTATTCGTATTCTTTATTCTGACAGTTGCCGCCGCAGAGGCGGCCATTGGTCTGGCGATTTTGGTGGTTTGGTTCCGTAATCGTCGCACGATTAACGTCGAAAACCTCGACACCTTGAAGGGATAGGACAGAATAATTATGGAAAACGTCTATCTCGGCATCATCCTGGCACCGCTGATTGGTTCAATCATCGCGGGCCTGTTTGGTAAGCAAATCGGCCGCAGTGGCGCTCACTGGGTTACCACTATTGGTGTTGCCATAGCCACGCTTCTCTCTGCTGTCGTTTTTAATGACATCATCTTCAATGATGGTGAGACATATAACAATACTGTCTATACGTGGCTGGTTAGCGATGGAATCCGTTTTGAAGTTGGCTTTTTGATCGATGAGCTGACCGCGACCATGATGATGGTGGTGACATTCGTATCATTGATGGTGCATATCTACACCATCGGTTATATGCACGATGATCCGGGTTACCAGCGTTTTTTCAGTTACATTTCCTTGTTTACTTTCTCAATGTTGATGTTGGTCATGTCCAACAACTTCATGCAGCTGTTCTTCGGTTGGGAAGCGGTAGGATTGGTTTCCTATTTGCTGATCGGGTTCTGGTTTAAAAAAGAGACAGCGATTTATGCCAACCTGAAGGCTTTTCTGGTCAACCGTGTTGGCGATTTTGGTTTTCTGCTCGGTATCGCCGCGGTAGTGATGTATTTCAACAGTCTCGATTATGCCGATGTATTCTCTGCGGCGCCGCAGATGGCGGATCTCACCATCCAGGTGATCCCGGGTGTTGATTGGTCGCTGATGACAGTGATCTGTATCCTGCTGTTCATTGGCGCCATGGGTAAGTCAGCTCAAGTTCCCTTGCATGTGTGGCTGCCTGATTCAATGGAAGGCCCGACGCCTATCTCGGCTCTGATCCATGCCGCAACCATGGTTACTGCGGGTATCTTTATGGTGGCACGCATGTCACCTCTGTATGAGCTTTCCACGACAGCCTTAAGTGTCGTATTGGTGATCGGTGCTATTACTGCGCTGTTCATGGGTTTTCTCGGTATAGTTCAGAACGACATCAAACGCGTGGTTGCCTATTCAACCCTGTCGCAACTGGGTTACATGACCGTTGCCCTGGGTGCCTCGGCGTACGCAGCGGGTATCTTCCATCTGATGACACATGCATTCTTCAAGGCGCTATTGTTCTTGGCTGCTGGTTCAGTGATTGTGGCGCTGCATCATGAGCAGGATATTCGTAAAATGGGCGGATTGAAGAAATATTTACCGATCACCTATTGGACTATGTTGATAGGTTCTCTGGCGCTGATTGGCACACCTGGCTTTGCCGGCTTTTTCTCCAAGGATGCAATCATCGAAGCAGTAAAACATTCTGAAATTGCAGGTTCGACATTTGCGTATCTCTGCGTACTGTTAGGTGTGTTTGTTACGGCTCTGTACAGCTTCCGGATGTTCTTCCTGGTCTTTCATGGTGAGGAACGTATCGATCCGCACGCCAAGGAACACCTGCATGAGTCACCCAAGGTAATTACAATCCCCTTGATCCTGTTGGCGATTCCGTCAGTAATCATTGGTGCCATTGCGGTAGGCCCTTGGTTATTTGGCGATTATTTCGGTGATTCAATTTTTGTGCTCGAGCAACATGATGTGTTGGCGCAGATGGGTGAGCACTATACGGGTGTGATGGGTTTCATCCTGCATGGTCTTATGACGCTGCCTTTCTGGCTTGCGCTTGCAGGTTTTGGAACGGCTTATTACCTTTATATGGTACGACCTGATCTACCTGGGCAAATCAAACAACGCTTTATCGGCATCTACAATATGCTGGATAACGCCTACGGCGCTGATGCTTTCAATGATAAGTTTTTTGCCGGCGGTAGCCGTAAAGCAGGCAGGCTCTTCTGGCAGATTGGGGATGTCAAAGGGATTGATGGAATTATGGTGAATGGTTCAGCAAAACTTGTCGGCTGGGTGGCGGGGGCTATCCGTCAAATGCAGACAGGCTATCTGTACCATTATGCATTTGCGATGATTATTGGATTACTTGTTCTGATGAGCTGGGTACTGGCTCACGCATAAGAAGAAAAAGGATTGGACTGAATGTCGGATTTACCGCTCCTGAGTTTAGTTATTTGGCTGCCGATTATCGGCGGTCTGATTGTGTTGGCGATTGGTGCCAGCGGTAATAACAATGCTGTACGCTGGGCAGCTCTGGCAGTGTCAATTATTACATTTGTGGTTTCAGTGCCGTTATGGACCAGCTTCGGTCTCACTAGCCATGAGATGCAGTTTGTCGAGCAGGCATCCTGGATACCCGCGTTCAATATTCTTTATCACCTGGGTATCGATGGTATTTCTATGCCGCTGATACTGCTGACCACTTTTACTACTGTGTTGGTTGTGATCGCCGGTTGGGAAGTGATTCAGTACAAAGTAGCGCAATACATGGCAGCCTTTCTGATCATGGAAGGTATGATGAATGGTGTCTTTGCTTCGCTGGATGCAATTCTGTTTTACGTCTTCTGGGAAGGTATGTTGATTCCGATGTTTCTTGTCATCGGTATCTGGGGTGGTGCACGCCGTGTCTATGCCACCATCAAGTTCTTCCTCTTTACCTTTTTTGGATCGGTATTCCTGCTGATCGCGCTGATATATCTCTATTTCCAGACAGGAAATTTCCAAATCCTGGATTTCCAGGCTGCACCTATCAGCATGACGGCGCAGATATTAATCTTCCTTGGGTTCCTGATCGCCTTTGCTGTCAAGGTACCAATGTGGCCGGTGCACACCTGGTTGCCTGATGCTCATGTCGAGGCGCCTACCGGTGGTTCGGTTATCCTGGCGGCGATTATGCTGAAGCTGGGTGCCTATGGTTTTCTCCGGTTCATGATACCTATCGTACCGGATGCCAGTGCCGAGCTGGACTGGCTGGTCATCACCCTGTCACTGATCGCGGTTGTCTATATTGCGCTTGTTGCATTGGCTCAGGAAGATATGAAGAAGCTGGTCGCCTATTCTTCAATCTCGCACATGGGCTTCGTTACCTTGGGTTTCTTCCTGGTGTTTGGAATATACGAACAGACCGGCAGCGTATCTGGTGCGGCTATGGGCATGGAAGGGGCCATGGTGCAGATGATTTCGCATGGTTTTGTTTCTGGCGCCATGTTCCTTTGTATTGGCGTTATGTACGACCGCATGCATAGTCGTAAGATTAGTGATTACGGCGGTGTCGCTAATACCATGCCTTGGTTTGCATCACTGATGGTCTTGTTTGCCATGGCCAATGCCGGTTTGCCGGGCACATCTGGATTTGTTGGCGAGTTTATGGTGGTACTGAGTGCCTTTCAGGCCAATTTCTGGTACGCCTTCCTGGCAGGCACAACCCTGATTTTGGGAGCGGCATACACCTTATGGATGATTAAGCGCGTTATATTTGGTGAAATCAAAAATAACAATGTCGCATCATTAAAAGATATTAATTCCCGTGAAGCACTGGTATTGGGCTCCTTGGCCTTCCTGGTGTTGTTGTTGGGTATCTATCCGGCACCATTGCTGGAGGTAATGCATTCAACGGTGGATCACCTGCTGCAGCAAGCGGTGACATCTAAACTTTAATTAAGATATGGCCTGCTGGCGTTAACGGCAGAAGGCTGAGAGACGGATGGCGATGGTGAATTTTGAAATGCCGAATTTTGTACCTGCTCTTCCCGAGATGTTTGTCTTGGGTATGGCATGTTTTATTCTGATTTTGGATCTCTATGTAAAACAGGGAGACAAGCTCATTACCTACTTGCTCTCGATTGCCACGTTGGCTGGCGCCGCAATCTTGACTATCAGTTTGTCGGATGGTTCTCGTCAGTTGACCTTCAATGACAGTTTCGTTTCTGACCCGATGGGGGATGTGCTGAAGGTCTTTATCTATCTTGTCACTGCTGTTGTGTTTCTCTACTCGCGTCAGTATTTACAGAAACGTGATTTATTCAAAGGTGAGTACTTTGTGCTGGGTCTGTTTGGTGTGTTAGGCATGATGGTAATGGTCTCTGCCCATAGCATGCTGACGCTTTACATGGGGCTTGAACTGCTGTCTCTATCATTGTATGCCATGGTTGCGTTTCAGCGTGATTCACTGAATGCCACTGAAGCAGCAATGAAATATTTTGTTCTGGGCGCATTGGCCTCCGGCATGCTGCTGTATGGTATGTCGATGCTTTACGGTGCTTCTGGCAGTCTCGATATTGCAGAGATAGGCGCGTATGCAGCGCTTAATAGTGATAACACTGTGCTGGTGTTTGGAATGACCTTTGTTATTGTTGGTCTGGCATTCAAGCTTGGTGCAGTACCATTCCATATGTGGGTGCCCGATGTTTACCATGGTGCGCCGACATCAGTGACGCTTTATATCGGCACAGCACCAAAGATCGCAGCATTTGCTATGGTCATGCGTCTTTTAGTGGAAGGTCTGGGTGATCTACACAGCGAATGGCAGACCCTGTTGATTGTTCTGGCGGTGTTGTCGATTGCGATTGGTAACGTAATTGCCATTGCCCAGACAAATATCAAACGTATGCTGGCCTATTCGACCATCTCCCATGTTGGCTTCATCCTTTTGGGTATTCTGGCGGGGAGCGAGAATGGTTACTCTTCGGCCATGTTCTACGTCGTCGTTTACTCTTTGATGAGCATGGGCGGTTTCGGCATGATCATTCTGCTTAGCCGGGCTGGATTCGAGGCTGATAAGCTGGATGATTTCAAGGGGCTGAATGAGCGCAGTCCGTGGATGGCGGCCATGATGATGATTTTGATGTTCTCCATGGCGGGTGTTCCTCCCACGGTTGGTTTCTATGCCAAGCTGTCTGTGTTGCAATCGATAGTTCAGGTGGACTTGGTTTGGCTGGCGGTGTTTGCCGTCGTCTTCTCGGTGATTGGTGCCTTCTACTATCTGCGCATTATCAAGTTAATGTATTTCGATAAACCGGAAGACAGTGCTGCCATCGAGGCGGGAATGGATATGCGCATCGTGCTGTCGGCCAATAGTATTGGAATGTTGATACTTGGCATTTATCCTGCCGCATTAATGCAATGGTGCATGGCCGTAATGTGATTGTCGTGGGGTATCTAGCCATGGATGGACTTCACAGGCGAGCCCCCAACATTCTTTTCCCAGTACGTCTTCTACCCTGGTGTGAGGTGGAGTAGGCCGTGCGAATTCTCGTTAGCAATGATGATGGCTATCAGGCGCCTGGCATTCAATGTCTGGCGCAAGCATTGGGTGAATTCGCAGAAGTCACAGTTGTAGCTCCTGATCGCAATCGTAGTGGCGCCAGTAATTCACTGACCTTAGAAAATCCTCTTCGGGCAAATACAATATCACCGGGACTGGTTTCCGTTGATGGCACGCCAACAGACTGCGTGCATTTGGCCATTACCGGCTTGTTGACCCGTGAACCAGATATGGTGATAGCCGGGATCAATGCCGGTGCTAATCTGGGTGATGATGTACTTTATTCAGGAACAGTAGCCGCAGCGACAGAGGGGCGTTTTCTCGGATTACCTGCCATTGCGGTTTCACTAGTGGGTGAGCATCTGGTTCACTATGACACTGCTGCCCGGGCGGCAATCAGTCTAATCAAACAGTTACAAAACAATCCTCTACCAGTAGATACCATCCTCAACGTCAATGTTCCCGATGTGCCGTGGGAAAAACTGGAAGGATTTGAAGCGACACGATTGGGGCGGCGACATAAATCTGAGCCCGTGGTGCGTGACCAGGACCCCCGTGGCCGGGAAATTTATTGGGTTGGCCCTGCTGGCGCGGAGCAGGATTCCGGCCCCGGGACAGACTTCCATGCAATTCGCTACAATCGGGTATCTGTAACACCGATTCATATTGATTTGACCCGCTATACTGCGTTGGATCAGGTGGCCAGCTGGTTGCAAGGAGTAGATTAGTTGTCTGTCATTTCTCATCATGGCATCGGGATGACCTCCCAACGGACCCGTGAGCGTCTGATCTCTCGTCTGCGCAACTCGGGTATTCGTAATAAAAAAGTTCTCGAAGTGATGCTCAACACGCCACGGCATATTTTTGTCGATGAGGCTCTGGGTAGTCGCGCCTATGATGACACAGCCTTGCCCATAGGTTTTGGGCAGACAATTTCACAGCCTTATATTGTGGCGCGAATGACCGAAATACTATTGAGCACTGGATCTTGTGACAAGGTGCTCGAGATCGGCACTGGTTCTGGTTACCAGACTGCTGTGCTAGCGCAATTAGTGGGTCAGGTGTATAGCGTGGAAAGGATTGTTGCCTTGCTGACAAAAGCACGTAAGCGAATTCGCGAATTGCAACTTTATAATGTCCGCATGAAGCACTTTGATGGCCACCAGGGCTGGAAAGAGAATGCTCCGTACGACGTGATTATTGTGACAGCCGCACCTCAAGAAATACCCGTTGAATTGTTTGCCCAATTGAAGCAGGGAGGACGTATAATCGCCCCTGTCGGCCCGAATGGCAAACAGCAACTTAGTTTGATTACCCATACTGCAAATGGTTATGAGTGTCATGTCATTGAGGACGTTAGTTTCGTCCCACTACTCCCTGGAAATCGTTAATGCGTCTTTTTTCCCGATTATATGAGATGGTCCTTCGTTGGGCCGGACACAGACATGCTGCCTGGTATCTGGGGGGATTAAGTTTTGCCGAGTCATCTTTTTTCCCTATTCCGCCTGATGTGATGCTCGCCCCTATGGCTCTAGCCCGAAGGGAGAAGGCCTGGTCTTATGCAATGCTCACAACAATCACTTCAGTCATCGGTGGTGTATTTGGTTATCTAATTGGTGTCTTCGCTTTTGAGTTGATTGAGCCCTGGTTGCATCAATTCGGCTATTGGGACCGTTTTCAAATGGCAGTTGAATGGTTCAAAGTTTGGGGTTTTTGGGTCATATTTTTGGCCGGTTTTTCACCCATACCCTACAAGGTATTCACTATTTCAGCCGGGACAGTAGGCATGGCGTTTTTGCCATTTGTGCTGGCTTCAATAATTGGTCGGGGGGCACGCTTTTTTCTGGTGGCCGGATTGATTTGGTGGGGTGGTGAGCGTATGGATCGAGTATTACGCAGCTACATCGATCGGCTCGGGTGGATTTTTATTGCGGTCGCTATCGTGATATACATAATTGTTAATGTTGTCCAAACATGAGAGAAGCGGTAATTTTTTCTTCAGCATCAGCCTGCTAGCAGGCCTGTTGTTATCTGGTTGTGGGGCTCATGTTTTTCATGAGGTACGTAAAGACGAAACGCTCTATTTAATCAGTACGCGCTATAACCAGGATTACCAGCAGGTCGCGAAGTGGAATGGTTTAGCCGCTCCCTACACCATTATGGAAGGGCAGTGGTTGCGTGTAGCACCACCTGGACCTGATGCGGGTCTGAGGCCGCCAGCTTATGCGAATGGATCTCAACAAAGCCGAAAACAAACTAATAATAAAAAAAGTGAAATAAAGCAGCCCTCTCAAGTTACGACCGCGAAATCTTCGAGCGCAAGCACAAGTCCATCGGCATCTTCTTCTCCCTCATATTCTTCAGCTGACATCCATTGGCGCTGGCCGGTAAACGGAAAAGTTACTCGAGCATTTGCAGATAAACCTGGTAAACAGGGAATAGATATCGCGGGTAGTGCCGGAACAATTATCAATGCATCTGCGGCTGGAAAGGTTGTGTACAGCGGTAACGGTTTAAGAGGATATGGCAATCTTATAATAATCAAACATAATGAAAAATTTCTAAGTGCTTATGCACATAATCAAAGTATCCTGGTGAATGATGGGGCTTTTGTAAAACAGGGTGAAGCGATTGCCCGGATGGGGAGCACCGAATCAAATCAAGTTAAGTTGCACTTCCAAATCAGAGTTAACGGCAGGCCAGTTGATCCTTTACGCTACCTACCGAAGTAAATTTCATGTTAATCTTCAATGCACGGGAGAGCTGACGCTAATAATAATAGAAACAAATAGGCGTGAGTGGCAGGTTGTAGAATTGTCTGCCTGAATATTACACACAAGGCGTTAAGGGAGCTGTGTAGTGGTAGATAAGTTGGACGACAACGCCAACGACGAAGATGTCGAAGCAAATGGCGTTGAAGAAGATTCAGGAGAAAACAACTCTTGGTCTGATGGTAATGAAGCTAATGGAAAAGCTCATAAATCACAGGCCAAAGAAGGTGCTTCTAATACTGAAGAAACAAAATCCGCGTGGCATCCGCCAGATACCTCGCTTGATGCAACTCGTTTATATCTTAACGAAATAGGTTTTTCTCCACTGCTGACAGCAGAGGAAGAAGTCTATTACTCACGCCTGTCCCAAAAAGGGGATGAGGCGGCACGTAAGAAAATGATTGAGAGCAACTTGCGTCTGGTGGTAAAAATCGCCCGTTATTACATGAAGCGCGGACTCGCGTTTCTTGATCTGATTGAAGAGGGCAACCTCGGGCTCATCCATGCGGTTGAGAAGTTTGATCCAGAACGTGGTTTTCGATTCTCTACCTATGCAACCTGGTGGATTCGTCAGACGATTGAACGGGCCTTGATGAATCAGACCCGGACCATCCGATTGCCTGTTCATGTGGTCAAGCAGATCAATAGTTATCAAAAGGCTGCCCGCAAATTGGCGCAGTCACTTGACCACGAGCCGAGTGCTGAAGAAGTGGCCGAGAATCTTGATCTTCCATTAAAAGATGTCCAGAACATCCTCGGTTTAAGTGAGCAGTTATCCACTGTTGAATCAAGCACGCTCGATAAAGATAAAATGCTGCAAGAGACCGTGGCGGATGACAAACAGCTTGACCCTTCATCGGTGTTACAGCGAGAAGAGGTGCAAGCTTGCTTGAACGACTGGTTAGCGATGCTGAACGATAAACAGCGTCAAGTGGTGGAGCAACGCTTTGGGCTGAATGGCGATGACGTGGCTACCCTGGAAGAAGTGGGGGAGCGCATCGGAGTGACCCGCGAACGTGTCCGTCAGATTCAAGTCGAAGCTTTAAAAAAACTACGTAAGATACTGGAAAAAGAGGGAGTTTCCGGGGATCAGTTGCTGGGATAAGCCCCGCATTAAATCATCATCAATGCGGCGGCTACGGGGCGGCCTTCATACGAAAGCACATTATAGGTCCGGCAGGCAGCGGCTGTATCCATGATCTCGTAACCAATCCCGGCATCGATTAGCGGTTTGAATAGGGCTCGTTCTGGCCATTGCAGGCGAGGCCCCGTGCCTATGATAGCAATCTCGGGATTTAAATCGGCTAGCGTTTGCACATGCGCTTCAGTTAACTCTTCAATTGTTTGTGGTGGCCAGTTTCTGATCAGGTGGTTTGAGGTAATAATGGTGCTGGTTGTCAGGGTCTCCTGCTGCAGTCCCTTGGCGGGATTTCCACTGGCATCTGTCTCTTCTGTCAGCTCGGCCAGCAGTGGCACTAATACACTAATTTCACCCTTGCCATAGCTTTTGATGGTGTAATGGTGAATGTCCAAATCTTGATGAACTTGCATGTTCAGATGTTTCCTTGAGATTTTATTTCGCAAACGAGCATTTTTACCGAGTCAGGCCCTAGGTTCAAGACTAAATTTGTTGGATAATTGACAGTTTTTAGGGCTATCGGTATGTTACGCCTGTTGGTTCAAGGCTCTGATTTACTTACCTGGATGCATAATTTTGATCGAAGAATTTCCAAGAATAAAACGGTTGCCTCCGTATGTATTTAATATCGTTAACGACCTGAAGGCGAAAGCCAGGGCGCGTGGTGAGGATATTATCGATTTCGGAATGGGCAATCCGGATCAGCCCACCCCTAAACATATTGTCGATAAGTTGGTGGAAGCTGCACAACGCGGAGATACCCATCGCTATTCCATTTCCCGTGGTATTCCGCGGCTGAGAAAGGCGATTTGCTCTTGGTATAAAAAACGTTATCAGGTCGAGCTTGATGCTGAAAGCGAAGCCATTGTTACCATCGGTTCGAAAGAGGGGCTGGCTCACTTGGCAATGGCTATTGTCGGGCCGGGTGACGCGGTGATGGTGCCCAACCCTTCCTATCCCATCCATCCTTACGGTTTTGTGATTGCCGGGGCCGACATTCGTCATGTGCCCATCGTGCCGGGCGGTGATTTCTTCGGTGAACTGGAGAAGGCAATCAGAGATTCCTGGCCTAAACCCAAGATGTTGATTCTGAACTTTCCCGGCAACCCGACCACCCAATGTGTCGACCTGGAGTTTTTCGAAAAGGTGGTGGCGATTGCCAAAGAGCATGAGATCTGGGTAGTGCATGATCTGGCCTACGCGGATATTGTCTTCGATGGTTATAAAGCGCCATCAATCATGCAGGTGCCGGGTGCCAAAGAAGTTGCGGTGGAGTTTTTTACCCTGTCAAAGAGCTACAATATGCCTGGCTGGCGCATTGGCTTTATGGTGGGTAACCCTACCCTGGTGGCTGCCTTGGCGCGGATGAAGTCTTACCTCGATTACGGTATGTTTACCCCTGTTCAGGTCGCGGCGATACATGCCCTGGAAGGACCTCAAGGTTGCGTCAAACAAATACGGGATATGTACCAGAATCGTCGTGATGTATTGTGCCATGGCCTCAACTCGATTGGCTGGCAAGTGGAACCACCTAAAGCGACCATGTTTGTTTGGGCGCCGATTCCAGAACAATATCGCCACATGGGTTCGTTGGAGTTTTCGAAAAAACTGCTCAAAGATGCAAAAGTCGCTGTGTCACCGGGTGTTGGTTTTGGTGAATATGGTGATGATTTCGTTCGTTTCGGCTTGATTGAAAATGAGCACCGCACACGTCAGGCAATTCGAGGCATTCGCGATATGCTGCGCAAAGATGCTCAAGCAGAAGACGATTAGATAATACTAAAATACAATAGGTTAGGAGAGTTATCTTGAAACCAGTTAAAGTGGGGTTGTTGGGTCTGGGAACAGTTGGGGGTGGCACAGCCAGCGTTTTGCTGCGCAATGCAGAAGAGATTCAACGCCGTGCCGGGCGCGGCATTGAAATCGCCATTGCCGCCGCACGCGATATTAGCAAGCCCCGTCCCTTTGATACCTCAAAGATGGAATTGACCACAGATCCTCAGGCAGTGGTTAGTCATCCAGATGTGGAGGTCGTCATCGAGCTGATTGGCGGCACCGATACAGCCTTTGATCTGGTGATGCAGGCAATCGAAAATGGTAAACATGTAGTCACTGCCAACAAGGCGCTGATCGCCAAACATGGTAACGAGATCTTTGCCGCAGCTCAGCAGAAGGGTGTAATGGTGGCGTTTGAGGCTGCCGTCGCCGGTGGTATCCCGATAATCAAGGCAATCCGTGAAGGGCTGGCGGGTAACCAGATTGAATGGTTGGCCGGCATTATCAATGGCACAGGCAATTTCATCCTTACTGAGATGCGCGACAAGGGTCGTGATTTTGCCGATGTCCTGGCTGAAGCACAACGTTTGGGTTATGCCGAAGCAGACCCCACTTTCGATGTGGAAGGTATTGATGCCGCACACAAACTCACCATCCTGGCCTCGATTGCTTTTGGTATACCACTGCAATTTGATGCCTGTTATACCGAAGGTATCAGTCACATCACCCGAGAGGATGTGGAATATGCCGAAGAGCTGGGTTATCGCATCAAGCATTTGGGGATTTCCCGGCGTACAGAAAAGGGGGTTGAGCTACGAGTGCATCCCACCTTGATTCCATACCATCGCCTGATCGCCAATGTTGATGGCGTCATGAATGCCGTGCTGGTGAAAGGTGATGCAGTAGGCCCTACGCTTTATTACGGCGCCGGTGCCGGTGCGGAACCAACTGCTTCAGCCGTTGTTGCCGATGTGGTCGATGTGGTGCGTGTTCTGACGGCTGATCCGGAAAATCGTGTCCCACACCTGGCCTTCCAGCCGGATGCCCTGGCGGACGTGCCCATCCTGCCCATGGCCGAGATCGAGACCGCCTATTACTTGCGTATGGAAGCCAGCGACAAGCCGGGTGTGCTGGCGGATGTCACCAGAATTCTTGCAGACCTCAATATCAGTATTGAGGCGATGCTACAAAAAGAACCGCTTGAAGATGCCACCACAGTGCCGGTAATCATCCTGACGCATCGCGTCTGTGAGGGCCATATGAATGATGCCCTTAAACGTATTGAGGCGCTGGATACCATTCAGGGCAAGGTGACACGCATTCGCCAGGAATCGCTGGATGCATAACATTGATTTCCCCCTCCCTTGACGCACCCATGTGGGCATAAAGGAGGGGGCTGGGGCGAGGGTGAAATGTCACAGCGTCACAGCCGAGTAGAATTGTTCAAGTTGTCACCCCCACCCTAATCCTCCCCCGAAATGGGGGAGGGAAATTATATTGAGAAATCGTTTATAATTGCGCGCCATATAAAGAATTTTTGAAAACTTAAAGTAGTTTCTAAGGAGTTGAACCAATGCCTTTTCGTCCTCGCTACACCGGACTGATCGAAAAATACCGCGACCGCCTGCCGGTCACTGATGACACTCGGCTTATCAGTCTGGGCGAAGGTAACACCCCGTTGATCAGGCTCAACAATATTCCAAAACTGATCGGCAAGAATGTTGATATCTATGTCAAATACGAAGGCCTCAATCCAACCGGCTCGTTCAAGGATCGTGGCATGACCATGGCGGTGACCAAGGCCGTGGAAGAGGGCAGCAAAGCGATTATCTGTGCCTCGACGGGCAATACTTCCGCAGCTGCGGCTGCCTATGCCGCTCGCGCAGGCATCACTGCATTTGTGTTGATACCGGAAGGCAAGATTGCCTTGGGCAAACTGTCACAGGCCATGATGCACGGCGCTGTCGTGATCCAGATCAAGGGCAATTTCGACGTTGGTATGCAGCTGGTTAAAGATGTCGCCAAGGAAGCACCAGTGACCATCGTTAATTCCATCAACCCCTATCGTCTGCAAGGCCAGAAGACAGCGGCGTTTGAAATCATGGAAGAGCTGGAATGTGCGCCGGACTTCCACTGCCTACCAGTCGGTAATGCGGGCAACATCTCGGCTCACTGGATGGGATACAAGGAATACAACGACCACGGTATCGTCAATAATCTGCCCGTTATGGTTGGCTTTCAGGCGTCAGGTTCAGCGCCGTTCATGCGCGGCGAAATGGTCGATAATCCGGAAACCGTGGCCACCGCCATCCGTATCGGTCATCCGCAAAGCTGGGACAAGGCCTGGGCCTGTCAAAAAGAATCCAACGGCTGGTTTGATGAATGCACTGATGAAGAGATACTCGCGGCACAAAAAATGTTAGCCATGAAAGAGGGTATTTTCTGTGAACCTGCCTCAGCCACATCCTTGGCGGGGGCGATGCGTGATATCAAGAGCGGCAAGATTCCGGAAGGCAGCAAGATTGTCTGTACGCTCACAGGCCATGGCTTGAAAGATCCAGACACAGCCATCAAGCAAAGTACTTCGCCAATGATGACAGTGGATGCCACGATGGATGCGGTGAAGAAGGCCATTCTGGATAACCTGGTGCACTAATCACACGCTTTATTCTGAAATAAGGGCGGCCATTGGCCGCCTTTTTTGTTTTGAAGCTGAAATAGTATTTGGCATGCCGTGTTAGTTTCTGGTGCCGATCTGGTTTGAAATATTTCCATCCCTTATGACTATCCGATACTGTGCCTTTGTCACATACATCAGGGCGTGTTGCTGTCAGCATGCGAAATCCATAATTCCTGTATATCTGATGGGTTTTAAGAGTTTCGAATAAATTCTGTGTGGAGTAGCTTGTCTTTCTAATTAAGGTGAATGTTATGATTGGACGTACTTTTTCGATTGTGGCGATTGTGTTATGGGTAATTACGATCGCAACTGCCGCTGTATTCTTTATCAAGGGGCAAACACAAATGACAGCGGACAATAGGGTTGCTGTGATGTTGGCACCTGAGGAACGGGAATTTGTGCTGGCTGAAATGCGAATGTTGTTGGAAGGCGTACAAGGTATCACCGCAGGTGTGGCTGCAAATGATATGCAACAAATCTCGTCTTCTGCCCGCCGCATCGGCATGGCTTCAGCTGCCGATGTCAATCCTCAGCTGATGATGAAACTTCCGCTAGCTTTTAAGCAGCAGGGAATGTCAGTGCACAAACAATTTGATCAACTGGCAGATATGGCTGATAGTGGCGCCTCAGCCAACGAATTGCTGACAATGCTCTCAGAACAACTATCCTCCTGTGTGGCTTGTCATAGCATCTACACTCTTGAAGCTAACTTGGTTAAGAATTAATTAAATTTGTGATTCATGAGTACTAAAGATAGAGTCGGAAGTTTCCTTTGCTGTGTACGGCGAGCAGGGTGGTTTCATAATCAGAGCTGACGATTCAATGGGTGTTTATTTTGTGGGATTTATTTTCTGTCTCAAAAATAGCCTTACTATCTTGAAGCTAAAGTTTCCCGCATTCGCCTATGCGACCATACGTAGCAATGCGGCAATAAATGAATTATGTGTAGGTTTGCCCGGTTTAGGGCAAACGCTAACAAAATCTTTGTCAAGCGCGGCTTGGGTGATGAGTTTTCTCACATC
>CALZIO010000020.1 GCA_945787785.1 uncultured Chromatiaceae bacterium
ATAGTGAACCTGGCCCTAAAACCTTATGGATTGGATTGCAGAGAGCGCGAGATTTTGCCTTAGCATTTGAGGTGCAGAACGCAATGCGGAAATCCAAGATTTGTGTGTAACGATGTGCTTCCCTAAGTGGGAGAGTTGAAATGCCTTTACACAAGCTTCTTTCTCCTGTTCTGTCATAAAACCGTTGCGCTGATATTTGGGCATCTTACCCAGCTTGACTGCCTTATCACTCCACAATGGGTTATAAGGCAATAAGGTCGCCGCATCGACACCATTGATAGCAAGAAAATCAGCAATCCCCTGCAAATTTTCTTCACTGGTGGTTATGCCTGGAATCAAGGGCACTCTTGGAATCACTGCCACGCGCCCATCGGCAACCAGCTTGCTGAAGTTTTCGAGAATCAACCGATTTGACTGGCCGGTGTATTTACGGCTCTCTGCATCATCAATCAACTTAAGATCAAAATAGATCAGATCGAGCCACGGCAATAGTTTTTCACTGAAACGGCGATAGTTGAAAAAGCCACTGGTTTCGATGGCGGTATGAATACCTTCCTGCTTCAGTGCCTTGAGAAAATGATGCGCGAACTCCATTTGTTGTGTCACTTCACCGCCAGAGAGCGTGACACCGCCACCACTGGAGCTATAGAAAGGTTTATCGATCAACACACGGTAAAGCAGATCATCCAGACCGATCCAGTAACCTGATGCTTCCAGTGCTCCAGTAGGACAAACCTCACTGCATTTGCTACAAGACGTACAAACGTCGCGATCGATCTGCACCTTATCATCCAGCAAACTCAAACAGTTCTCTGGACACACATCCAGACAGGTCTTGCCACACTGTTCAGGATGACACGCAGCCGCGTTATAAGATAATTCAGCGTGCTTTTCTTTGCCTTCAGGATTCTGACACCAGACACAACTCAGAGGGCAACCTTTAAAAAAGACCGTGGTGCGAATACCCGGCCCATCCTCGCTGCAATCGCGTTTGATATCAAAGATGAGGGCCTGCTTCTGCATTGTTAAGCTGCCTTGGTTAATCCCAATTCCAGCTCAATGTTTTTGGCAATGGCACCCAGTTTGAAAAGATGACCAACATTGCCGGTGAGTTGCACTACGTTCTCCAACAGCAAACCAACAATATCCACATCGTCACGGCCAATCAAACCAACAATGGAATCTATGTCTTTAAAACGAATGACCAGATCAACCTTATCCGGGTCGCGCTCCATTCGTTCTGCCTCGACTTCGCTCACCACATCTGCCTCAACCACCTTGAGTGAATTAATGGTTCGACCCAAGGCGGTATCAACAAACAACTCTTTTGGTTTGGGGCAAAAACGCAGCCATACATTCATGTTGTCACCCGGCTTGCGCGTACGCAGCAGAAACCTGCCTTGATAAAAGCGCTGGCCGTTAGGCACATTGGGGTCGCGGAAGATGAAGTTTTCATCGAAAAAGGCCAGTGCCTTTTCTGAACGCTGTTTATCCAGCAGACTGTCGCGTATGACATATCCAAAACCAAGCTTAAGTAACAGCGCCATGCCACCAGCCAATACCGGACCCGCAACACTGTCGACCAACGCTGGCATCTCGCCTGAACGGGCGCCGAGTTGCATTACTCGCTGGATATCCTGACTAAAAAACGGAAAACCTGCATGCATGATCAATACCTCCCTAAATTGCCACCAGCGTATGTTGCTCAACGCCGTTATCCAAGGCAAAGTTGGCGCGGTCGATAATTTCCTGGCGCATCTGCGGACTCAAGGTAACAAAGTAAGCCGAGTAACCGGCCACACGTATCATCAGATCCTTGTAAGGCGCCAAGGCCTGCAGCTCTGCCTCACCCGCATCTGATTGTGCCGCTGCTGTTGCAGCCTTGTCGGCGGCGATCAGATCATCAATGGCTGAGACACACAGCTGCACCAATACGCCGTCATTATCCATAAAGGCCTTCATGTAACGGGCAAACAATTCGGTATCTTCGGGGAAGAACTCCTGATCACGGGTGGTTAGGCTCAGATTATAGGTATAACCATTCTGCACCGTGTCACCTTCCACTTCGGCTACCGAGAGGATGTGGTCCAGCGCCATGACCGGATCTCCATTACGCTTCACCACGCCAGGACACGGTGTGATACCACTGGCGAAGGGTTCACGCGCTTTGCGGCCATTGGGCGTAGCCTTGGTCAACATGCCAAACCCGGCATGATTGGTCATGCTCCAGTAGCCAGGCAGATAACGGCCACCGCGGTGGGTGCGGTATTTGTAGAACACTTCCTGGATCAGGCGTGTGATGAGATGAGTATAATGCACCGCGAGACTGTTATCATAGAGTCCACCAGGTGTTTGATCGACCCCGGCACCATATTTTGGCGCCAGATGAATCATGTGTTTGATCTCTTTCATTCGCCCTGCTGATAAGTCGGGTAACTGACTGGACTCTGCGCTGGCACCAAACAGCCTGCGCAGACTATTGAGCATGGCCACCAGCGGGTTGGGCTGCTGTTTGGGTGTTAAGCCGGATTCATCAAAATCCGCGTCAAGCGCTGCCAACAGTTCCTGCGCCGACATCTTGCCACCAAACACCAGCTCATCAATGACACAGAATGAATCAATCACATCCGCCACGCCGATGATGGCAACACCGGATGAATTGTACTTGGCACCACCGGCAGTCAGGTCACGAAACACCGCCCCTTCACCGCGCGGCAGATTGGTTGGCCCGGTGAAGATACCGGACAGAAACGGCACCTGACGCATTTTTTCCATCGCCCGGCCGAGATAGTTGTTGCATTGCGCGGTATGTTGCGCCATTTCATCGAGCTGGTATTTGAAGGCATCGATAAACTCTTGCATTGAACTCATCTCGGCCAGTGGTTTGGTGGTGTAGTTCGTATGTTCATGGAAAAGATTGGGATTATCCTTGCCAACGCCATCACTGCGATGTTTACCGCCGAATAGGGCCAGCTCCAGCACCGCCGGCAACACCAACAAGGTCGAGCCGGTATTGCCATAGTGCTTGCCGGCTGAATTCTGTTCTATACAGCCGATGGATGCGTAGTCGTAGGCATCGGCAAGCGCCTCTGCTTCACTGATTCCGGTATGAGCTGCGTAATACTTCGCCATGGAATGCACCACTGGCGCATCACCGTGAATGGCTGGTGTCGCCTTGGTGAGAATATTGACCTGACTGACCCGTTTCAGATAGGGATCATAGAAACCATCAGGCAACGGGGTGCCCTGCGCATCGCGGTGATGCACCTCTTTATGATAACGGGCATGTACATTAGGATCGCGGATACCGAGAATTTCGGTTGCCTTGAGGGTGATATAAGTCATGTCATTGACCGCATCCACCACCTCACCGTTTTCATATTTGGTGCCGCCGACGGTAAGGGCTTGATTGGAGCCGCTGCCTGCAAACAGGGTCTCCGAACCTTCTGTCGAGAGTGGCACATGATCAGAGCAACGCAGGAAAAAGTGGCTCACCATTTCAACTGCCCGCTCAACATAGGCATCACGTTCAGCATCATTCGATAGCTGTTGCCAATCGCTCAAATAGTAGTCATTCAACAGTTGATCCAAACGGCCAATAGAAAAACCGAAATTGGTGTTTTCCTGCAATAACAAGTGATAACAGATCCAGATGGTGGTGAGCGCCTCATGCAGGGTCTCGGCCGGTTGTGCCGGCACCTTGCTACAGATGCGTGCCAGTTCGGTATTGCCACTTGCTTGTGCCGCCTCAGCCAGATGTTGGGCGTAGGTCTTGGCCCCCTCGAAAACGCTAATCACGCCTTCAAGAAACTCTTGCTGTTCAACATCATGCATAGCGTTATTGGCAAGATCTGCCTGCGCTTGCGTAATCAAACCATCAAAGCCATATTTCAACACCCGCTCAAAATCGGGCACGGTATGGGAGACACAGGTGGCTTTATCAGATAGATAGAAGGCGACCCGCTCCATCAATTCCAGCGCCTTGGGGGTTTCGCCGGCGCGGCTGATTAAGGCGGGATCAATTGAGTCTCCCTCGACCCGATCGCGGTTAGGATGTTGCTCGCTATCGTAATCGCTGTAACGCGCCACCTCTTGCGCCGGGCGACGCTCGAGCCAGTAGGGAAATATCTCCTTGTTTAAGCGCTCTGCCACCTCGGGCCGGATCCTGAATGGGTTTTGCGCCCGGCTAGTCACTGTCTTCAATTCCGGCCAGATGCAATAGCCGATCGTGTCCATATAGACTACCGGGCCAACGAAGCTAGTGGTGGTCTGACCGGGTAGCAGATCGGTATTGCGCACCAGTGGTGTCTTATTCACAAAGACATGGTGCAAGGCCTTGGCGCGGCGGGTATAAGGCGACATCGCTTGCGCTTCAGGCGTGCGCAGAAATTCAGTGAGCAAGCGCGGTAATTCATCACAGATCTCGGGCAGGCCTTCGGGCGCAAACAATTTATCGCGCCAAGCCTTTACAACCGGATACTGTTCCAGGCCGATATGACTCAAGGCCAGGTCTTTGAGTGTCTTGATCCGCTGTGGTATTTCATTCGGGATCGGGAAGGTGCGCGTCTTACCCCGCTCAGGGCGCAGAATGTGTGTCTCTTCGGTAAGACTGACACGCATACTCCCAGTGTGCAGTCCAGGTTTATTCATTGCGTAACCCCTTTGATTCCTTGTTAATAATGATTGTCAGTTACAGTGACAATCGATTTCCGTATATCTATAGCAACATCACCATACTCTATTATTCTAGTCCAAAGTATCCAACTTGATAGCCTGGCGATGACGTTCCCAGTCGTCGTCAAGCATTAGGAAATATCCAAATAACTGGTATTTATATTCACTTGCCGCAACGCCGGAGTGGAAAGGCACATCCAAAGCCGTGGAGTAGATCAGCTGACCGAGGTAAAGGCCATCCGCGATCTGCACCAACTCATCCAAACAATAACCGATCGGCACCGGTCCACCGATGAGCGGAAAACGGTAATGAAACTGGAATACGCGCTTGCTGCCTTGATCACCACTATTCATTGGCAGGATGGATTCCTGATCGGCAACACCGAGAAAACAGTAGCCCTGGCGGGCAAACGGCGAACCACTGGCCTCTGAAGCTTGTTGCAAACGCTTTTCCGGTACCCGGTAGTTCATGTCCGCGATCTTCATCAAGGCATCCGCAACACGAATGCGCTTGTCTTGCAGATTGTAGCCCATTACCCAGCGCTCGCCGGCCTCTTTAATCCAAAAGACTTTGTCTTCATCACTCATACCCTGGTCCCAACTGCCGCTGGCTAAATGCTCAGCATAGCGGCCAGGCCGTTGCCAATAATTCAGTTGATTATTCTTTACCAGTGCGTAATGCGGTGCACTGGCCAGATGGCGCTTTAATTCATGCACACGCTGAGGATAACGCTCGGCCAAGTCACTTCCTTCATCCAGCAACATACTCAACTTACGCGGACTGATCATCTCAAACGATTTACCCGCCCAGGGGAAAATATATTTGCCGATACTGTGCCAGACCATGTTCATCACATTTGGACCACGCGCCTCTTCTCCGGATAATGTGTTAGACAACACGCCGGGAATTAGGGCGACATCCAAATCGCCAGCATCTCGGTCCGGGCAAAAGGTTTCACTGAAGCCCCAATGTAGATTCAGGGTTGCTCCGTGGTAATAATCAAAGCCATGGCTCACCTCTTTTTCACCATACCAATCGTGCTCTTCCTCACCATTGAGACGGAGATTGAATCCTTTTGACCCTGAGCCTTGGAACAAGCCATTTTGCACTCTGGGAGCAACACCACTGCGAAACAGGCTATGCAGCTGTTCAAAGTGTTTCAGGTGGTCTTCGTGTTTGGTTTGCGCCGAAATATCATGACTAATGCGCTGCAACATTTGTAATACTGACTCATCCTCGCGCAGCATCGCTTTCACATCACCATCATCAGCGCGCGTAGAGGGCTCGGTGATTAACGTGGTAAATTTTTCAGTCAACGCTTCATCATCACGCCAGCCATTGACCCAGTCATGCCCGGTATGCGTGGCTGCAACAACAGGGGCAGCATCATAACCAAGCTCTTCGTAACCAATCTCACCTGCACGTGGCCGCAGTTGGGGAAAGGCGTTGTCAGCATAAACCTGCTTTGCGTAGGCTGGGTCCAGCATTAAAAAGAAGCCATTGTTCTGATAGCCGTAATCAGGCCCGCTACTATTGGTTTGGCCATGCAATAGACGCTTGATTGACTCGAAAATAGTGTGTTTATACGGTTCGTAAGGCTCGCCCAACTCAATGTCATGATCGCCCGGAAAGAAAGGCAAATCGATGCTACCCAGACTATAATGTTTAGTGGCATAAACCAGTTGGCCTAGATAAATGCCTTCGCCAATCTGGACTAATTCATCAACCAACCGGGTCATAGGATAAGCCGGGCTAAGCTTGGGCCAGCGGTAATTGAGTTGGTATACCTGCTTGCCATTCATTTCTGGCACTACCGATTTACCCATCTGGGCAAGATAGATTCCGCCAGTCTTGTTGTAGGGAATGGCCTTTTCTTTAACCAGGTTGGCCGTTAACAACTCAGCTTCGAATCCTTCTGCATCTTTGGACATGGGCCGGTCTTGCAGCTGCCAGATCTGCTCCAATACGGGCAATGCTATTTCCTGTAGCTGGCTGGAATCATTCGGCTCACGGAAAAAATTACGCCCGATACGGCTAGTTGCCGAATCATAGGCCGCCATTAATTCAGGATCACCGTCACACTTTGTCCTGAATACCTCCTCAGTAACCGGCTCAAAGGTTTTGCCCATCCACAGGCCTGTGTCTGCAAACGTGGCGTTCCAGGCAGTCGCTAACAGCTCGATTTTTACCAATAATGAGCGGTTATCACCAAATAATCGTGCCGTATCCTGAAAATAATCGCTGTCGCGGATCGCAACTGGTATCCCGATCATGGGTCCATCAAGCGGCACTGCCTTGCCACACTTGAATAGCACACTCAATTTTTCATGTATCTGCGGCCAAAGCTCGCGTTGATGATTATCTGCCAGAATACGCTGGTACTTTGCCAGCATGGTGTATAGGCTATCATCACAGTCAGTCTTTAAGATGGCCCGCAAATTCGATCTGAGCGCTGTTTTCTCCTCGTCGGAGCAATCAGGAAAATTGTTACTACTAAGCATCATGTCCATGGCCCCCCATGCTTGGTAATGATAATTATTGTTGAACTAGCGCCTGTTAACACTAATCCCAAAATTTACATCCAACAACCATACCTTTCAAGTTAGTGAGATATAAGGGAATAAAAAAACTCTAGTCCAGTTTATTCCCCTTTACCAGTGATATGCTCTATTGGCTTTAATTAGTCATCCAATTTAAGCTTGGTAATAGTTATACATTATTCAATGCAAGGTATAATTCAGACGATTCGAAAAAACAGGCACAAAAAATGCGAATATTGATCATTGAAGACGATTTAGACTTGGCTGCCAATCTATATGATTATCTAGAAACCAAAGGACACCAGGCCGAGACCGCTGGCGACGGTGTCACAGGATTGCATCTGGCCGTCAGCAAGAACTACGATGTCATCATACTGGACATCAACTTGCCAGGCATGGATGGTCTAACCGTCTGTAGTAAACTCCGACAGGAAGCTGGGAAGCAAACCCCCGTATTATTACTCACGGCCAAGGACACCCTCAATGATAAGCTGTCTGGTTTTGCCAGTGGCGGCGATGACTATCTGGTCAAACCCTTTGCCCTGCAGGAACTGTTAGCCCGCCTAACGGCGCTCAGCAAGCGGCAACAGAGCAACCAAGTCGATTCGGTTTTGCAAGTCGCAGATTTGACATTCAATACCAAGACACTTGAGATTAATCGTGCCGATAAGCATATTCACCTCACTCCCACCGGACTTAAAATTCTCGAACTGTTAATGCGCAATTCACCCAACGTCGTTACACGACAACAAATTGAAGAGACTCTCTGGCATAACTCGCCACCAGACAGCGATGCCCTTCGTGTCCACATGCACTCTCTGCGCAACCTGATTGATCGGCCCTTCAATCAACCATTAATCCAGACCTTACACGGTATCGGTTTTAAAATAATCTCCCCCACTGAGATAGGCAATGGGAATTAGGCACGGTCTACGTCACCGCATCACCTTTTTTTTTGTTCTATTTGGAACGCTATTGAGTGGCATTATTACCGTTGGCGTTTATTTAGCGGTTGAGGATATCGAAAAAAAAATGCTGCAGGATACTCTGCGATTAGAACTTGATTATTTTCTCAACAAACCGGACAAATCACCCGGCACCTATGAGCAGATAAGTGCAGATAGCATCCTCTATTTTGTTAATGAGGAGCAAAAGCTGATTGTACCTGACATGATTCGCGATCTTGGCGATGGTTCCCACGAAGTCTTGTATGAGCATCATGTGGCTTATCACGTTCTAATTACCAGCATCGAAGACGGCACTATCTATCTGATAAAAAATGCCACCACTTTCGAGCGGCGTGAAGTCACCATCCACTTAGCACTCATCACCTCAGTTGTGGTGGCGATACTGACTTCGTTATGGTTAGGAATCTGGCTCTCAGGCAAAGTAATAACGCCGGTAAAAGCATTAGCAAAGCAAGTCGCCCTGCTAAACCCTGGCACCAAAGCCTCATTCAGAATTGCACCTCAATATGCTAGCGATGAAGTCGGTCAACTCGCCGCCATATTTGATTCCTATCAGCACAAGATGGAGCGATTTATCCAGCGCGAACAGGAATTCACGGCGGATGCCAGCCATGAATTACGCACCCCACTGACGGTAATAAATGGTGCCACGGAATTGCTTCTCGACAATCCTGACCTAACTGATGTTGCCAGACGCCAGATACAACGTATTGAACGCGCCGGTGAACGCATGTCACAGATGCTGGAAATCCTATTGCTGCTAGCCCGCGAAGCCAGCTATTCGGATGACACTGAGCTTGAACTCTGCCTGGTTGATAATATTGTTCGCGATGTGATTGAACAACATCGCTTTATGCTGCATGGCAAACCAGTCACCATGCACATGGAAACCGCATCCGGCTTTAGCCTGCCACTTTCTAAAACAGCACTGGCCATCGTGCTCAGCAATCTGATTCGCAATGCAATAAACTACACCGACCAGGGCGAGGTGGTTGTGAAGGTGGCTGATAAAAAGATTGAGGTATGTGACACGGGTATGGGCATCGCCGCAGAAGAACTGGAATCAATCTTTGAACGCAATTACCGTGGCAATAATATCAATAAAGCGGGTAGCGGAATTGGGCTTTCCATCGTCAAACGAATCTGTGACCGGCATAACTGGGATCTCAAGATTCACAGTGAGGCGGGAAAAGGAACAACCGTTACGCTTCAATTTTATAAAATAGTTTAAACGTCAGATTGCAGCATTATTCAGTCATGACAAGCATCAACGCACTCTGCTAACCTTTGGGGACACTCTGATTAATTCGTTTTTCGTCATTCCGGCGCATACCCAAAGGGCACAAGGGCCGGAATCTACTAAAGCATTGAATTAGAAGCACTGGATTCCGGGTCTCGACCCTATGTTCCTGACAGGGTCTACCTCACCCATCCGTGGGCTCGTACGCTACGCTTCGCCCGGCTTGTGCCCGGTCTTTGGGTAAATGACGAATTAATCAGAGTATCCTTAGCTTATTAACAAAAAACGCAACAGGTGAATTATGAACCAGGAAACTCAAACCGCTACTTTCAATGGCGAAAATCTATACCGTGAAGAGAGCTTCACTGACCGTACTGTCGGCACACTACGCCGCATGACGCCAGTCGACAAAGAAGGCAACATCGATAACAGCCGTGCAGTAGTCTACGTTGGTCAAACCCAGGTAATGACAGCCATGGGGGCCCTGCCACTCAGCTTCGAGTTGCAGGCCGATAATTTAGCGGACGCCATTGCCGGCTTCTCTGATGGCGCCAAAGTAGCGTTTGAAGACGCCATGAAAGAATTGGAAGAGTTACGCCGCGAACAGGCTTCATCTATCGTAATGCCAGGCGCGGGCGGCGACCTGCCAGGTGGAGGGAAAATACAACTTTGAACCTGCTATTTTTACAAACCAACAAATAGCACAAAAAAAAGCCCTGCATACAAACAATACAGGGCCTTGTGTAATGAAGCCTTATTTTTATTTAGAACAGCTTCAGTCGGCGCTTCGCTACCCTCAATAGAGCCAGACCTACGAACATCAGCGCCACCGTGCCTGGTTCTGGCACGTTGTTATTGGTTAGTCTTGATTGATCATTATTTGATGATGCAAATAGCAATCCGTCCAGATAGAACTCTTCGGATGCACCACTAACGCCACCTGCATAAGCTTGATCCCCGTGAACAATCATGAAACTGCTGATTGCATCTTTTGTTGTAAAACCAATAAAGGGGATTGGAGAAGTTGTATAAATCGCAGAAAGAGTACCGGATGCTGTAGAAGAATTAGTTAGTCCTAATATATCGCTAACTAAAAAATAAGACCCATCTACCAACAGGCCGATTTCTACAAGATTCAAACCCGTCGTTGAACCAATAGTGTCATCCTGCAAATTCAACAGACCAAACCCCGTAAATGGCGAGTGACCCAAGCGAACATTCAATCCATCCTCGTCACCTACCAGGCTCGAATCAACTTCACTTTCGAAAAAACCAGTGCCAGTTAGCCCCGTAGGACCGGTATCACCCACCCCGCCGATCAGTTCGACAGAGACTGAGCCCGCATCATTTCCTGTTGAAAATGAGCTAAAACTTGAGGCAGCACCATCAAATGTCTCTACAGTCACGGTTGAACCACTCAGTGCGGATTCCCAGTCGCCACGGTCTGTGTACGTTGAAATTACGGTGGCTTTTGCAGCCCCCATAAAAGCAGTAGCCAAACCTGCAACCAGGCAGAACGCTCTAAAATACATCATCAACTTCCTACTTCTTTATTATTGTGCCAGTTAACATCCAAATATCGTGCCAATCAAAATAATAATTTATTTACAACAAGTTAAATTTACCGGAGTTTTTTCCATAAAATAATTGTAAAAATACCCGACATAAAAACTGGGGTTAGAGAGGAAACAACAGAAGAATGTATATCCAGCCAAATCTGGTTAATGCAGCCTTAACACCGCACCAAAATCAAGGGTACTTCGATTTCCGTACTACTTAAACCACCGTGAAAACCCGTCATCTGAATAGCACGCTCGCCGGGCAGCCGCTGTGTCAGCACGTAGTTCTCTTTCATCACCAAAGTGAAATCACCCACACGCGAGGCCAACTCAGGGTGGCGCTCACCGAGACCATATAAACCACGTTCAATTAAATGCTGGCTAGGATATAGCTCAGCTATATGAGCCAGTTCATTTTGCACCGAATCCACAAAGCGCTGCTGCATTCCATTTCTCACATAGCAGTAAGCCAGACGCGGTTCACCGCATAGTGGTATCTGTAAACACTGCTGCAAATCAGGCAGAGAATTTACATCTAACTGACGCTCGACTGGAGCATCAACAAATCCATGATCGGCACTTAACAAGACCACACTTTCCGTGCCTGATAGTTGAGCTGTTAATTGCTGGAAGGCTTCATCCAGCAATGCAAAATGGTCCGCTACGGCAGAGCTATTCACGCCATACTCATGCGCAAGGGAATCAAACCCCGGCCAGTAAGCATAAATGTATTTACGATTGTCATGACGGCGGACGCAGTCTGTGATCTGATAAATATAGTGCTGAAGATCCCGATAGGGCATTAACCCAGCCTTACCCAAGTGAGCCTGATTAAACACAGACCTGGCAATCCACTCAGGTGAAATCGAATAGCTCGACACACTCATCAAATCAAAGACGGATTGATGTCCGAACAGCGTTTGTGGAGTGATGCCAGCCAGGCCTAAATCACTGCGATTGCAGCGGGCTAAAAATGGCAACACCGTGACTACACTGCCCAATTCACGAAACCAGGTATACCAGCCAGTCAGCCCATGTTGTTGTGGTGCCAAACCAGTTAGATAGGTTGTGATAGAAGCCGCAGTTGTCGCTGGCGCAACGGCATGTATACGGCTATGCAGATGCTGATACAAACTGCTGCCCTTTCCGTGCCGAATTAGATAGTCATAACCCAATCCATCAATGACACATAGAATCACATTCCTGGCATTGGTCAGACAATCTGCATCCAGGTTTCGTAAAACTGGATAGCGTGTCGCTTCACCACCACAGGCAGCAATGATACTGCTCATCAGATTCACGATACTACCGCCCTGGTAATCAGGGAAAAGAGTCATGTCACTCACAAACAATCCAATATTCTATTGAGGCAGCTGTAAGAGCATCGGCATAATAAAGCTTATAAAAACAGTAATAATCAGGGCGCCAATAATATTCAGCCACACCCCTGCTTTGGCCATTTGGGGAATAGTTACCTGACGGCTGGCAAAAACAATCGCATTTGGCGGCGTCGCCACAGGCAACATAAATGCAAAAGATGCAGCTAAGGCGGCAGCCCCCATTAGTGACAATGCCGGGACATCCGCAGCGATAGCAAAACCAGCCATCACCGGTAAAAGTAGTGAGGCGGTAGCAGTATTCGATGTTACCTCAGTAAGAAAAGTCACCATAATAACCACCACCAACACTAGCACAACCAGATCAGCCCCTTGCAACAATGACAACTGCTCACCTAACCACGAGGTTAAACCAGTAGCAGCGAAACCGGCTGCTAGGGCAAAACCACCACCGAAGAGAATAATAATATCCCAGGGAATGCGAACCGCTGTCTTCCAGTCGAGCAAGAATTCACCCTTTTTCAGATCAGCTGGAATCATAAACAACAACAAGGCACCAAAAATAGCTACCGTTGAATCTTTCACCTCTTTCAATGCATCAATATTTAAGAGACCACGAAACAACCATGCGGCCACTACAAACACAAATACAGCCAACACCCGCTTCTCCTGTTTACTCATTGGCCCAAGCGCGGCCAATTGCTCGCGGATAACCGCTTTTCCACCAGGCAACTCTTTCATATCAATGCGAAATGCAAAACGCGTAAGATAAAGCCAGGCTAAAATCAACATTACAACAGAGAGTGGCATCGCAAAGATCATCCACTCGGCAAACCCAATGGTATAACCAAACTGTTTTTCGACGACACCGGCAAAAATGGCGTTTGGCGGAGTACCAATCAATGTTGCCACCCCACCAATAGACGCGGAATATGCAATACCTAGCATCAGGGCTTTGCCAAAACTTGTCTGGGGCATTTTATTTTGTTGTTGCGCAGAATTATCAGCCAATTGATGCAGCACGGCCATGCCGATAGTAACCATCAGCATGGCCGTAGCAGTATTGCTAATCCAGCATGAGAGAAACGCGGTCGCTACCATAAACCCAAGAATGACACGATTAGGAGTAACCCCAACAAGATGCACTGTATGCAGCGCAATGCGTTTATGTAAATGCCAACGTTCTATTGCCATCGCAATGAGAAACCCACCCATAAAAAGATAGATCAAATGATTGGCGTACGATGCTGTTACCTTGGCGGGAGACATGACACCTAATAAAGGAAACAGGGCGATCGGGATCAAAGCTGTTGCTGGAATCGGGATTGCTTCAGTAATCCAGAACACCGCCATCAGCAATGCAACGGCGGCAACCATCATACCCTCAGGTTGCATACTCTCAGGCGTAGGCAGTAAAAACATCAACACAAACAGGCTTGGCCCCAAGAACAACCCAATCTTTTGCCGTCTGGAAAATCCTGTTTCTGCCACCACCATCTCCTTTACGTGACGATTAATTTATCACCTACATACTTACGATAAATATCAAAGATACTCGCTAATTCAAGATGTGTAAAACAGGATTGTTAACAGCGGAGAAAGAGTTTATTAAGCAGAGGATAATACTCGAAAAGCGCGTTGACGGACTTAAACAAAACAAGCCTTTATTAATAATTAGTATTCCATAAAATCTGTTTCAGTAATGCATTTGTACCCTGTAAACGACCAGATAGGGTAAGTGCAATGTGGCGCATAATCACATAACCCACATCAGTATTGTTATTTATATATTCTGAAAGTGACGAACCATCAACGCGTACAGCATGGACATTACCAACACAGCGCACAGATGCAGTACGAGCCTCATCGGTCAGCCACGCCATCTCGCCAAAGACATCATTATCTTCTCTAGAGATCACGACCTCACCACTCGTGGCAAGTGAATTAATTGGAGACAATTTCAACCATTCCCTTACACAACAAATACAAATCGTGGTCTTTTTTATCAGCCTCATGGATCAACATATCACCATCGGCCAAAACAAGATAACTACAGAACTGGCTGACCGCATTAAGTTGACCTGGCGTTAAATCCTGAAAAAGGCTGACTTGCTCCAGCTCTTCAATCATTGTGATCTCCATAAATTCTTTTATTGTAGATAAATACTGTATAACAATTTTTATCTATTCATTACTTCAATAGTATTACTACCATTCGCCCTCAATCAATAATTGGCTTATACACTTCGGCATCATACAATGGGCGAGGCATATCAATTCCATAACCCTGAGCATAATCGACACCTATTTCGTGCAAAATATCAACAATCTTCTCATTTTCCACAAACTCAGCCACAACCTTAATCCCCATTACTTTCCCAACATACGTGATCATTTCAACCATAGCCTTATAGACTTTGTCTGTCTCAATATCCTTCACAAATTTACCATCAATTTTAAGCACATCGATTGGAAGATTTTTGAGATATCCAAGCGAAGAAAGACCCGCGCCAAAATCATCCAGTGCAAAGCGACATCCCAGCTTCCGCAACGCATTAATCATCTTGATCGCCTGATTCAAGTTAGTGATCGCAGCGGTTTCGGTGATTTCAAATGTTATATCTTCTGGAACAACATCGTAATAAATCAGTTTCTGCTCTATAAATTCATGCAATCTCTTATCACCAACAGAATTACCAGATAGATTTATCGATAAGCATACTACATCACCACCTTCTTCCTTAGATTCAGCATAATACTTAAACGCGTGCTCGATTACCCAGCGGTCTAATTTCCCAATTAAGTTATAACGTTCAGCAGCCGGCAAAAAAGCTCCGGGGGGAATAATTTCATTATTCTCACCACGCATACGAATCAGCACTTCCCGACATAGTTTTGATTCATTTTCACTCTGAATAGATTTAATAGCCTGACCAAACAAAACAAACTGATCATTATCCAATGCATTATTAATCCTTGCCACCCAATGCATTTCTGCATGACGTTTGGCCATATCTTCGTCACTTGCCTGATAGAAATGCACTCTATTCCGGCCACTTTCCTTAGCGGCATAACATGCCACATCTGCTGCACTTAGCAGGCTGGTTAAATTCTCGGAATGTTCAGAGACTGACAACAGGCCAATGCTCACCCCAATCTTGAAGGTATTACCCTCCCAGAAAAACGAAAAATCCTGGACTGTGCGCAACAGGTTCCCTGCAACTTTCTCAGCATTCATTTCGGGACAATAGGTCAACAGCACACCAAACTCATCACCACCGAGGCGGGCCAAAACATCACCGGCACGCAACACATTCTTCAATTGCTCAGATATCTGACAAAGAAGTTCATCACCAGCCATGTGGCCGCAGGTATCATTAACAACTTTGAACTGATCAAGATCCAAATACATCAGTGCATGCACAGCTCTATCCTGGTGAGCAGTTATCAGGGCCTCATTCACCCGATTCTCAAACTCCTTACGGTTAACAAGACCAGTCAAGGAATCGTGCGTTGCCTGCCATTCAAGTTTTCGCGTCATGCGACTGGCTTGAGTTACGTCATGAAACACAACCAGGGAACACGCAACATTACTCGATTGATCACGCAACGGTGTAACTATCGCCTCAACTGCCGACTCACCCCCATCAGTGGAGTGCAGCATCATCGGCTCCCGGAACATCACAGCTTCATCATGACCAACTGCCTGCACAACTTTCTTGCCCAAGGCTTCTGGAGAAGAATCATCGTAAAGGCGAACCACCTGACTAAACTGTTTTCCTTTGGCCTGAGACGCCTCGAATCCAGTCATTATTTCCGCCATAGGATTCATAAATTCAATTGTGCCGTCTTTGCTGACCACAAACACTGAGTCACTGATTGAATTCAGAGTTACCGCAGCACGCTCACGCTCACGATATAATTTAATCGTGTTTCGGCTCAGCAGAACCAACATATAAATAATTACACCTACAAGTACTGCAACAAGAACAGACATCAACATCTTATACCTGCCAACACCACCTACTGCGCGTTTGTAGTTATTCATATACGCATAATGCAAAGCATCGATGTCAACTTCTAATGGTTCTTGTGACTCCTCAATGAAAACTTTATGGACTTTCTGACTACCATCAATTATCAACCATGCGTGCCCAAGAAAATGAAGCATCTGCTCATCTTGGTAATGCTTTTCTAAATAGTTATATTCAATCCTGGCAGAATTCAACCAAGTTTTATCACCATTAATAGCAATATAAAGAACTGACCGAATCAGACTCAGGATATGCTCTCTCTGATCATTGTATATTTCAGACTCTTGAATTTGATTGATAATGAATGGAAAATAGTCAAGCGAGTTTTTCAGGATTGCATGCCGCAACTTAAATGTATCAATTAGTTGAATCTTGTAAACAACAGACTCCTTCAATAAACTCAGGGCTTCGATTAATTCTGGATCGTTGATTTCCGACAAACCACCTTCACTGTTAGACAATCTATCAATCGTATCGCGCAACGCCAGAACAGACACAGAAATACCATCGTAATTGCGCCCAATACCAGCATACACCTTATAGATATCCTCATTTAAAGCGGCATTTGACTTTTTAAGCGTTCGCAATAATTCAATGACATGATTATGCCGTTCTGCATCAACCACTTGTAACTTATTATAAAGGTAAGACATCACCAGCATTGCTAAAACAACCAGCAATAGCGGGATGATTAGCCTTTTGTTCACAAGGACTCTCCATTCAGTTCGCCAGTAAGAGTTTCCAGAAACTGTTTAATCAGGCGAATATCCCTTTCCGGTATCTCACGACCGAGCATATAACGTCCCATCACATCAATTGCCTCATCCAGCGTTGTTACAGAACCATCATGAAAATAAGGTGCTGTCAGTTCTATATTGCGCAAGCCTGGCACACGAAATATATATTGATCTTCCGGCCGTTTGGTTTTGTTAAAAAGACCGAGATCAGCCTGAGTTTCATTACCCGTGTTCTGCATATAATTTCCAAAGACACCGAATGGGGAAGTCATATTTCCACCCAAATTAATACCTTGATGGCATGAGGCGCACCCATAACTCTTAAATAATTGGTAGCCCCTCATTTCATCAACGCTAATTGCACTCTCCTGACCACGAAGGTATTTATCAAAACGGGCATTAGGAGTAATTAGAGAACGCATATATTCAGCCATCACTTCTTTTACATGATCTGGCTTGATTGCTTGGTGATAGATATTTTCAAAAGCATTACGGTAAGCTGGCATGGCATTGAGCTTATTGATCAACTCTGGCCAGTCTGTTGCCAATCCCTGCTTACTTTTTATTATCGCCTCGGTGACACTTTCCAGACTGTTTCCCGCCCCCGTCCAGCCCAACATGGGCACTAGGCCAACATTAAAAATAGTAGGCGTATTAGTTGAGCGTGGCTTATCATTAATAGCGTTTGAGAGCCTCTCGTTATCTGCCCCCCCCTTATCTGACAAATGACATTCCACACACGCCTTCTTACCGTCTTTGGATATTCGCTTATCCTCAAACAATAATTTACCAAGCCTGGCTTTTTCCAGATCAACAGAAACCGTTAGCGGAATGGGCTCAACCAGGCTGACGTCATTTTGATATTCCTGCAGCAGGTGGATTCTTTCCTCAGCATATATCTGGCAACTGATGGACGTCAGCAGGAATAGCAACCACCCGGCTCTAGTCGGCAAAAATTGTCTGAAAAATATCATTAACCCCTAAAAACCTAATAAATTAAACCTGATCGCACTATTCAACGGCACAAGACATACAAACTTGATACAAAGGGAAAATTCCTCTATGGGCATTTATTTAGCATTCCCAACTCAGTTAATGTTTACTCTTCGAACACTAAACCAGATAAAGCACTGTCAAACACTGCTACTACTCGATTGTTTTAGGTTGATCCAGGCTGGGAATAGAGTCAATCAACTCGTTGATCTGGGGTGCCGCTTCTTCGATCAATACAGTGGTTTGACCACGCAGGTCGATACCTAAGTAGTAGGATGCACCTACAATTGCGACGAGAAACAGTAAAACAATTAGGAGAAACTTAACTTTTGTACCGCTGCGCATATTCTCATGTTGCAGCCGGGATAATTCTTCAATTAAGATTTTATTACGTAGCTTTTCTTTTGAATTTTCAGCTGTTAGCTGTTTGGATTCTGCTGTTACTTTATTGAGATTTGTGGAAAGTTGCTCAATCAGCTCTTGATAACCTGCTTCGTTCTCTACAAATTGAGATTTTTTCTCTACCAATATCGATCTCATTGACTGAAGCTGTTCCTTTATAGAGTTACTTTCCTGTTGTATGGACTGTTCCTGTATTTTCGGAGCTTGATCAAAAGATGAAATTTTTTCTTCCAACTCCTGCTTCACTTCTACTAAATCTTTAAGTTCTCGCTGAGCTTGATGATAAGCTGCCTGGCCCTGCTCATATCTGGATGCTAATTCTTCCAATTGCCGCTGCGATTCTTCCAATGATTTATCGGCAGCGTCAGTCGTACCCCTCAACTTGTTATGCAGACCACTTATCTCATTCGACTGTTGATCCGATTTTCGCCTTACCTCGTTGAGCTGCTCGGTAAGAGAAACATTCTCCGCCTTAGCCTGCTCATAATTAGATTCAAGCACTGAGAACTGATTTTGCGTACTTTTCAATTCGACTTCATTCTTTTCTTCCTGCTCTATAACGGCTTGGAGTTTAGACTGCAATTCACTCAACTCATCCGCCTGCTTCTTACACTTTTGCCTGGATTCATCGACCCGTTCATTGAGAGAATCATTCTCTTTCTGTAGTCGCTTATAAGTGAGCTCAAGCTCCGAGTGTTTATCGTGCAAGGCTTGCATTTCATACCCAGATTTCTCTGCTTTTTCATCTGAGATGTGCAGCTGTGATTGCAGATTATTCAACTCATCCGCATAACTGCTAGACTTTTGTTTTGCTTCATCAAGCTGATCACTGAGTGACTGTTTCTCTTCCAGAATCTGCTCATGACTGGCTCCGATATCCAGCTGCTTCTGAAATAATTCCTGAAATTCTTGTTCTGACTTTTCTGCTCGCTCCATAGCCTCTCTTAACAGTGATTTCAGCTCATTAATATCACTCAGATATAAAACCGACCTTTGCTTTTCCTCATTGAGCTGATCATTGAGCAACTCAATTTCTTTCAACACCTGTTCATTTCCGGATTCGAGACCTGACTGGCTTTGTTGTAAAGCTTGAAGTTCTTGTTCTGATTTTTCGGCCTGCTCTACAGCCTCTTTTAACAGTGATTTCAGCTCTTCAATCTCACTCGCATGTTGAATTGACTTTTGTTTTTCCTCCTTGAGCTGATCATTGAGCAGCTCATTTTGTTCTAATACCTGTTCATTTCCAGATTCGAGACCTGACTGCTTCTGTTGCAAGACTTGAAGTTCTTGTTCTGATTTTTCGGCTTTCTCTACAGCCTCTTTTAACAGTGATTTCAGCCCATCGATATCACCTACATGTAATATAGACTTTTGTTTTTCCTCATTAAGCTGATCATTGAGCAACTCATTATCTTCTAATGCCTGATCATTTATGGATTCGAGTTCTGACTGCTTTTGTTGCAAGGCTTGAAGTTCTTGCTCTAGCTTTTCAGTCTGGCTACCAGAATTGGACGCCTGATTCTGCAACTGATTTATGTCATGTGTCAGCTGATCCACATTTTGATTAGCCACCGCTAACTGGGCATTAAGTGACAGCTTATCATCCTGATTGAGCTTAAGATTAGATTCTAATTCAGCGTATTGCTCTTGTAGCTGCTTCAACTCATGTTCAGTTTTTTCGGATCGATCAATGGCGCTTTGTAGCTGGCACTGCAATTCACTATGCGTATCGTTACTCTCATTTGTTACTCGATTTAACTCATCAAGACTGTTAGATAACGCTTCTTTTTCTTTGATTATCTTTTCGTGAGTGTGCTGCAGCTCTTCCATTTCAGCCTTGAACTGACTGATAGTTTGATTAAACTCAGCTTCACGTTTTTCGATCTCGCCGACATCGATCAAATCAGTTTCGATTTTTTGATGCGCTTGTTGAATTTCATTATTGGCAGCTTCAAGTTGACTATTCAGGCTATCATTCTGGCTAATTAACGATTGGCTATTTTGCTTTTCCTTCTTTAACTCCTCGTTAAGTTCATGAACCCGATTTTTCAAGGAAGTTTCTGATTTTTTCTTTAGCTTACTGGCTTCAATGATTGCTGACTTGGCACTACCTTCGGTCTCTACCAGCTTATCTTCCAACGACTGAACATGTCCTTTGGTTTCAGCATGACGCTGTTCTTCTTTTTGGAGGTAAATATTTGCCCGATCGAGCTGGTGTTGTAATTCAGAAACCTTTATATGCAACGCCTTTGTCTCAGCATCGTCCTTTGCAGCCTTGGCGGCACTCTCTTCTTTTGCAGCTGTTTTTAGCAGATACACATTAAAGCGCTTCTGACTCAACAAAAATGCGGCCACCGCACTCATCTTATTATCGTCAGAAACTACGATATATTCTTTGTCTTTTTTTAACTCGCCAATTCGACTGCGCAGTTCGGCAAATGGAATATTTGTTCCACTACCGTCCTTTGCAAACAACTCTGCCGAGCGTAAATCAAGTACTACTGCACCACCAAGCTTTAACTTATCTGCCTTCTCAATGCCGATTGGTTTTACGAATGGCGACTCTAAAATCTTTTTAAAGTCCTCCATACCAAGACGCAACACTAGTCCATCGTCAGTCATTCGCGCTGTCGCACCGCGTGCCGTGTTCGCAATTAAGGCTTCTTCACCGAAGGTGTCACCCGGGTTCAGGATGGCAAGCTCTACTGGGGCATTCATTTCTGCTGAGTGGCGGGTGATACTGCAATGGCCACGCGAAACAATATAATAATAATCTGGCTTATCACCTTGATTAAAAATGATTTCATTGCTTGCAAATTCAACGGGGACAATGGCAGACATCAATGCCTGAATACCGGAGGGCGAAAGATTCAACAACACGTCACTTTGCATAAGCCCATCGGCTAAGCCACTCGAATCACTGGCATCTATCTCTTCTACTTCAAAGCCGGTGCTATTCCCCCAGCTGCGCAAGAAGTCCAGCATGTCATTATCGACACACAATACCGTGACATCGTTTTTGGCAAGGACACGCCTTCGATTATCTGGCGTCAGAATCGCTTGGCGGGCCGCTTGACTAATCGCCTCGACGCTCTCCACATGCGCTGAACCGGGTGAACATTCAACAGTGCCGGCAAGCAAATATACGAGCTGGTTTTTTGCTGTCGCCGAAGAAATCGATTGGCCTCTTTTGAAACGAAGCACGGATGAACTTTCGGCCAATTCCGACAATTTATCGTGGTCCAGCTCATTGAGCGGGACAAGAGTTTCTAACAACCTGATATCACTAATTTTATTTTCTGCAGACATTGAGACCCTTTGAATATAACAAGTTCCTTCTAACTCTTGTTATATCGGGTGATCGGTCTTATGGATTAGCCATACAGATAAGAAGTTGCTTATTTTGTGAACCCAAACAAGAAAGCCCGGCAGGGCCGGGCTTTTGAATCCTCATTGCCGAGAAATAGCTATTTCTTTTTTGGCACGTAAAGATCAGTACAGGTCCCTTCAGCCACCTCGGCGGCGAAGTTGAATGTCTCCGACAGGGTTGGATGAGGATGAATGCTGAGTGCAATATCCTCGATATCAGCCCCCATTTCCAGCGCCAGTACCGCTTCAGCAATCAATTCACCAGCATTGGGACCCACCATGGCGGCGCCGATGATCTTGTGATCCTCGCCAAACAACACCTTGGTCATGCCTTCATCACGCCCCAAAGAGAGTGAACGACCCGATGCAGCCCAGGGGAAGACACCTTTCTGGTAGTTGATACTCTCTTTTTTACATTCTTCTTCGGTCTTACCCATCCATGCCACTTCAGGATCAGTGTAGGCAACTGAAGGAATAGTTCTGGCATCAAAGAAGGATTTCTCGCCAGCGATGTTTTGCGCCGCCACCTTACCTTCATGGGTCGCCTTATGTGCCAACATAGGTTGCCCAACGATATCGCCAATGGCATAGATGTGATTAGCGTTGGTACGTTGTTGCTTATCGACGTCGATAAAACCCCAGTCATTCACCACCACGCCTGCCTTTTCGGCATCAATCAACTTGCCATTGGGCGAACGGCCAATGGCCACCAGAACACGATCAAAGGTGTCTTTCTCTGGCGCCCCCTTACCTTCGAAAGAACAGACCAGCCCTTTGTCGCTTGGCTCGATGGCCGTAACCTTGGTATTGAGGTAGATTTTTTCATAGCGCTTCTTGATACGACGCTCCAGTGGACGCACCACATCGCGGTCGGCGCCGGGAATCAAACCAGGCGACAACTCAACCACAGTCACTTTGGCACCCAGGGCGTCATACACCGTGGCCATTTCCAGACCGATGATGCCACCGCCAACCACCAGCAGGCGTTCTGGCACTTCCTCGACTTCTAATGCATCGGTGGAATCCATTACCCGAGGGTCATCCCAGGGAATAAAGGGAAGCTTGGTGACGCGCGATCCGGCAGCGATAATGCAATTCTCAAATCCGACCACTTGCTTACTACCGTCGGCCGCTTCCACCTGGATAGTATTGGCTGAGGTGAACTTGCCATAGCCTTGCACGATCTGCACCTTACGTTGCTTGGCCAGATGTTTCAGTCCACCCGTGAGCTTGCCAACCACCTTGTCCTTGTGGCCACGCAGCTTATTCAAATCAATGTCAGGCTTATTAAAGCTGACGCCAATTTCATGGAATTCAGCTGCCTCGGTGATCACCTGTGCAGTGTGCAGCAGCGCCTTGGAAGGAATACATCCCACGTTCAGACAGACACCACCAATACTTTCATAACGCTCGATCAGCACCACCTGTTTACCCAGATCGGCAGCACGAAAAGCAGCGGTGTAACCACCGGGGCCTGAGCCGAGCACCACGACTTCGGCACCGATATCCACATCACCACTGTAACTTGCAGCCTGCGGTGAAGCTGCAGCAGCGGGTGCGGGTGTTTCTGCAGGTGTAGCAGCCTTTTTTTCTACCGGTGCAGCCGCCGCTTCGGCACCGACTTCCAGCATCAATATAGCGCTACCTTCGGAGACCTTGTCACCCAACGAAATCAGCACCTGTTTCACCACACCCGCTTGCGGCGCAGGGATCTCCATGGAGGCCTTGTCAGACTCAACCGAGATCAGCGAGTCTTCGACATTAACGCTGTCGCCAGCATTGACCAGAATTTCAATGACTTCAACATCTGCGAAATCACCGATATTAGGAACTTTTATCTCAACAACATTACTCATCTGTCATCCCTCCAATCACAACAACAGTCGACGGGTGTCAGACAAGACACGACTGAGAAAGGTTGTGAAGCGGGCTCCGTCGGCACCGTCGATGACACGGTGGTCATACGACAACGACAGCGGCAACATCAAGCGTGGTTCAAACTCCGAACCATTCCAGACCGGATGCATCTTGGAGCGCGACACACCGAGAATGGCAACTTCAGGGGCATTCACAATCGGAGTGAATTTAGTGCCACCGATACCGCCCAGGCTGGAGATGGTAATACTACCGCCCTGCATATCAGACGGCTTGAGTTTCTTGTCACGCGCCTTGATGCTGATCTCGCCCAGCTCAACCGCCAGATCCACGATGCTCTTGCGATCCACATTCTGCACTACTGGCACCACCAGGCCGTCCGGCGTATCCACTGCAATACCGACGTTATAGTAATTCTTCAGAATCAGGTTCTCGCCGGTTGCGTCTAGTGAAGAGTTAAAACGCGGAAACTCTTTCAACGCGGAAACGACGGCCTTCATCATAAACACCAGCGGTGTAATGCGAATACCCTTGTCTTTATAGTCACCCGCTAGTTGTTTGCGGAAGGTCTCCATGTCGGTGATGTCTGCCTCATCAAACTGAGTAACATGCGGGATGGTGACCCAATTGCGGTGCAAGAACTGTCCAGTAAGCTTGTTGATCTTGGACAGCGGCTTGATTTCGATTTCGCCCCACTGACTAAAATCAATCTCGGGCATGGGCGCCACACCCAGGCCACCACCGGCCGGTTGCGACAAGGCACGCTTGACGAAATTTTGAACATCTTCCTTGGTAATGCGGCCTTTGCGACCACTGCCATCCATCTGCCCCAGGTCAACACCCAGCTCGCGGGCAAACTTGCGCACCGCAGGAGAGGCATAGGCCTTGGAAAAACTAACTTCGTCAATCTTGGCTGTAGGGGACTGTTTAACCGGGGCAGGTGCTGGCTTTGCCGCAACGTGAGCAGGTGTCGGCGCTGGCGCAGCCTTCGCTTTTGGTTCTGCCTGAGGTGCCGCTTCCGATTTTGCGGGCGCAGCTTCAGCGGCCTCGCCAGCGGGATCCAGCAACAGAATCAAGCTGCCTTCCGAAACTTTGTCGCCCAGCGCAATTTTCAGCTCTTTCACCACACCGGCTTCAGGTGCCGGTATCTCCATCGAGGCCTTATCCGACTCAACCGAGATCAGTGAATCTTCAGCCTGAACCGAATCACCTGGAGAGACCAGGATCTCGATCACCTCCACCTCGGAAAAGTCACCAATATTGGGTACCAGAATTTCTTTGCTCATAATCGTCCTTCGCTTTTTATCCTTGTGGGACTAGGCATGCAGCGGATTGGGTTTGTCTGCATCAATTCCGTATTTGGCAATCGCCTCGCTCACTTTGTCGCGACCGATCTGACCTTCGTCAGCCAGAGCCTTCAATGCAGCGACGGCCACATTAACTGCATTTACTTCGAAGTGTTTGCGTAACTGGGCACGGGTATCGGAACGACCGAAACCATCGGTACCCAATACCACGTAACGGCCCGGCACCCATTCACGGATCTGATCGGCATAGTTACGGATGTAGTCAGTAGCAGCGATGAACGGCCCTTTGCGATCAGCCAGTGTTTGCGCCACGTAAGGCTCTCTGGCCTCAGCTTGCGGATGCAGTCGATTCCAGCGTTCACAGTCCTGCGCCTCGCGGGTCAGTTCGTTAAGGCTGGTAGCACTCCAGATGTCGGCATCCACACCCCAGTCATCCTTCAGTAGATCAGCAGCAGCAATCACTTCACGTAGGATAGTGCCGGAGCCGATAAGCTGAACCTTGAGCTTGCTCTTACCTCCCTGCTTGAGTTCATACAATCCCTTGATGATGCCCTGCTCGACACCTTCCGGCATGGCAGGCTGGGTGTAGTTTTCGTTCATGGTAGTGACGTAATAGAAAATATTCTCCTGCTCGGCATACATGCGGCGCAAACCATCGTGCACGATCACCGCCAGCTCATAACCAAAAGTGGGATCATAGCTGACACAGTTGGGAATGGTATTGGCCATAACCAGACCGTGACCATCCTGATGCTGCAGGCCTTCACCGGCCAGAGTAGTTCGTCCCGCTGTAGCGCCGATCAGAAAACCGCGCGCCTGCATATCTCCCGCCGCCCAGGCCAGATCACCAATACGCTGAAATCCGAACATGGAATAGTAAATATAAAACGGTACAGTGTTGACGCCATGCGAGCTATAGGAAGTGGCCGCGGCAATCCAGGATGACATGGAACCGGCTTCGTTAATGCCTTCCTCCAGGATTTGGCCAGTCTTGTCCTCCTTATAGAACATGATCTCGTCCTTGTCCTGTGGCGTATAGAGCTGACCCACCGAGGAATAGATACCCAGCTGACGGAACATGCCTTCCATACCAAAGGTACGCGCCTCATCAGGCACTATTGGCACTACGTTTTTGCCCATCTTCTTGTCACGGCAGAGGATGGTCAACAAGCGCACATAGGCCATGGTGGTGGACATCTCTTTATCGCCACTGCCTTTTAACAACACATCGAAGGCCGACAATTTAGGCACTTCAAGCGGCGCTGCTGTGTGATGACGGGTCGGCAGATAACCACCCAACTCCTTCCGCACTGCATGTATATACTGCATTTCGGGGCTGTCTTCTGCCGGCTTATAATATTTACAAGCCGCCGCGTCTTCATCACTCAACGGGATATTGAAACGATTGCGGACGTAGATCATCTCCTCGTCACCCAGTTTCTTTTGTGAGTGAGTGCGCATCTGCCCTTCACCGGCCGCGCCCATGCCATACCCTTTTACAGTCTGAGCCAGGATAACGGTGGGCTCACCGCTCTCAACAGCTGCTTTGTAGGAAGCATAAACCTTGTGCGGATCATGTCCACCGCGGTTCAGACGCCAGATATCCTCATCGGACATCTTCGACACCATCGCCTTCAGCTCAGGATACTTTCCGAAAAAGTGCTCACGCACATAGGCGCCGTCTTTTGATTTGTAATTCTGATAATCGCCGTCGACACACTCCATCATGCGCTGTTGCAACAGACCGTTTTTGTCCTTAGCCAACAACGGATCCCAGTAAGAGCCCCACAGTACTTTGATCACATTCCAGCCGGCGCCACGGAAGCTGGCTTCCAGCTCCTGTACGATCTTGCCGTTACCGCGCACCGGACCGTCCAGGCGCTGCAGGTTACAGTTGACCACCCAGATCAGATTATCGAGTTTCTCACGTGCGGCCAATGAGATAGCACCGAGCGATTCTGGCTCATCAGTCTCGCCGTCGCCAAGGAAAGCCCAGACCTTACGATTCTTGGTATCGGCCAGGCCGCGATCCCGCAGGTACTTCATAAAGCGGGCCTGGTAAATTGACATAATCGGGCCCAACCCCATGGAAACCGTCGGAAACTGCCAGAAGTCAGGCATCAGCCAGGGGTGCGGGTACGAAGACAGACCCTTGCCATCCACTTCCTGACGGAAGTTGTCCAATTGTTCTTCGGTCAAACGGCTTTCAAGAAAGGCACGGGCATAGGTGCCGGGTGAGGCATGGCCCTGGGAGTAGATCAGATCGCCGCCATGTTCGTGCGATGGCGCACGCCAAAAGTGATTGAAACCCACATCGTAAAGCACTGCCGCTGAGGCGAAAGTAGCGATATGGCCGCCCAGTTCGGAGGCCTTGCGGTTGGCCTTGACCACCATGGCGACAGCGTTCCAACGGATGAAGGAACGAATCCGGGCTTCAATCGTTTGGTCACCCGGAATGGGGGCCTCAAGATGAGGTGGAATCGTATTCACATAGGCCGTGTTGGCGGAATAAGGCAGGTTTGCACCCGAACGGCGCGCCTTGTCGATCATCTGCTCAAGCAGGAAGTGGGCACGCTCAACACCTTCGTTTTCAATGACCGCTTCAAGGGCCTCGATCCATTCCTTGGTTTCGACTGCGTCGATATCCGGTAACTGTTCAGAAATATGGGATTGCTGAGACATATAGCTCCGACCTCTAAATTAAATAAATTCTTATTGCCGTATCACAAGGCGCGTGACAATGGGCGATGTTTTTGACGGCCCGGCCGCTTAGCCCCGTGATTTAATGACTTCCTCCAAAACAGGAACTTGTTTTCTTGTTTTTTCAGTCAGTTAGAACAAGGCGGCAATTATACCTTGTTTTTGAAAAACGGGAAATTAAGCCCCTGTTTCAGTATCAGGCGCCCATATCGCTGCGGCAGAAAACACAGAGTCAGGAGGGTCGATGCGTCTTGTAAAAGTTAATCAATCCATTAGTCGAGGCATCGTGGCTTTCCACCGGCTTATTGTCTTTCAATTCTGCCTGGATGGTATCGGCCAGCTGCTTACCCAGCTCCACACCCATTTGGTCATAAGAATTGATATTCCAGATGATGCCCTGAACAAAAATCTTGTGCTCGTACATCGCAATCAACATGCCTACGCTTCTTGGATCAAAGGTCTGAAAAAAGATCGAATTGGTGGGACGATTACCTTCGAACTCCTTATGCACCACCAACTGCTCCAGCTTGGCGCCACTGAAACCTTCGGCCCGTAATTCAGAACGGGTCTGCTCTTCACTACGCCCCACCATCAATGCTTCGGTTTGGGCAAAGAAATTTGATAACAGGATCAATTGATGATCGCCGAGTGGATTATGGGTCTCGACAGCCGCAATAAAATCGGCCGGGATCAGCTTGGTACCCTGATGCAGCAACTGATAAAAAGCATGCTGACCATTGGTACCGGCCTCACCCCAGATCACCGGTCCGGTCAGATAATCCACGCGAGTATTGTCACGGGTGGTATGTTTGCCATTGCTCTCCATATCCCCTTGCTGCAAATAGGCCGGAAAGCGGTGCAGGTACTGATTGTAAGGCAGTATGGCATGACTGTCGGCACCAAAAAAATCGTTATACCAGACACCAATCAAGGCCATGATCACGGGGATGTTTTTATCCAGTGGCGTGGTACGAAAGTGCTCATCCATTTCATGAGCCCCCAACAGCAAGGCCTCAAAGTTATCCATGCCAATCGCAACCGCAATTGATAATCCAATGGCACTCCAAAGTGAATAACGACCACCGACCCAGTCCCAGAACTCGAACATGTTTTTGGTATCGATACCGAATCGTTTTACCTCGACAGTATTAGTCGAGAGGGCAACAAAGTGTCGCGCTACGGCACGATCATCGCCATCATAGGCCTCCAGCAACCATTGCCGCGCTGAACGGGCATTGGTTAACGTTTCCTGAGTCGTGAATGTTTTCGAGGCGACAATAAACAAGGTAGTTTCCGGCTTGAGCGGCTCAAGCGTTTCAAGCAGATGATTACTGTCGATATTGGAGACAAAGTGTACCTTCAGATCTGGCCTGGCATACGATTTGAGCGCTTCAGTTACCATCACCGGACCCAGATCCGAACCGCCGATACCGATATTAACCACATCCGTGATGCGCTCACCACTGTAACCCAACCACTTGCCGTTACGCACTTCGTCACTAAAGTGACGCATTTTGTCGAGAACACCGTTCACTAATGGCATGACATCTTCACCGTCGACATAGATGGGACGGTTGCTGCGATTGCGCAGCGCCACATGCAACACGGCACGATCTTCGGTCATGTTTATTCTGTCACCGTTGAACATGCGCTCAGTCCAGCCGGAGACATCAGCATACTCGGCCAGATCGAGTAATAAGTTCATCGTTTCAGCAGTGATTCGATTCTTCGAATAATCGAATAGCATACCCTGAAACTGCAACGAGAACTGTTCAAAACGCTGCGGGTTCTCTGCGAACAGATCCCGCATGTGAAGACTTTCGATTTGTTGTTTATGTGCCTTTAATGCTTTCCAAGATGGATTCTCTTGCACGCCCCACCTACCTTGCCCTTTTGGGTTCTTTGAATAATTAGAATGCTTCTGAACTTACGTCACTGCCCTCAATTGACATTGAGTGGCGCCAGAACTGATCCTCCCGGTCGAACAGTCTGTACGTACCACGCGGCCCCCATGTGCCCGCAGGATACGTGTTAATAAAGTCCCGCTCCATTGACCAGACTTTAAGAATCGGGTCAACCACACGCCACGCCCATTCTACTTCATCGTAACGCAAAAACAGCGAATGGTCTCCCTTTATAACATCCAGGATCAGGTCTTCATAGGCATCGGAAGGTCCGTCACCCTCCTCGTGATAGGTGGCATCGAGACTGATTACACGGGTTTTCATGGCAGTGCCATGTTCTTTTACTTGGATTTCCATTGTCAGACAGTCATGCGGCTGAATGCCCAGGAGGATCCAGTTGGGTTTGAGCGAATCCATCTTGCTGCCAAACAGCTGTTGCGGTGGATGCTTGAAGCGGATGCTGATTTGCGAACTCGACTCAGCCATGCGTTTGCCGGTACGCAGATAAAACGGCACGCCCTTCCAACGCCAATTATCAATATAGAGTTTCAACGCAGCGTAGGTCTCGGTAGCACTCTCATGCGCCACGCCATCCTCTTCCAGATAACCAGGCACTGACTTGCCACCTTGATGACCCGCAGCATATTGGGCGCGAAAGGCGTGGGCATGCACGGCATTTTGAGGAATCGGGCGAATCGATTTTAAGGCTTTCACCTTTTCATCACGCAAGGATTCGGCATCCATTCCTACCGGCGGCTCCATCGCCACCAGGGTTAACAGCTGCATCAAGTGGCTCTGCAGCATGTCACGTAGGGCTCCCGAGTTATCGTAATACGCAGCCCTGCCACCGATACCCAATGTTTCAGAGTGAGTGATCTGCACATGATCGATGTAATTGCGATGCCACAAGGGCTCGAGCAGCAGGTTGGCGAAGCGAAACACTAACACATTGCGCACTGTCGCCTTACCCAGATAGTGGTCAATGCGATAGATCTGATTTTCCGACAAATGCCGGGTAAGCGAATTTTGCAGTGTCTGGGCACTGAGCAGGTCATAACCAAACGGTTTTTCAATGACCACTCGATGCCAGCCGTGCTTTTCATCCAGCAGCTTGGCCTCACCCAGCTTTTCAATCACAGTGCCGAACTCGGACGGGCTGATCGACATATAATAGAGTACGTTACGCGGAAACACGTCGCTCTGGCACAGCTTTTCATGCAATCCTGCATAGGAAGCTGCGTCAGTTAGATCACCCTCATGATATTCCAGTTTTTCGCTGAAGCTTTCAAAGGCAGCTTGGTCATATCCATTTTTATATTTGGCAGCCAGCATCTTGGCCACCTCCTCCAACCACTGCTGCTTGTTCCAGGGCCGGCGGCCAAAGGCTAAAATCTTGGCTCCCTCTGGCAAACGATCTTCGGAATCAAGCCGAAACAGTGCTGGCATCAATTTCAGGCGCGACAGATTACCCGTCGCCCCAAAAATTACGATTGTGCAGGGATCAAGCTTTTTCATTATTCCCCCGCCTTCTTGACCGCATGACCACCAAAGGCATTGCGCATCATGGATAGTAGCTTGAAGTCATACCCCTCTTCATCCTGACTGGTAAAACGCATACTCATGGCCAGACTCAGCACCGGTGCGGCAGTACCCTGATCAATTGATTCAATCACAGTCCAACGTCCTTCACCGGAATCGGGTACGAATGGAGCAATATCTTTCAATTGCTGGTCTTGTTGCAGGGCATCAGCGGTAAGATCCAGCAGCCAGCTGCGCACCACTGAACTATGACGCCAAAGCTCGGAGATCTGGGCCAGATCAAGATTAAACTCGGCTTTGCCTTTCATCAGGGCAAAGCCTTCAGCCATGGCCTGCATCATGCCGTATTCAATGCCATTATGGATCATCTTGGTAAAGTGGCCTGAACCAACGGGGCCAACATGGGCCCAACCACGGTCAGCCGCGGGGGCCAGTATTTTTAAGGCTGGCTCGACCAGGGCCACGGCGTCTTTCTCGCCTCCGACCATCAGGCAGTAGCCATTATCCAAACCCCAGATACCGCCGGAGGTGCCAGAATCCACATAACCGATCGATTGCTGCGCCAACATAGCGCCGCGGCGTTGGCTGTCATGGTAGTTTGAGTTACCCCCATCGACGATCACATCACCCTGATCAAGGATTGCGCTCAACTCTTCAATAGCCTGCTCAGTCGGACCTCCACTGGGCAACATCAACCACACTACGCGTGGCGCGGTCAGCTTCTCAACCGCTTCGCGCAGTGAGCCTGCCGGAATCATCCCTTCTTCCTGAGCCAGGCTGTTGACGATTTCCGATGATCGGTTGTAGCCGACAACTTCTATTCCACCTCGACAAAGACGCCGCGCCATGTTGCCGCCCATCTTGCCTAAACCGATCAATGCCATACGCATGTTAAATCTCCTTCTGTGTCTAAACGATAAACCAACGCTGATTCATCAGTATTGGTCAAAATTAAAAAAAGCGTCGCTCCAAATATCAGCTGTTAGTCGTCAGTTAACGTCAAAATTTAAAGCTCCATTTAAAAACATAGTTAATAACACTATATAAGTACACACTATTATTGTTTCACCGGCCTTTTTTGCAACTTACGCTGCAAGGTACGGCGATGCATACCAAGTCGCCGCGCTGCTTCGGAAATATTTCCGTCAACTTCCGCCAGCACTTTCTGAATATGCTCCCATTGCAGCCGCCGCACCGACATGGGTGATTCGCGCACTGGCACCTCAGAGTCGCCACTATCTTTATGCAAGGCAGTGACGATTTCATCGGCATCCGCCGGTTTTGCCAGGTAATGAATGGCACCAAGCTTGATTGCCTCTACGGCAGTGGCGATACTGGCATATCCTGTTAACACGACGGCACGCATCTCTTCATCCTGGCTACAGAGGTGCTCTACCAGGGATAATCCTGAACCTCCTGGCATGTTCAGATCAACGACAGCATAGTCCGGCCACCAGCGCTCACTCAATGCCATCCCGGCCTCAACATCGTGCACAACTTCTACCTCAAAATCGCGCTTAGCGAGTGCGCGAGCCAGCACCCCCGAAAAAACCTCATCATCATCTGCCAACAACAACCGTGGCTTAATTTCGTCACTCATTCAACAACAACCTGTCTAATTCCAATTCCATTGTCACACGGGTACCGCCACCGGGCCGTTCACTCACAGCCACCGTGCCATCCAAACGCTGAATGATGGCGTGCGCCAAAAACAAGCCCAGCCCCTGGCCTTCTTTTTTGGTACTAAATGGTACCTTGCCGACATGGTCCTTGAACTCCACCGGCACCCCTGCACCACGGTCGGCCACCACCACCTGGAGATGCCGGTCACTCCACAGACAAGTCATGTCAACATCATCCGGCGAAGAATCCGCGGCATTATCCAAAAAAGTAATTAGGGCCTGCCGAAGTCCTTTTTCAGAGATGATATTAGGCGCCGGATCCACCCCGGAAACAGTAAACTCCAAGCGCGATTCAGGCCGCACTTTACGCCAATCATCCACCACAGCCGTCAGAAACTGATCAAGTTGAATTCGATATCCACCTTCGGCACGCAACTGACCCGACGATGCCGAAATCATTGAAAGTGTTTCTTTACAGCGATCAACCTGTTGTCTCAGGATGAGTAGGCGCTGCTGCAACTCCTCATCCTGAGTATATTCCTGCTCCAGCTCCTTGGTCAGCACCGCCATCGTAGAAAGCGGCGTACCCAACTCATGCGCAGCACCGGCTGCCAGGGTCCCCAGCGCCACCAGTTGCTCGTCACGCAGAGCCCGCTCTCTGGCCTGAGCCAGATGCCGGTCACGCTCGCGTAACGACTCGGCCATGCGTAAAACAAAGAAGACAATCATGATGACCGCCAGCAGAAAACCAAACCACATGCCAATCACGTGCCAATCGAAATCCTTGCCGGCATGGGATGCCACATGCGGCATGGGCTGGTGGGTAAACATTAGTAGGCCATAGGCAAACACCACCAACACAGCCATCACCGAGACATGCACTCTGGGCAGTACCGCAGCCGCCACCACCAAGGGCAACAACAATAGAGAAACAAAAGGATTTGTCGCTCCACCGACAAGGTAGAGCAAAATGGTCAGGATAACGACATCAAGGCTTAGCTGAAATAGAAACTCATTGGCGCCAATGACCTTATTTGTGCGCAAACGCAACCAGGCAAACAAATTGATTAGCGCATGCGCAGCGATAACAATTGTTAATAGCAACACCGGAAGATGCATACCCAGACCAAGCACGGCGACGGCGACGGCGATAATTTCCCCCGCAATCGCAACGATGCGGACGAACACCAAGCGCTTGAGATTAAGCAATGAGGTTGTATCGCGATCTTGAGAGGAATTCTGTTGGGGGAGAAATTTCATCTAAATAAAAATTTAACGTCGCAATATTCAGCCGTATTACCGCACCAAGTTCAGACAAGAAGCACCAAAGCCGCGCATCATACATTATTCCATGTTTACACGGACATTAAGCATTCCCAAGCTTAAAAGGCTCATGTTATTCTGGTTTTGCAAATCAATAACCATCTCGCAAAACATTGCTTAAAAAGCAGGATCAAATGGCTACCAACAATATACTTTTTGTTACAAGTGAAGCCTACCCGCTGATCAAGACAGGTGGTTTAGCAGATGTTGCTGGCGGCTTGCCTACTGCTTTGAAGGAACAGCACCAGGACGTACGAATCATCATGCCGGCCTATCGGGAAGCCATGCGCAAGGCTGAAAAACTGGGCTTTGCCAGCTTTAATATGGAGGGGCTGCCGGAAACAGCGCGCCTGCTTGAAGGCCGCCTGCCCAACACCACTGTCAAAATATACCTTGTTGATTCTCCTGCCCATTTTGACCGTCCAGGCGGGCCATATTCGGACCCGGACAACCATGACTGGGCAGATAATGCCGAACGTTTTGCCATATTTGCCCGAACGGCCATTGCCGTAGCCACCAACAAAGCTGGACTTGATTGGCAACCTGATATTGTCCATTGCAATGACTGGCAAAGTGGTCTGGTACCGGCATTGCTGGCTCAATATCCAAAGCGGCCAGCCACAATTTTCACGATTCATAACCTGGCTTACCAAGGCCATTTTGATTCAAGCCATTTCAAAAACCTCAACCTTCCCCCCTATCTCCGGGGAATCGATGGGTTGGAATTTCATGGCGGTCTCTCTTTTATCAAGGGCGGGCTTATTTTCGCTGACATGATCAACACCGTCAGCCCAACCTATGCTGCTGAAATCCGCACCCACCATTTTGGCCATGGCCTTGACGGCCTGCTCAATCACCGCGCCGATAGACTGGTCGGCATTCTTAATGGGGTCGACTATAAAGCATGGAACCCTGCGAATGACCCCCTTCTGAAACATCACTTTGATGCCCACAATCTGGAAGGCAAGGAAAACAACAAGCGCCAGCTACAGAAAAAATTCAGTTTGCCGCAGCAATCCGAATCGCCATTGCTCGGATTAGTTGGTCGTCTGGTAGAGCAAAAAGGCATTGATCTGGTGCTGAGCATTGTCCCGCAACTGGTGCAAAATAATGTTCAGCTGGTTGTGTTGGGCTCAGGCCACAAGCGTTTTCAGGCTGAACTTCTGCAAGCAAGCAAAGATTACCCCGGGCATATTGCGGTTCACGTAGGTTTCGATGAGAGCATGGCACATCAAATTGAGGCAGGGGCAGATATGTTCCTGATGCCTTCTAGGTTTGAGCCCTGTGGATTGAATCAAATCTACAGCTTGCGTTATGGCACCGTGCCGATTGTGCGCAATACCGGCGGGTTGGCTGACACCGTCATTGATGCCCGTGAAGAAAACATCGAACAGAAAACCGCCACCGGCTTTAAATTTGAACAAGCCAGCCATGAAGAACTATGGCGGGCTACGGAACGGGCACTCTCAATCTATCGCGACAAACCAAAAGTCTGGCGTCAGATCATTACTACCGGTATGAAGCAGGATTTCAGCTGGGAACAGAGCGCCAAGCATTACCTCGATTTATATCATCTCGCCCTGGCGAAAATTCGCCACTGAACCAAGCCTGACGACAAGCTCAAACGCATTAGCGTCACTCGGTGTATAATAAGCGCCTTTTGTCGCTGCGGCCATGCGGCCGACAGCCCCACAACAGCAGTAACCAGTTGTTTTAACGAAGAAAATTATGGATAAAAGACTTCGCACACGCGTCAAACTATTCGGCAACTTGCTAGGCAATATCCTGCGTGATCAGGCCGGTGAGCAAGTCTTCGACGCAGTGGAAACATTGCGTAAGGGCTACCTTAGCCTGCGCAAAGAGGACAGCGCGAGAAAACGCCAGCAACTCAATCTACTTGTTAACCGGCTGGACCCGCAAAGTCTGACCCAGGTGGTACGCGCCTTCAGCATCTATTTCAGCTTGGTCAACATCGCCGAAGAGGCCTATCAACATCAATATCGTCGCAGATTGTGCAAATATAGCGATGGTCATGCCTGGCCTGGTTCATTTAATTCCACGCTAAGCGAATTCAAACAACAGGGCATCAGCGCCGACGAGTTTCAGACTATCCTCAATCACACCGCTTATTATCCGGTCATTACTGCCCACCCGACCGAAGCAAAGCGCCGCATGGTGAAAGAGGCGCTAAGACGCATCTTTGTCACCAGTGAACAGTTAGACGATACCCGCCTCAGCAAGCAGGAACGTAGCGAGATCATCGAACAGCTCGAAAGTGAAATTCAGATATTGTGGAAGACCGATGAAGTTCGCGTCTCCCGGCCACGCGTCGAAGATGAAATTCGAACCGGTATTGGCTACTTCCAGGACTGCCTGTTCGATGCAATCCCGCAGACCTATCGCAACATGGAAAAAGCCGTCGCCAATATGTACGGTAAAATTCCTAGTGTAAAAGTACCCAGCTTTTTACGCTTCGGCTCCTGGATCGGTGGCGACCGTGACGGTAATCCGAACGTCACACCAGATACCACCATCTACGCGCTGCGCCTACAATCGCGCTCGGTGCTGCTTGAATACTTGAACAGAATAGGCAAACTAACACAAGTTCTGACACAGTCCAGCTCACTCTGCCGTCAAACCGAGGCATTCAACCAGGCATTAAGCAACTATGACCACCTAATCGAAACAGCCTTTGAGGATGACATGGATCGTTTTTCCAACGAACCCTATCGCCGCATGCTGTTTATTGTGCGTTACCGCCTGGAACGCAATCTGGTCTCGGTCAAAAAATCCTTAGGTGAAAACGTCACCGAACCAACAGAGCATGCCTATAACAACGAAGACGAACTACTGCATGACCTGCACTTAATCCAGGATTCATTGGTCAGCCATGGGGATGGCAGAATCGCGAATGGCGACCTCAAGGATCTAATCCGTTTAATAGAGACTTGTGGCTTCTTTTTGATGAACCTGGATGTGCGCCAAGAGTCGACCCGCCATAGCAGCGCAGTCAGTGAAGTGCTGAACCAGGCGTTTGCCAACGATCAATACGAAAGTATGAATGAAGAACAGCGCTTGGCTACATTAAGCGAACTGGTCGCCAGTAATCAGCGGCCATCAGTGAATCGTGACGCACTCTCTGATGAGACCCGTGAGACACTGGAAGTGTTTGACGTCATGATGCAGATGCGTAAAGAGATCAGTACACGTGCCTTCGGCACCTATGTGATTTCCATGACTCATGCGGCCAGCCATGTAATGGAAGTGATGTTTCTGGCCCACATGGCCGGACTTGTTTCCTGTAGTGGAGATCAGTGGCAATGTGATATTCAGATCTCACCGCTGTTCGAAACCATTGAAGACCTGGCGCATATTGAAATCGTTATGGAACGCCTGCTGGATGACAACACGTATCGCCGCCTGCTGGCCAGCTCCGGCGATATCCAGGAAGTGATGCTGGGTTATTCCGATTCGTGCAAAGACGGCGGCATTCTCGCCTCTGGCTGGAGCCTGTACCAGGCGCAACGCAAAATCACTAACATTGCCAGCAAGCATGATATCGAATGCCGCCTGTTTCACGGACGTGGCGGCACCATTGGCCGCGGCGGCGGCCCAACCCACGATTCCATTCTATCTCAGCCAGCAGGGACCGTGTTTGGACAGATTAAATTCACCGAACAGGGTGAAGTGCTGTCATCAAAATACAGTAACCGGGAAACTGCCGTCTATGAACTGACCATGGGCAGTACCGGCCTGCTTAAAGCCAGCTGCTGCATTGTCAAAACCCCACCAAAAGATCACGATGAATATCTTGAAGTCATCGACCAATTGGTGCAAACCGGTGAAGGCGCTTACCGAGACCTAACCGATAACAATCCAGCCCTGCTCGATTACTTCTATGAAGCCACGCCGGTCAACGAGATTGGCATGCTCAACATAGGCTCGCGGCCTTCACACCGCAAGAAGGGAGATCGCTCCAAGAGTTCAGTGCGCGCCATTGCTTGGGTCTTTGGCTGGGCGCAATCGCGCCATACATTGCCAGCCTGGTATGGCATTGGCACCGCATTGGAACAGTGGGCAGCGAACGATGAACAGCGCCTCAACACCTTGCAGCAGATGAATCGCCAATGGCCGTTTTTTCACGCCCTGCTCGGCAACACTCAAATGGCCCTGTTTAAGGCCAATATGCAGATTGCAAAAGAGTATGCTCAGCTTTGTCTCGACGAAGAGACCTGCACCTTGATTTATTCGCAAGTCCGTGAAGAATATCAGCGCACTGTCGATACTGTGCTCAAGGTAACGGACAGCGAGCATCTTCTGGATGAAAATCCAGGCCTGGCCTTGTCACTGGCGCGACGCAGCCCATATCTGGATCCACTCAACAACATCCAGGTAACCCTGCTGAAGCGTTATCGTGATGAAAGCCTGCCAGAATCTGAGCGCGAGATCTGGCTCAATCCGCTGCTGCGTTCCATTAATGCGATTGCAGCAGGAATGCGCAATACCGGTTAATCGCTATTAAAGCGGTTTTATTATTTATTAACTAACTTTCCTAACTTTATATCCTCAGGGGGAATAATCAGCGATGAAAATGGATGACATTCGTTCTTTAGCACGCACTATTGGCATCAAACCGGGCAAATTGAACAAAACCAATCTGGTGCGCAATATTCAGCGTCTAGAAGGCAATTTCGAGTGTTTCGCCACCGATAAAGATGGCACATGTGACCAGCAAGGTTGCATCTGGCGTGAAGACTGTTCTTTTGTGGCAAAGAGAGACTGTGCGGCTTAATCACATGACTTCGAAATAAGGGGGGCATTGCTCCCCTTTTTACAGCAGCCCCCTCCCCCAAGCAATTTCACTATCACATAGTTCAGTAGGCTAAAAAGCGTAGTTTGTACGAAATCATAAGCTGACCAAAACGGACAAGCTATGGATATCTGGAAACATATTTTTCCACAAAGCCATACAGTGCCAGGCGTTCCATAAAACGTTTAAATATAGCCGTCACCGAACCCATGTTGGTGGGCGAAGCCAGAATAAAACCATCCGCCTGTTCAATATTGTTAACCAATGCCTGCATGTCATCATGCTGCACACATAACCCCGGCACTTCTCTTGGCTACTGCATACACTCGCGGCAGTTTAGGCAAAACTCGATATGCACATCACGCAAAATGATTGATTCAACGCCAGCGCCCGCTTCCCTGGGCGCTGCAAGCGTCACATCTACAGTCTGGTCCGTAATACCGTCACCCCGAAAGGAGCCATTGATCGCCAGAATTTTTGTTATGGTTTATCCAATCAAAAAACAGGGGAGCCATGGCTAAAATATTACCCTGATTCCATATTGCTTTCCTGAAAAACTCGAACAATAGAAATCGCTATCAGGGAGACCTAAGTTATTTGTTCATCTGATAGGCATGATCCGGCCGCCAGGGAAACGGCCCCATATGCATGTCCAGCATCACGCGCCAGACATTCAGGTGAAGCCATTCCTTGTACATGGCCCAGTTTTTATACTTGGGCAGTTTAACAGCACCAGGAACCTGGCCGAATGGTGTGCCTTTCTTAAATTCAGCCATAATCGCCGCCTGCATATCCTGGATAAACTCACGTGTTTGTGTCACCTCTGCCTTACTGCCAAACGGCTCTTTTGCCTGAGAGTGGGAATAGATTGCCGTATCAAAATCCATTGCTTCAATTTCGCTCAGGGAGCGTAGCCACTCCTTGATATTAAAATCCGGCACGATGGCAAACAGCACACGATTAGGAGTAACTATGTCTGCTATATACGCGATTTTTTCTTCGGGCAGAACAAAGACGGTCATCCCCAGCCCATGATTCATGCCCAGATAATGCAATTCGATGGTCTTACCTCCCAAGACAATATCCTTGCGACTTCCCGCCCAGACATCATCCGGCAAGGCCAGCTCCGGACGTTGATTGGCTTTCATCCACTCATACGCCTCTGTGTGCGCCACAATCTTTGCGCCTTGATCGCGGAACACCTGCCCACCCAGCGAGTGATCCCAGTGATTGTGACTGTGCAACAGATAACGAATCGGTTTATCCGTCACACCTCTAATCGCCTGTAACAGCCCTTCGGAATGTTTGGTGTTCACCGGCTCAACCACGATCACTCCATCATCAGTAACCACGAACATGGAGTAATAACCATCACCCGGCCCGTATCTGTAAACGTTGTCTGCCGCCTGCCATAGATTCTTGTCGGCATAAGCAACACCACTCATAAACACAGCCAAGACAAGAACAGGTATTAGCAAAAATAATTGTTTTAATCTGGACATCGTTATCTCCTTCCCTCTGCAACGCAGAAGCTATTGAGTTGTTATTGATTGGGATTACTAGTCATATAGATAGATAGTGTTTGGACATCCGTCAACGTAAGACTCCAAGCCATTCAAATTGCATTGATTAAATCCGGCGTCGATAAAACCCAACAACCTCATACAATGCATGGGTGAATTGCCCCAAGCTGAAGTACTTAGCGACATCCATTAATACCGCAAAGGTATTACCATCTGCAAGCACTATTCGTTTTAACTGTTGCAGGGCATTTTTGATTCACCGAGATGGTTTTTCTTGAACCGTGTGACAGATTCAATTTGCGCCTGTTTTTCCTGTTCGTCAGAGCCGATCAAGCGCGTCGTTGTATTTGCCTTTATCGTTTGTTCCTGCAAAAAAGTATTCACCCTGACAATCGACAGACTATCATCATGTTTACGTTGCTCGTAATAAAGCGCCTAGTCCTGAATCTTGCTACGCTGATATAAAAAATTCCATGGCACCTAGCACACCACCCCGTTCGAACAAGCGATTAAACTCGTATACGTAGCCTCTTCCACCAGGTCGGTCAGCTCCGTCAATCTATTTCGGGAATGATCAGGACAACAAGCGATACCGGACTGCTTAATTGAATGCCGCCCCAATGTCTAGGCCCATGGCGATTGTGCCGAACTGAGCGTGCATAACAGCGTGATCATCCATGGCCGTATACCCTATTTCGATTAAGTTTTTTTCAGAATTATTCAGGCAATCAGCGAACTCTAACGTTGAACTAAAGACGATTTTCGTCCGATTGTGTTATCTCAGCCAAAACCGCCTCGATAGCATGCACAAGTGCTTCGGATTTTTTTGGATTTTGTGCATCAGGATGAGGCGAAGCAAACCCACCCGAATCGTTGTCGAAATACTTGCCGGAAGCTTTTGAGAATTTATATGTCAGTGCTGCGCGAGTCAATATTTCCGCACCGATGCGGATATCACCACCTGCCACACCGAAGCCCTGTTTCACCATCTTAGTGCCGAGCATCGAGCCAGGATTAACTGCGATAATCGCCGGACCCTCATCTTTGAGTGAAAGCGCCAGACTGCGAGACCACATTGTCAGCGCCAGTTTACTTTGCGCATACGCATCAAAGTCGTCGGACAGTCTGAGCCGTCCAGTCAGCACTTCTGGATCAACCGACGACTGTGCGGCGGAAGACAAATTAATCACCCGCCCGGAAGATCCAAGCAGCGGCATTAGTTTTTGCGTTAGCAGATAAGGGGCAATGGTATTCACCGCAAAGCGCACATCAAGTCCGTCTTGTGTGATGGGTTCGAGTGTTTTGAAAACACCGGCATTATTGATCAACACATCAAGTTTGGTGTGCTTTTCAGATACAGCCTTGGCAAGTGCCTCCACATCGGTCATGCGCGATAGATCAGCCACGTAGCTTTCAATACGTTCCCCCTCCGCTAGCGCAGAGAGTGTTCTTTCTGCATCCGCCAGTTTTGTTGGATTACGTCCGTGCAGCAGAACATGGTGGCCTTGCGAGACCAACATCTTTGCTGTTTCTAAGCCGATGCCGTCGGTCGAACCGGTAATAAGAATAATTTTATGCATGGTGTTGTCTCTCTCATTCAGCGAAGTTTGACTCTGGAATATAAGTCCCAGGGAAATCAGACAAGATATCATCAGCCAGACGTTTCAGCGTTGTCTCGATATCTACCTGGTTAAAGCTCAGCTTCAGCGCCACATGGTTTACACCTATCTCTTCCAGCGATTTAAGATACGCCCGAAGATGGTTTACTCCCGAGCGAAAGCCCAAATGAATCGGTTGCGCTGGTGTCTCAGGGCGTATGGTGCAAAAATTAGAACGTGCACGTTCTTGGCCGGACCTCAACGTGAATCTGGCTTAAAACAACTCGCGCAGACATTCTTGACAATCACGGTCAAGTGAACCAACCTATTCTAGTAAATCGAATTGTCTGACTTCTAAATTGGACTCGTAACGTACTGGACTGACTATTGCGGTGCGTGGGTTGAGAGTGGCGAATTATAGGCGCCAGCACGATGAGTGCGCCTACATCTCACCAAGCTTCTGAGCCGTCAACTATGACTAGAGTTAAGGAGGGTGGTAATGAGATATAAACTAGCTATGATCTTAATTTCAGGTCTGATCTGGATCCCGGGCAATGCTCTGGGACACGGCCTTGATGATGTCTTGGAACGCGCAGCCGATTTCCTGGGCGGTGAGCAGAGCCTAACAGCCCTCCAGCAGATAGAGATCACGTCTACAGGCACCCGGTGGGTTTTAGATGAGGGTTTCGAGCCTGGCGCGAGCCGGCAAGGGACGTTTGATATGGACCTGCAGTGGGAGGTGCGCAAGGAGCAGCTTCGGCTTGACTATGACATCGAGACACCGTCTTTCGGTGTCACTCGTAGTGTTATCGAAGTTGTGAATGGCGCTGACGGCTTCACTGACGGCCAGGATGGAAACTTTGCACCACCTGGGACGTTCGCAATGAGTTCGGATCGTGTTGAATCGATCAAGCGCCACCAGCGGTTGCTAAATCCCCAAGTTATTCTGCGCGAGCTACTACGTGACGACGGCGACGCGCGACTACGGCGTCACCATCATGGATTGTACGATCAAATCGTAATCGAGGACAATGTAGCGAATATCACTCTATTTATTCTTAGAGAGACTGGCGAGATCTCGCACCTAAAGACGAAGACAAGCGATCTCCTGCGGCGTGACGTGCCACTAGTAATTACCTACAGCGATTGGGGATTCTTCGGTAGCGGAGTCAAGTTTCCCACGCAAATTGAAATTTCCCTCGATGGCGAGCTCGTGCATCGTGAGCAGCGCACTGCGGTCCGCGCCGGCGCAGAACTGTTCCTCGCCGAAATCTTCAGCATTCCTGATAACCTTGACGCCGAGCGTGACTTACAGTTACAGAATCGCGGTAATGGCCACCATCAGACGCTTCAGTCGATGGCGGCATTTGGATTTCCCCAGGACGGATTTCGGCTCAACATCGCGAGCACGGAAATTACACCGGGGGTGTGGTTTCTAGGTGGCACGAGTCACAACTCACTCGCTGTCGTGCAGAGTGATGGCGTGGTGATTGTCGATGCGCCGCTCGGTCCGGAGCGCTCCCGCGCGATTCTCGACTGGGTGAAGGAAGAGATCGGTAGCAGGGTTAAAAACGTCGTAGTAAGCCATCACCATGTCGACCACGCGGCGGGCGTTCGGGAGATGGCGGGACGCTGGGCCGGGGTTGTCGTTCATGAGTCTGTCAGGGACTTTTGGAACGACGTTTTCAGGAACCCATCTCGTATACTGCAAGACGCAATTGAGAGGAAGAGGTCGTGGCGACCATATGATGTACGCATCACAGATTATAAAGAACTTGTCGTACTCGAAGATGACAATACTCCCGTACGTGCTTTCCCTTATGAACAAACCCACTCCGTTGACTCCGTTTTAGTAGAAGCAGGTGGCGTCATCTTTGTCGTGGATACCTACAGTCCGGGTAACGCCCCCGCTCCAGATGTGGGGCGCGCGATCGTTGAGGCAGTGGAGGCACAAGGACTCACGCCATCGTTCATTGCCGGCGGTCACGGTACATTCATTACATGGGCCGATTTTCTGGCAGGCCTGCCCCAGTAAGCCCAGTAGGGTGGGCACGTTTTTCGTGCCCACGTATAACGCATAACCTCAAGTATCAACTTGATAGCTGAGATAATGCCGGCTTCCGCTGTACACCTGACGCTCGCGCCGATTGGGCTGAATGTCTCTATAATGGGTCGAGTCCCGCTGTTTGGCTAACCAAGAGTAAAATCTAACTGAATCGCTCAACGTGTTGCTGTGTAATAGGCAGCTGTGTGCCAGTACGAGTCATTCGCCAACTACTCGGTAAACGACCGGTCAATTGGAAAACCGTCATTGGGATCGATGATGATGCCTCTGACTTCCCTGATCCAATCTAAAAACGGAAAAATCTATTGCGATTAATAGAGTGGGCATTCCGTGGTTTTCGAAAAAATTGAGTACAGGAAAAATCGCCTACCATGGTTTTTTGTGGTTCGACACAAGTCTGTGGATATGCTAATTTTTCTTCGAAGTCTAGATTAAGCTTTGTTAGGATAACTTGATAATAATACTAGGGAGTATGCTCATGAAGACACATCTGCACATAGGCGTAATACTGACGTTAG
>CALZIO010000021.1 GCA_945787785.1 uncultured Chromatiaceae bacterium
GGCCACTTTTACACCACTGACAAAAATAAACGTAACATGCCTGAAAAGATGGAGATTAAAAAATATGATCCTGTCGTTCGTCAGCATGTGATGTATAAAGAAGCCAAAATCAAGTAAAAAGCCTACTTAATCGCTGCAATAAAAAACCCGCCTAGGCGGGTTTTTTATTGCCAGCCATATCGTAGTATCACTCAGGTACGATATTCAGCATTGATTTTCACATAATCGTAAGAAAGATCAGTGGTCCAGATCTGTGCCTCGGCATCGCCACGCCCAAGATCAATCGTAATCGTGATCTCCTCCTGATCCATCACCGTCTGGCCGGCTGTCTCAGTATAGGCTGCATCACGTCCACCACCACGCACAATGCAGACATCACCAATATGTATGGTAATCTTTTCCACTGCCAGCTCTTCAAGTCCGGCACGACCTACTGCGGCCAATATCCGACCCCAGTTAGGATCAGAAGCAAAAAACGCGGTCTTCACCAACGGCGAATGAGCAACCGTATACGCGACCTGGCGGCACTCTGCCACATCACGACCTCCCTTAACGTCGATGGTAATAAACTTGGTTGCACCCTCACCATCTCGGACAATGGCTTGAGCCAAAATCTGACAAACCTCGATCAGGGCCGCAGAGAATTCAGCAAAACCCGGATCAGATTCTGATTCGAGAGCAGCATCCACTTGGCCTGTGGCAACTAGAACACAAGCATCATTAGTCGAGGTATCGCCATCTACAGTAATCGAGTTAAAAGAATGATTGACCGCATCCTCAAACATTTGCTGCAGCAAACCCTGATCGATCTTTGCATCTGTCGCTAGAAAGGCCAGCATAGTCGCCATATCTGGCTTGATCATGCCTGAACCCTTGGCAATACCTGTGATGGTAACTGTCTCTCCGTTGATATGAAGCTGCTTCGATACACCTTTGGCGACGAGATCGGTTGTCATGATGGCACGGGCAGCCGCTTCCCAACCTTGCTCATCCAGATTGGCATAAGCCTCAGGTAGGGAAACCCGGATCCGATCTACAGGTAACAATTCTCCGATCACGCCAGTTGAGAACGGCAAAACCGCTTCTGGCTGACAATCTGTCAGTTCTGCAACCGCAGCACAGGAGTCAAATGAAGCCTTTAATCCAACCTCACCGGTACCCGCATTAGCATTGCCACTATTTATAAGGAGAAAACGCGTCGCCGCCGCAGCGCCATGTTGTCTGGCCAAAACCACTGGCGCGGCACAAAAAGCATTACGCGTGTAAACCGCAGCCAGACTTGATCCCAGTTCAATCTCCATCAAGGCGAGATCATTGCGGTCGGCAGCCTTGATGCCAGCTGAGGCTACACCCCAACGGATTCCTTTTACTGGCACTAGCGTTGTAATTTCAGACAAACCAACCGGCATATCTAACTTAGCTTACCGTGGCATTGCTTGTATTTTTTACCAGAGCCACAAGGACAGGGTTCATTACGGCCAACCTTGCGTCCATCACGGACAAAAGGTGTATGTTCTGCTTCAGCAGCACCCACCTCGCTTTCAGGCATGGCCGACGCTGCGGCATGTTGAAACTCCATATTTCCCTGTCGGCGACGCTGCTCATCCACCGCTTCAACATCGGCCTGATTTTGAACCTGCACCTTGGAAATAATACTGACAACCTCGTGCTTTATCCGCTCTAACAGCTGAGTAAACATTTCAAAGGATTCGCGCTTATACTCCTGCTTGGGATTTTTTTGCGCGTAACCACGCAGATGGATCCCTTGACGCAAATAGTCCATCGCTGCCAGATGATCTTTCCACTGCGTATCGAGCACCTGCAACATCACAGCCTTTTCAAAATGCCGCAACACATCGCCACCTGCTTGCGCTTCCTTTTGCTGATAAGCCGATTCAATCCCACCCAGGATGCGGCTACGAAGTGTCTCTTCATGCAATTCGTCATCTTGATCCAACCATTGCTGTAACGGCATAGGCTGACCAAATTCTTTCTCCAACGCTGTTTCCAAAGCAGGCACATCCCACTGTTCTTCCAGACTTTGGGGAGGAACATACTCATCTATCACACTATTAACCACATCGGTGCGAATACCCTTAATCGCATCTGATATGTCATCCGATGCCATCAAGTCGTTGCGCTGCTCATAGATCACTTTGCGTTGATCATTGGCCACATCATCGTATTCGAGCAACTGCTTACGAATGTCGAAGTTATGACCCTCAACCTTGCGCTGAGCATTTTCTATTGCCTTACTGACCCAGGGGTGCTCAATCGCTTCACCCTCTTCCATGCCAAGCTTCTGCATGATCATGGAAACCCGGTCTGAGGCAAATATACGCATCAGGTTATCTTGCAGCGAGAGATAAAACCGTGATGAGCCCGCATCACCCTGACGCCCAGAACGGCCACGCAGCTGATTATCAACACGACGCGACTCATGCCGCTCAGTACCGATGATATGCAATCCGCCTGCTTCGAGGACCTTGTCATGACTTTGCTGCCAATCAGATCGAACACGCTGAATAGCAACTTCATCGTTTGAATCGAGCTTGTCCAATTCAGCTTCAAGACTGCCACCAAGAACGATGTCCGTGCCACGACCCGCCATATTTGTGGCAATGGTGACCGCACCAGAGCGTCCTGCCTGGGCAACAATCTCGGCCTCACGGGCATGCTGCTTGGCGTTCAACACTTCATGCTTGATACCACTCTTGTTCAGGAAATTTGACAACATTTCCGAAACTTCGATGGAGGTGGTACCCACCAGCACCGGCTGACCTCGGCTATTGCAGTCTTTAATATCCTCTAGAATCGCATTGAACTTGTCTTCCTGATTCAGATAAACCAAATCCCCCATATCATCACGGACCATTGGCTTATTGGTTGGTATGACGACCACTTCAAGACTATAGATTTCCTGGAATTCGAAGGCCTCGGTATCAGCCGTACCGGTCATACCAGAAAGTTTGTTGTAGAGGCGAAAATAGTTCTGGAAGGTGATCGATGCCAAAGTTTGATTTTCATTCTGAATCGCGACGTTTTCTTTCGCCTCGATGGCTTGATGCAGACCTTCTGACCAACGCCGTCCCGGCATAGTTCGACCGGTAAATTCATCGACAATAACAATCTCATTGTTTTGCACAATATAGTCGACATCGCTCTGAAACAAGGCATGGGCACGCAGAGCAGCATTAATGTGATGCATTAAGGCAATATTGCCAGCATCGTATAGGCTTTCACCCTCTTGCAGCAGCCCATCTTGAAGCAGCATGTCCTCCACTTTCCGATGACCTTCTTCGGTTAGAAAAACTTGCTTGGCTTTTTCATCTACCGTGTAATCACCCTCACCGTCTTCCTCCTCCTGCTTAACAAGAACGGGAATCAGCTTATTCATTTTTGTATAAAGTTCGGAATTATCATCGGTTGGTCCCGAGATAATCAGCGGTGTCCGTGCCTCATCAATCAGGATAGAGTCGACTTCATCGACTACGGCAAAATTGAGTTCGCGTTGCATTTTATCTGCGGCACGGAACGCCATATTGTCACGCAGATAATCGAAACCATATTCATTGTTGGTCCCGTAAGTTATATCTGCGGCATATGCAGCGCGCTTTTCATCCGGGTCCTGACCAGAGAGAATTACACCAACCGTCAACCCTAGAAATTCATACAACTGGCCCATCCACTTTGCGTCACGCTGGGCCAGATAGTCATTAACGGTGACCACATGAACACCTTTGCTTTCCAACGCATTCAGATAAACCGCCAACGTCGCCACCAGGGTTTTACCTTCCCCTGTGCGCATTTCAGCAATTTTGCCATCGTTCAGCACCATGGCACCGATTAGCTGAACATCGTAATGCCGCATATTGAGCACACGCTTACCGCCTTCGCGGACCACGGCAAAAGCCTCAGGCAAGATAGCCGCCAGATTAGCTCCATCGGTCAGCCGTTGACGAAATTCAACGGTTTTGCCTTTGAGCTCCTCGTCCGACAACGCAGCCATACCCTCTTCCAAGGCATTAACTTGCGCTACCACCTTATTCATGCGCTTTAACAACCGCTCATTACGGCTGCCAAAGACTTTTTTCAATAACTTAGTAACCATTCGACCTTAGATAAATGACCTTAGATAAATTGATAAAAATTCAGATTTGCGCCCATATCACGCACAGAAAGACGATCATAAAACAAATCGTCTCAATTAGAAAACATAAGTGGAGTTTTTAGAAAAGATGGCGGCTATTATTAGCGCCGCGCGGTACGAACGTATTTGACAGGGTCTACCACCTGGCCATTTCGCAAAACTTCAAAATGGACATGGGGGCCAGTGGATCGTCCGCTTGATCCCATTAGCGCTATCGACTGCCCTTTTTTGACTGTATCACCTGCTTCGACCAGATTTTCGCTGTTATGGGCATAGCGCGTGACATAACCATTGCCGTGATTCACTTCAACCATGGTGCCGTAGCCATACCGCTCTCCAGACCAGGTTACGACGCCAGCGGCGACGGCGAGGATATTAGTCCCCAGTTTACCCGCAATATCAACGCCCTCATGACGCGCGGGACGACCAGTAAATGGATCAGTCCGCGTGCCGAAGAATGAAGAAAGCCAGCCTTTTTCAGCTGGAAATCCAGCAGGAAAGACCTCGTCTTCAAGATTACGTGTCATTAATAAAGATTCGAGTACCGCCAGCTGTTGCTCACGATCGTCCAGCTGATTGCTTAAACCGTCAAACGAATCCATGAAATCATCAAGCTCTGCCTCAGTCGCAGCATTGTCCGGGGCAGCAGGCCCACCTTGGGCGGGTGCAGCCTGGAAATCAAATTCGCCTTTGTCCAGCTGGGCCATTTCCGTGAGTCGTTCTCCCAAGGCATCAAGACGAACTACTCGCGATTGCAATTCAGCCAGACGCAAGGTCAAAGCGTTAATATTTTCTTGCGCACCTTGTTTGGCAGTCTCAAGCTCCTGACGCTGCAAAACTAATTCCGATCGCAAACTGGACGAGAGTATTTCTTTTTGTTCTGTCGCATCATTCAGGCCCATGTAATAACCGGTAAAAATGGATATTGCAGGCACCATCAATACGAATGTTGCTAGAATAGTAAAGACCGAACGTCGGCTAACTCTTTTAGCCGCACCTTTCGAACTATTTGGTAGTAGAATTATGCCCATAGTTTATTTGCCTGTTCAGCTCAATCCTTTTATTCACCGATCAGGAGCCAGTATTGAAATCACCGACTTCTGTTAAAAAAATTCTGGCATCCAACACGCCTAGCAAGTTACAACAATTAGTCCGCCAGACAGATCAACTCAGAACGTTAAATTCACGCCTTAACCAACTGTTTCCAACACCGCTTGCACAACAGTGCAAAATCGTCGCACTTGAGCAAAACAGGCTGACCATCCTTGCCTCATCTTCTGCCTGGGCGACTCGCTTACGGCTGCAACATCCTGAAATCATAAAAGCTTTCCATGATTTAGGCGTCAAGTCAGTGACCACCAAGGTAGCACCTGAAAGCCCCGAGTGCATCGTTATAACAACGAAAAGACAAACCTCCAAGCTTTCACAACAAACATCTAAGCTATTGATTGAATTAGCCGAATCGACTTCCGACCTAAAACTGCAACAGGCACTTCGCCGACTTTCCCAACACAGCCGCAAGCACTCTTGAAGGCTCGCTTATTCTATTTATCGACCTTTCAGAAGGTAGCTTGACACTGATTTTAATGGAAATATGCGATGTAAGTCTAAAATTATATAAATATCAGGTCGCCAGAAGCGGCTGCATAAAGGAGATTGGCGCCTGCTCACCATGTTCAAAGGTAACAAGATCCCATGCATCTTCCTGGACCATCAAGGTTCGGAGGAGTTGATTATTTAGGGCATGACCAGATTTGTGACCGCTAAAGGCTCCTATCAAGCTGCGCCCAAGCAGATATAGATCCCCGATAGCATCAAGCACTTTGTGTTTAACGAACTCATCTTCGTAGCGCAATCCGTCGTCATTCAAAATACGATAGTCATCAACTACTATCGCATTTTCCATGCTACCGCCCAAGGCCAGATTTTTTGCCCGCAACGCCTCAATATCACGCATGAAACCAAAAGTCCGGGCGCGGCTCACCTCTTTTACAAATGACGTAGTGGAAAAGTCGATCACCGCCTGTTTGGCGCGACCATGAAATGCCGGATGATCGAAATCAATTGAAAACGACACTTTAAAACCATCAAATGGCTCGAACTTCGCCCATTTGTCGCCATCTTCCACCAAAACAGGATGTTTAATACGGATAAAACGCTTTGCTGCCTCCTGCTCCTGCACCCCCGCTGATTGCAGCAGAAATACGAACGGGCCGGCACTCCCGTCCATAATTGGCACTTCTGGGGCGCTGAGATCAATCATGGCATTGTCGATGCCAAGGCCAGCCATAGCGGATAGCAAGTGCTCAACTGTGGAGATACGCACACCGTCCTGAATTAGCGTGGTCGACAGACGTGTATCACCTACATTTTCAGCTCGAGCGGGAATCTCCACCACTGGGTCCAAATCAACTCGACGAAAAATAATTCCCGCATCCACTGGAGCGGGACGAAGCGTCAAGTAGATTTTTTCACCAGTATGCAGTCCTACACCAGTGGCTCGAATCACATTTTTGAGGGTACGTTGTTTAATCATATCCGACCATTCACTTTTAAGATTTCACAGCCAAATACCTGTAGCTTGTAATAATCGCGGCAAGAATAGCACAATTCCTGACCGGCTGCGACGGACATCTCGCCTCAGTTTTGTGACCAGAGTCTGATATTTATCAATCAGCCTGGCGACGCAAAAAAGCCGGAATATCCAGGTAATCCAAACTTGTATCCTCTGCTGTGGCGCTCTTTGATATATGGGTGCCTTGAGCACGCATCACAGCTGGACGATCAAGCTCCTCGTATTTCGTTTCCGGTTCAGCAGCCATTTCCTGCTCATTTTGATAAACCAGTTTTACCGGTTGTCCCGCCATCGCCGCCTGGCCCAGCCCAGTTGCCACCACAGTCACACGCAGCTCATCAGCCATTTCCGGATCTATTACCGTTCCTACAACGACCGTGGCGTTATCAGAAGCAAACTCTTTGATAGTGTTGCCCACCTCTTCAAACTCGCCAATCGACATGTCCAGACCTGCAGTCACGTTGACCAGAATACCTCTGGCGCCCGCCAGATCAATATCTTCAAGAAGCGGACTGGCAACTGCTATCTCAGCTGCCTCACGCGCCCGATCTTCGCCAATCGCCTTGCCTGATCCCATCATCGCCATGCCCATTTCGGACATAACTGTGCGCACATCGGCAAAATCGACATTGATAAGACCGGGGCGCGTAATCAGCTCGGCAATCCCCTGCACAGCACCCAGCAACACGTCATTGGCTGAAGCAAAAGCCTGTAGCAGCGAAACATTCTTGCCTAGCACATGCAGCAGTTTCTCGTTAGGAATCGTGATCAGTGAATCGACATGTTGTGACAATTCTTTAATACCGACATCTGCCACATCGTTGCGTTTACTCCCTTCAAACGAAAAAGGACGCGTCACCACAGCCACGGTCAAAATACCCAATTCCCGAGCAACCTGGGCCACGACTGGCGCCGCGCCTGTTCCGGTGCCACCACCCATACCTGCGGTGATAAACAACATGTCTGCACCATCGATCATCTCGATAATACGATCACGATCTTCCAGAGCAGCCTTATGGCCAATATCCGGATCAGCTCCAGCACCCAATCCTTTAGTAATATTGGCACCCAGTTGCAACACTGTTTTGGCAGAAGACTTCTTCAAAGCCTGCGCATCGGTATTGGCTGTAATAAAATCCACACCTTCGATATTTCCAGCCACCATGTGCTCAACGGCATTTCCACCGCCACCACCAACACCCAGCACCTTAATAACTGCGTTTTGTGTGTATGTATCCATTAATTCGAACATATTAGACCTCCTGATCTCCAAACAATTTCACTAAAAATTACCTTTGAACCAATTTTTCATTCGTTCCCAAACACCCTTGGCATTCCCGCCCACTACCGAATCTCCACCGTGATCGCCTCGATGCTGATCACCAAACAGCAACAACCCAACACCTGTGGCATAAATAGGGTTACGTACCACATCCACCAGTCCAGACACATACTGGGGTGAACCCAAACGCACAGGCATATGGAAAATCTCTTCCGACAACTCCACCACGCCCTCCATCTTCGAACTTCCACCGGTCATTACAATGCCGGCAGCAATCAAATCTTCGAACCCACTCCTGCGTAACTCCGCCTGAACCAGATTCAACAACTCTTCATAACGGGGCTCTACCACTTCTGCCAGTGTTTGCCGTGCCAAACGCCGCGGCGGCCGATCACCAACACTCGGCACCTCAATGGTTTCCTGCGGACTGGCCAATTGCGTTAAGGCACAGGCATATTTGATTTTTATCTCTTCTGCGTGTTGCGTCGGGGTACGCAAGGCCACCGCAATATCATTGGTCACCTGATCACCCGCAATGGGTATCACCGAGGTGTGACGAATTGCACCATCAGTAAACACAGCGATATCTGTTGTACCACCACCGATATCCACCAGGCATACACCCAGCTCTTTTTCATCTTCAGTCAACACCGAATAACTGGATGCCAGCTGCTCAAGAATAATGTCATCCACTTCAAGACCGCAGCGACGTACACACTTGACGATATTTTGTGCCGCACTCACCGCACCAGTGACCATGTGCACTTTGGCTTCTAAGCGCACACCCGACATACCGATGGGCTCACGAATACCTTCCTGTTTATCGATAATGAATTCCTGAGGCAGGATGTGGAGTATTTTCTGATCCGCTGGAATGGCAACTGCACGTGCTGCATCGATTACGCGCTCAACATCACTCTGATGCACTTCACTATCACGAATTGCAACGATGCCATGTGAATTGAGGCTACGAATATGGCTACCGGCAATACCGGCAAAGACAGAGTGAATCTGACACCCGGCCATTAACTCTGCCTCTTCTATTGCACGCTGAATTGATTGCACGGTCGACTCGATATTAACCACAACCCCCTTCTTAAGACCACGCGAAGGATGAGAACCAATTCCGATTACTTCCATATTTCCATCAGTCGAAACTTCAGCAACTATCGCCACCACTTTAGACGTGCCGATATCAAGCCCAACAATCAGATTTTTTTCTGCCTTTCTTGACATTTAATCTTTATCTCCAGAACTCACGACGCTTGCGTTACTCACAACTAAACACGCCATTGCACTGCAAAGCCGTTGGTGTAACGCATATCTACTCGCTTCACTTCACCAGTCATAGCCAGCAATTGCGAATAAAACTGAATAAACCGTTGCAGGCGTTGCTCCACATCACTCCGGCCAAGCACAATGATGGTGTTATTACTCAACTCAAGCTCCCATGCTCGCCGTTGCGTCAATTTGATTCGTTTCATACCCAAGCCACCCTGCTTTAATGTCTCGTTAAATATACGAAACTGGTGCGCCATCATCGCAACCGTTTTTTCAGGCCCGTGCAACTCAACCATGCCAGCAGGAAATGTTTCAGCTGAGGGATAAAACAGTTCGCCATTCACATTCACTAATGCCTTATCCTGCCAACGCGCCAATGCCACCTGCTCCGTAACCGTGACGTGCAGGGTGTCTGGCCAAACACGCCTTACTTTGACAGCACCGACCCAGGGCAACTCATTAACTGCCACGGTGACAGCATCAACATCCAGACTAAAAAAACCACCATTGATGCGCGCACTGACCACCTCATGCAACACTTCTTTCGTCACCTTATTAAAAGGTGCCTCAAGCTTTACTTGACGCAAGGGCAATGTCTGTGGATCCATCAACTTAAGCCAAACGGCATAGCTGCAAACCAGCAACACCAGCACAATACCGGCCACAGTCATTAGGCGTGGATTGAATTCCCAACGCCGCACCCGCTCCTGTGTGTTACGACGATTCACTTTTTTATGCTTACGTGAGTAGATCTTCATCGGTCTTGCCCTCCAAGAGTTCTTTCTCCCAGCGATGTATCACTGAGGGATGTTTCTAGGATGCGCCAAACTAATTCTTCAAAACTCAAACCAGCGGCCCGGGCCGCCATTGGCACCAAACTATGATCTGTCATACCAGGCACGGTATTCACTTCTAACAAATAAGGACTGCCCGCCTCATCGGCCATAAAATCGACCCGCCCCCAACCACCAGCACCGACAAGATCAAAAGCTGCAATTGCAAGGCGCTGTAACTCAAGCTCTTGCTGCGGTTCTAAACCACAAGGGCAGTGATAAGAGGTATCATTCGCCTCATATTTGGCTTCAAAATCATAAAAATCGCGCGGCGTTTCCAGACGAATTGTGGGCAATGCTTCATTCCCCAACACCGCCACCGTGTATTCCGCACCACTGATCCAGCGCTCCACAATCACGCTGTCATCTTTAGCTGCTGCTTCACGGATGGCATGCACAAGCTGAGACGGATCGTTTACTTTGGTCATACCGATACTGGATCCTTCACGTGAAGGCTTAACTATCAATGGCAACCCTAACTCATCAATGACTTGATCAACCTTACTCGCCTCAGTTACCACTTGATAAGCAGGCGTAGGCATGCCCGCACCTTGCCACAGCTGCTTGCAACGTAATTTATCCATGCCTAAGGCTGAGCCAAGCACACCACTACCGGTATAAGGCATGCCGATTGTTTCCAATGCGCCCTGCATCACGCCATCTTCACCACCACGGCCATGCAAAATAATGAAGGCGCGATCAAAATCATCTGCATCCAGATCCATCAGGATGTTGTCCGACACATCCACACCATGGACATCCACACCTTTGCTTTGCAACGCCGCCAGCACGGCAGCACCACTCTCGAGAGAAATTTCACGTTCAGCGGAACGCCCACCCATCAGCACAGCCACCTTGCCGAAGCCTTTTGGATCAGTTATTTGCGGCATGTGCAGAGCGGCCATCATCAAGCCTCCTCGCCAACGATGTGCACTTCATGTACCAGTTGCACATCCTGTTGAGACTTAACTTCAGCGGCGACTTTTTCAATCAAAGCCTCAATCTCAGCCGCTGTTGCCTTACCTGTGTTGATAATGAAATTAGCGTGCTTCTCAGAGACACATGCACCACCGATGCAAGTGCCTTTTAAGCCACTGACTTCGATTAATCTTGCAGCATAATCACTTTCCGGATTGCGAAATACAGAACCACAGCTAGGCAAACCTATGGGTTGACTGGCGCCACGTCTCTCCAGCAACTCTTTAATGCGCGCCGTGGCGGTATCAGTATCGCCGCGATGCAATCTAAGATGGGCCGCAACAAACCATTCTCCTGTCACACCTATTACACGACGATAAGCCACTTCGAATTCATCCGGCTGACGCAAGTGGCGCTTGCCAAAACGGTCGATCGTTTCTACCGCTGCCACGTGTTGCCAGGTTTCACCGCCAAAGGCACCGGCATTCATCGCCAGGGCACCTCCCATGGTGCCGGGAATACCGGCCAGAAATTCTGCCCCAACCAATTGTTGGCGGGCACAAAAGCGAGCCACTTTGGCACAGGCTACTCCTGCCTCAGCCCTAATCAGCCCTTCATCCAGCAAATCGATCTCATTCAACAGGCCGCTGGTCATAATTACTGTGCCGCGAATGCCACCATCACGCACCAGCAAATTACTCCCTAGCCCGACCCACATAAGCGGTTCGTTGCCAGGCAAGCCAGCTAGAAACTCAGCCAGATCTTCGATGTCAGCGGGTTCGTAATAACGTTCCGCCGGGCCACCCACACGCCAACTGGTGTGACGCGACATTGGCTCATTCAGCTTTAGGTTGCCGCGCAGGGTCTGCTGCATCGCCGCCATCATGCAGAACCCTCCTGCAGTTGCTGAGACAGATTCGCGGCAGCGGCACCAATGCTGCCGGCACCCAGCGTCAGCACGACATCACCTTCATGAATCACACCCTCAAGGGTGGAGGCCAACTCATCAACACTCTCTATAAAGATAGGGTCTACCAGGCCGCGAGCACGAATGGCCCGTGCCAGGCTGCGCGAATCAGCGCCAGCTATTGGCTCTTCACCGGCCGCATACACCTCCAGCAGCACCAGCACATCCACTTCAGACAAGGTCATCGAGAAATCTTCAAACAGGTCACGGGTACGGCTATAACGATGCGGCTGAAAGGCGACCACCAAACGCCGCTCAGGCCAACCGGCACGAATCGCGGCCACAGTCGCGGCCACCTCACGCGGGTGATGACCGTAGTCATCAATCAACATCACTTTGCCTTTGCTGGTTTCAACTTCGCCATTCAGTTGAAAGCGACGACCAATACCTTCAAAACCAGCCAGCGCCTTCACGATAATGTCATCTTGAACACCCAGCTCCTGCGCTACCGCAATCGCAGCCAAGGCATTCAAGACATTGTGAAGACCTGCCATATTCAAGGTCACCTCTAGATTCTCTGCATGACCTTCACGCGATACAGCAAAAAATGTTTGATTACCTAGTTGGCGCAAATTCGAAGCTCGCAGATCCGCCTCTTCCGAGAAGCCGTAGGTCAACATAGGCCGGGTACACTCATCCATTACCTCACGCACCCCGCCATCATCCACACACACTACCGCCAGACCATAAAAAGGCAGATGATGCAAAAACTCGATAAAAGTTTGACGCAACTTGTTGTAGTCACCGCCATAGGTGGACATATGATCGACATCGACATTGGTCACCACCGCCAACATCGGTTGCAAATAAAGAAACGAGGCATCACTTTCATCCGCTTCGGCCACCAGATATTCACCTGTTCCCAAGCGCGCATTAGTACCGGCGCTATTCAAGCGACCACCGATAACGAAGGTTGGATCCAGTTCTGCTTCCGCCAACAGACTGGCAATAAGACTGGTCGTAGTGGTTTTACCATGGGTACCTGCCACGGCAATACCGAAACGAAAACGCATCAGCTCAGCTAACATCTCGGCCCGTGGCACTACCGGAATACGACGCTCGTGTGCCGCCACGACTTCCGGATTATCCTGCTTCACCGCTGATGAAATCACCAGCGCATCACAAGTCTGAACATTCTCAGCAACATGCTCTTTATCAATCTTGATCCCAAGCGATGACAAGCGCATGGTCATAGCGTTTTGACCCAGATCAGAACCGCTAACCAGATAGCCCAGATTATGCAGCACCTCGGCAATACCCCCCATACCCGCGCCACCGATGCCGACAAAGTGGATATGATTGATGCGGCGCATGGCTGAATTACCCATTGGTCGCCTCCATGCACAAATCCGCCACCTGCATCACGGCTGCCGGCTTGGCCAGAGCACGCGCCTGTTCAGCCATGTGCAACAACTCATTACGATTATTTCCGGCGCAGTCACGTATGAAGCCGTTCAAAATCTCTTTCAAACGCTCAGCGCTCAATTCAGACTGTGGCAACAACAGCGCAGCACCCTGATCCGACAAATAACGTGCATTGGCACTCTGATGATCATCCACCGCAAATGGGAATGGCACCAGCATCGCGCCAATGCCCGCGGCTGCCAATTCAGACACAGTCAGTGCACCGGCGCGGCAAAGCACAACATCCGCCCAGCCGTAGGCCTCGGCCATATCGCTAATAAAAGGCTCGAGTTTGGCGCTCACTTGCAACGCTTTATAATGTTGTTGTGCCGCAGCGAAATTGCGCTTGCCTGCCTGATGCCACACCTCGGGCCGCTGTTCGGCAGGCAACATAGCCATTGCCTCAGGCACCATCTCATTCAGGGCCTGTGCACCCAGGCTTCCACCCAACACCAGCAGGCGCAAACTGTCATCACGCCCAGCAAAACGCAGTGCTGGCTCAGGTAAGGCAGCAATCTCCTGCCTGACCGGATTGCCGGTATCCATTACCTTTTCGGATTTTTCAAACGTGTTGGGGAAGGCCTGCATCACTCGGTTGGCGACACGTGCCAACAGCTTGTTAGTTAAACCGGCAATGGCATTCTGCTCATGAATTAACAAAGGTTTGCGCAGCAACCAACTCACCAAACCACCAGGACCCGCAACAAAACCACCCATACCCAGGATCGCCATCGGCCGCCGGCGCAAAATCACTTTCAGCGACTGATACATCGCCCTGGCCAAACGCAGTGGTGCCAACAGCCATCCCAGCAAACCTTTACCGCGCAAACCCGAAATAGAGATCCACTCAATGTCGATTCCTGCCTGCGGCACCAAATCCGCTTCCATGCCATTGCGGGTTCCCAGCCAAAATACTTCTGCACCGCGGGCCTGCAACTCATGCGCCACAGCTAATGCAGGGAAGACATGGCCACCCGTACCACCCGCCATAATCATTACCCGAGCAGTCACGACTTAATCCTCCGCTCACGTTTTTTACGGCGTGTATCAGGCTTACCCACACGGCGTTCCGCCTGTATTGAGCTACGGCGTACTTCGTAATCCACGCGCAGCAACAGCGCCACGGCAACACAACACACCACGATACTGCTACCGCCATAACTCATTAAAGGCAGAGTCAAGCCCTTGGTCGGCAACACCCCCATGTTGACACCGATATTGATGAAGGCTTGCAGGCTCAGCCATAGCCCCAGCCCATAGGCCAGGTAAGCAGCAAACTGTTGCTCCTTTGCTTCGGCCTGACGAGCAATTGCAAATGCTCGCATCACTAACACCACAAATAAGGCAATCACCAACAAAGAACCAATCAGACCAAATTCTTCAGCAAACACGGCAAACAGAAAATCGGTATGCGCCTCAGGCAAATAAAACAGCTTCTGCACACCGCTACCCAAACCCACACCCCAGATTTCACCACGGCCAATGGCGATCAAGGCTTGGGTCAACTGAAAACCACTATTAAATGGATCTGCCCAGGGATTAAGGAAGGTGGTTAGGCGCTCCATACGATAAGGCGAAGTAATCGCAAGCAAGGTCATAGCCGCCGCTACCAGCATTACCAACAGACTAAATTGCCATAACCGGACTCCACCAATGAACATCATCGCCATCGCTGTCGCCATAATCACCACCGTGGCACCAAAGTCCGGCTCAAACAGCAACAACAGCGCCACCAGAGACAGCACCAACATCGGCTTAAGAAATCCCTGGAAGCTAGTGCGCACTTCGTCACCACGCCTGACCAGATAACCGGCCAGATAGATGATGACAAACAGTTTCATCAACTCGGAAACCTGCAGATTAAACACACCCAGATTGATCCAACGGCTAGCGCCATTCACGGTTCGGCCAACGCCGGGAATCAACACTATTAACAACAACATCAATCCTGCCAACAGCAACCAGGGACCAAGACGCTGCCAAACTGCCACTGGCACTTTGAACACCATCAATCCGGCAGTCAGTCCAATGGCAATAAAAATCATCTGGCGAATCGTGTAAAACCAGGGCTGGCCATAATCTTCGTATGCTATATGCAGCGAGGCTGATGCCACCATGATCAAACCAAGCGATAACAATACGATCATGGCACCGACCAGCAATGGGTCATACATCAGTGGCGCAGCACTGACCTGGCTTTTTGATTTAGCGGCTGTCAAACGAGTCGCACTCATGCCAACACCTGCGCCACTGCCGCGGCAAACTGTTCACCACGATCCTCATAGCCTGAAAACATATCGAAGCTGGCACAAGCTGGCGCCAGCAATACAGCATCTCCTGAATGCGCAACCGCCTTGGCAGCATTCACCGCCTCAAGCAAACTGGTGACACGCTGAAGCGGCACCACATTGTCGAGCGCATCAGCAATCAAGCCGGCGTCGCGGCCAAACAGAATCGCGGCACGCCCCTTGTCTGCCATTGCCTCACGCAAGGCTGAAAAATCCTGATCTTTTCCTTCACCGCCAGCCAGCAATACCACCTTGCCAGCCATACCTTTAATGGCTGCCACGACAGCACCCACATTGGTCGCTTTTGAGTCGTTGTACCAACTGATGTCATCTTGTTCGGCCAGCCATTGGCAGCGGTGAGGCAAGCCACTGAACTGACGCAATCCTTCAAGCATGGATTTCATGGGCAGGCCAACACACTCACCCAAGGCCAGCGCCGCCAGGGCATTGGTAACGTTATGCATACCAGCCACTTTTAAATCCGATACAGGCAACAACAACTCCTTGCCTTTTGCCAACCAGAGCTTTTGGTCATGATGAAGCACACCGTAATCATTACTGCGTTGCGGTTGCTTAAGACTAAAACGCAACCAGGTTTCATCACTGCCACCCCAGGCTGCCACGACTGGATCATCAAGATTTATCAGCTTGAATGTCGAATTGCGATAGATACGCCGTTTTGTCTCAGCGTAGTCATCCAGATCGCGGTAACGGTCGAGGTGATCCTGACTGACGTTCAATACCACTGCCGCAGCAGGCTTGAGACTTGCGACCGCCTCAAGCTGGAAGCTGGACAGCTCCAACACATACAAGTCCGGCTCAGTTGCTTGTAACAACTCCAGTGCCGGGGTGCCAATGTTGCCGCCGACACGCACATCTATTGCAGCGGCTTTAGCCATCTCACCCACCATGGTGGTCACGGTACTCTTGCCATTGGAACCGGTAATGGCAATCACGGGTGCCTTGGCATACCGAGCAAACAATTCAATATCACCCAGCACTTCAACACCCGCTGCGATCGCTGCAGCAATCGCTGGGTCGCGCAGTGAAATCCCCGGACTGACCACCAACAGTTCAGCCTGTTTAAATAACTCGATATCAAACACACCAAACTGGGTTGCCACATCGGGCAGCTCACGTTGTAACTGTTGCAGACCAGGTGGCGTAACACGACTATCAACCACCATTACATCGCCACCTTGACGTGCCAGAAAACGGGCGCACGACAAACCGGTCTTGCCCAAACCGACAATAATAGTTTCGTGTTGTCTGTTGGTCTCAGTCTGTTTCAAGAGTGCCAATCCCATCTTCTTTGTACCTAACGAAGTTTCAAGGTTGCCAAACCAACCAACACCAGGATCACCGTCACTATCCAAAAACGGACAATAACGCGAGGCTCCGGCCAGCCCTTTAATTCAAAGTGGTGATGCAGTGGTGCCATACGAAAGATCCTGCGGCCGGTGAGCTTGTATGACACCACCTGCAGAATCACCGAGACAGTCTCCATCACAAACACGCCACCCATGATTAACAACACCAGTTCTTGTCGAACCACCACCGCAACAATGCCCAGCGCTGCGCCCAGGGCCAGCGCACCAACATCACCCATAAATACTTGTGCCGGATAGGTGTTAAACCAGAGAAAGCCGATGCCGGAACCGACAATGGTGCCGCAGAATATTGCCACTTCACCCACACCATCGATATAGGGAATGCCGAGATAGTCGGCAAACTGTACGTGGCCAGTCACATAGGCGAACACCGCCAGGGCACCTGCCACCATCACGGTGGGCAGAATTGCCAAGCCATCGAGTCCGTCGGTCAGGTTAACTGCGTTGCTGGTGCCGACAACGACGAAATAGGTCAACACAACAAACATCAAGCCCATTTCAATGGCGACGTCTTTGAAAAAAGGCACGATCAATTGCGTTTCGACAGGCGACTTAGCTGTTTCGAAAAGAAAGATTGCTGCCGCCAAACCAAACAGTGATTGCCAGAAATATTTGGCCTTGGCGGAAATGCCTTTTGGATCCTGCAACACCAGCTTCTTATAATCGTCATAAAAACCGATCGCACCAAAGGCCAGGGTAGTCATCAGCACCACCCAGACGTATCGACTTTCGAGATCACCCCACAACAAGGTACTGATGGCGATGGCCACGATAATCAAGGCACCGCCCATGGTTGGCGTGCCCGCCTTGGAGAAATGTGTCTCTGGCCCCAACTCACGGATTGGCTGGCCAACATTGTATTGGCTCAGCTTACGGATCATCAGCGGCCCAACAATAAAACTGATAATCAATGCTGTCAGCACACCCAGAATGGTGCGCAAGGTAATGTAATTGAACACGGCAAAACCGCTGTGAAACTGAGTCAGATATTCGGCCAGATAGATCAACATCAATCCACTCCCTCTGACACGAGCGCATTTACGACATTATCCATACTGGCACTGCGCGAACCTTTAACCAGTAGAGTGGCATCCTGATGCACAGACTCCTTCAGCATTGTCTGGAGATGTTCGATCAAGGCTTGTTGAGTAGCAAAGCACACACCACCCTCACCAAACCCTGCTGCGGCCTGCTGACAGTGTTTACCGCTGGCCAGGAGTTGATCAACGCCTTTTTCAGCGGCCTCCGTGGCTACTTGAAGATGTAATTTATCCGCATCGCTACCGAGTTCGGCCATGTCACCCATTATCAGCAGCTTCTCACCCGGCGCTTGTAATAACACTTCAATGGCTGCCCTGAGGGAGGCTGGATTAGCGTTATAACTATCATCAATGAGCAGCTGACCATGACGCGTTGTCTTGGGCTGCAGACGACCTTTAACCGGCGCCATACTCTCCAGACCGGCCTGCACATCAGCCAGGCTGGCCCCCGCCGCAATTGCGGTTGCCGCTGCTGCCAGGGCATTCATAACATTGTGTTTACCGGCAAGGCCCATGGCAATTTCAACGTTGCCGACTGGCGTCTGGATCGTAAAAGTGCTTTTATAACCAACCTCAGAGATTGCCCAATGCACACCACCTTCCGCAAGACGAACATCAGCATTGGGCAACATACCAAAACCGACACTTTCGAAGTCGACCACTAACTCGCGCCAATAATCAGCAAAGTCATCATTCAGATTGACCACGGCCGTGCCGGTCTCTCTTAAGCCCTGCCAAATTTCGCCTTTAGAGCGGGCAATATCTTCAAGTGAACCAAACCCTTCCAGATGAGCGGCAGCGGCATTGGTAATTAGCGCTACATCGGGTTGTACCAAACTGGTGAGATAAGCGATTTCACCGGAATGATTGGCTCCCATTTCAATCACGGCGCTGCTGTGCTGCTCAGGCTTGAGCCGCAACAGCATCAACGGCACTCCAATATCGTTATTAAGGTTGCCTTCCGTGGCGAAGACTTCTCCTTTTTGGCTCATAATGCGAGCCAACATCTCTTTAACAGTGGTCTTGCCATTGCTACCGGTAATACCAATGACTTTGCCATCAAATTTTGAGCGCCAGGCAGCGGCCAGCCGTCCAAGCGCAGCACGGCAATCCGTCACTAATAACTGCGGTAACTCGGTATCGACCCGCTTCTCTACAATAGCTGCGACAGCACCTTGATCTGCCGCAAAAGCAACAAATTCATGGGCATCGAAATTGGGCCCTTTCAAAGCAACAAACAGATCACCCGCAGTTAAATTGCGGCTGTCGGTTGAGACGGCGTCAAAACTGATATGCCCCTGACCTAGCAGCTTTGCGTCGAGAATCTTGGCAGCTTGTTGCAGCGTCATCATACTCATGCCGCCACTCCCAGTGCCCGTTGCACCTGTTGGCTGTCGCTGAAAGGAATTTTTTTATCGCCGACTTGTTGGTATTCTTCGTGACCCTTGCCCGCCACCAGCACCACATCGTTGGCCGCCGCTTGAGTGACCGCATGGTGAATCGCTGCGGCACGATCTCCCATCACAACAACATTGTCTGTTTGAATGCCAGAGACAATATTATTAATGATCAAACTGGGATCTTCGTGACGCGGGTTATCATCAGTCAAGACGATCTGATCAGCCAATCGACTGGCAATCTCACCCATCAAGGCGCGCTTGCCTTGATCACGATCGCCACCACAACCGAACACACACCAGAGTTGTGCAGCGCAATGCTCACGCAGGGTCGATAACACCTGCTCTAAAGCATCTGGAGTGTGGGCGTAATCGACCACTACCAAAGGTTGCCCGGCTTCACCGCCAAAGCGTTCCACTCGGCCAGGCACAGTCTTGAGTTGTGAGAGCTTTTGCAGTGCTGTATCGAAGCCCATACCACTCAAAAGCAAGGTCGATAACACCGCCAGCAAGTTACTGACATTAAACCGACCCAATAATGAAGTGTGGATACGACCATCGCCCCATGGTGTTCGCACATCAATTAAAAGGCCGTCACGCCCCTGGCTTACACAATCGCCACGTACTGTTTTTTGCTCAAACTGGCTATCGCTTTGGCTATACACCACGGGTTCGATATGCGCGGGCAAACTAAGCAACAACTCGCGTCCAAACGCATCATCACCATTAATCACGGCATAAGCGAGGCCAGGCATTGCAAACAGGCGCGCCTTAGCCCGGCCATAAGCATCCATATCAACGTGATAATCAAGGTGATCGCGCGATAGATTGGTAAACAATGCCTGATCAAATTCAACTCCACTGACACGCCCTTGTTCAAGCCCGTGTGAGGACACCTCCATCACCAAACTTTTGGCACCAGCATCAACAAAAGCGCGCAACATAGCCTGCAGTGTAATGGCGTCCGGAGTTGTATGTGTTGCCTGCTCAAGGCTGTCGATGAACCCACTACCCAGTGTGCCGATGACTGCGGCCGGTGCCGTCTCACTATTCAGCGCCTGGGCAATAAAATGACTGCATGATGTTTTACCATTGGTACCGGTGACACCAACAACAAACAACTGCTTAGAAGGAGAGTCATAAAAACGCGCGGCGATCAACCCAAGCTTATGCGTTAATCCAGCAATTGGCAGACAAGGCACTGGCGGCTCTGACTGCTCAGATTTAATCACAGACGTATCAACCAATACGGCAACCGCACCTGCCTTGATCGCTGCATCAATAAATTGATAGCCATCGGTCTGCGTGCCAGGCAACGCGACAAACAAATCCCCACGCACCACTTTGCGGCTGTCGAGCGCGAGCCCTGTCACAGCGATATCAGCAATCGGCTCATCGACCATGCCTGACAACAGCTCTTGCAGACTCGTTGTGATCGCAGCAGCCGTCAAAGCGCACCTCCGGCTACATGCAAGAACTGATTCTGTTGCGCCACCTGCCGTTGTTGTAGTGCCTTGACGTCATCAGGAGCAATATTCATCAAACGCAACGCACCACTCATCACCTTGGAGAAAACAGGTGCTGCTACGGCGCCGCCGTGATACTCCCCTAACATGGGATCATGTATCACTATCACCATTGCCAGCCTTGGTTTTGATGCCGGCGCTATTCCAGCAAACACTGCCACATAACGGTCTTCAGCATAACCACCGCGGGTTGTTCGGTGCACTGTGCCGGTCTTGCCAGCGACGCGAAAGCCATCCACCGCCGCCAACCTGCCGGTGCCTTCTTCTGAAACCACGCTTTCTAGCATGAGGCGAACTTGAGATGCAACCTTGGCCGACATCACCTGCTCACCGTCAGGCACATCATCAAGCTTGAGAAATGAAATGGGTTTCAAGATACCATCGTTGGCAAGCACAGAGTAGGCTCTGGCCAGTTGCAAACTTGTTACCTGGATGCCATAACCGTAGGCGCGGCTGGCCTGTTGCACCGGATTCCAGCGCCAGTAATCTCCAATGCCACCATCTGCTTCACCAGGAAAACGGCTGCCCGTGCTAAGGCCAAACCCAACTCCGTCAAGGGACTTCCAAAACTCTTCCGCCGTCATCGATAAGGCAATCTTGGTGGCGCCGATATTGCTCGATTTCTGCAGGATTTTGGTGATGTCAATTTCACCATAATTAACTGCATCCCGAATGGTATTGTTGCCAAGATGCAAATAACCGGGCGAGGTATTAAGTCTAGTGGCTGGCTTGATCTTACCCAACTCAAGCCCTGCCACAACAGCGAATGGCTTCATGGTAGAACCCGGCTCGAATACGTCCGTCACGGCACGATTACGATAGTTAGCCGAAGCAAAACTAGCGCGGTTATTGGGATTAAAGCTGGGTTGATTTACCATTGCCAACACTTCGCCGCTGTTCACATCCAGAATCACAGCTGAAGCAGAACGGGCACGATTGGTTTTGACTGCCGCCTTCAGTTCCCGATAGGCCAGATATTGCAGGCGCTGATCAATACTCAGCACAATGTCTTTACCAGGTTGCGGCTCCATGATGCTTTCCACATCCTCCACCACTTCGCCCATATTGTTTTTCAATACCCGCTTACTGCCCTTAATACCACGCAGGTGCTCATCGAATGCCAACTCAATACCTTCCTGGCCACGATCATCAATATCGGTAAAGCCGATAACATGTCCCGTCACCCCAGCCATGGGGTAATAGCGGCGATACTCACGCTGCAGCGCCACACCGGGCACAGACATACGCGTTACCTTTTTAGCCAACTCAGGGGATACATGCCGTTTCAGATAAACGAACTCACGCTCAGAACGAGTAGCAACCCGCTGCTGCAACTCTGATGCATTAATTTGCAGCACTTTTGCCAGCCGTGTTGTTTTATCTTTTGATTCATTATTCAGAAAGACTTTTGGATTGACCCATACCGAATCAACTGGCGTGCTAATTGCCAAAGGCTCGCCATTACGATCCATAATCACACCACGGTTTGCCGCCAGATCCATGACCCGCAGATGACGCGCATCCCCCTGATCTTGCAGAAAATCATGTTCCATCCATTGCAAATAGAGCGCGCGCCAGCCGAGTACGATTGCTGCCGTTAGCAATAACAACAACAGCAACCAACGGCGTGCCGCATTCAATTTGTCTTGCCACTCACTCAAGGTCTAACCACCACGACTTGGTGCGGCTCAGGCAACACCATGCCCAAGCGTTTTCGCGCCGCACTTTCAACACGCCCATGGGTCGCCCAGGTGCTCTGCTCCAACTGCAACTGCCCCCATTCGACATCCATCTTGTCCTGCACCTTTCTTAAAGCCTGCAATTCAGCAAACAGGCTGCGGCTTTGAAACTTGGCATAAACAACTGCCAAGGCCGAACCCAACACGGCCAAACCAAGCAGTGCGACCAGGCTGATTCTCACAATCTTGCTATGATCTGCCACTGTCTTGCTCACACCTTTTCCGCCACACGCAACACTGCACTGCGTGCACGCGGGTTTAAATCAACTTCATTTGCCGAGGCGCGGATGGCCTTGCCAATCAAGCGCATCTTTGGCTTTAACTGATCAACGGTGACCGGCAGATCGGGGGGGTAGTCATCCCCTCTGGCTTGATCACGCATGAAACGTTTAACGATACGATCCTCTAGCGAATGAAAGCTGATCACCGCCAGGCGTCCACCGCAATTCAGCACATCGATCACCTGGTCGAGACAGTCACGCAAATCGTCCAACTCCTGGTTGATAAAAATCCGTATCCCCTGAAAACTGCGCGTGGCCGGGTGTTTATCCTGCTCACGCTGCTTTGGCATTACCGCTTTGATGATTGCTGACAGTTGACCCGTGGTTTCAATCGGTGCCTCCTGACGGGCAGAAACGATTGCCCGCGCGATCCGTTTGGAAAATCGTTCTTCGCCATATTCTTTCAACACCCGCGCAATGTCTGCTTCCTTAGCATGGGCCAACCACTCTGCCGCCGAAACTCCGCGGCTATTATCCATTCGCATATCGAGAGGACCATCGCGCATAAAACTAAAGCCACGACTGGCATCATCCAGTTGCGGCGATGAAACACCCAAGTCCATCAGCACACCATCCACCTTGCCAGACAGATCAGCCTCGGCAATCACCTGGGCCAAATCGGCAAAGCTGCCATGATGGATACTAAAACGAGCATCACCACTAAAACGTTCTTGTGATACAGCAATCGCCTGCGGGTCCTTATCCAAACCCAACAAGCGCCCATCAGGGCCCAAGACGCCAAGAATCGCCTCCGAGTGCCCGCCGCGCCCGAAAGTCGCATCCACATAAATCCCTGCCGGTTTAAGCTTCAGTGCTTCCAAGACCTCCCCCAGCAATACCGGGCGGTGACTAAACTCGCCACTCTCACCACTCAAAATGACAATGTTTCCAACTCTTCCGGTAACGCATCCTGACCCGCCGCCTCTGCAGCCAGCCACTCGTCGCGATTACCATTCCAGGTCTCTTCATTCCAGATTTCGAACTTATTGCCTTGACCCACCAGCACAATGCGCTTTTCCAACTGGGCATAATCCCGCAGCACAGCGGGCAACAATATGCGGCCGTTGCCATCAAGCTCACACTCGGTGGCATAACCCAGTAACAGACGCTGCAAACGCCTGGCACGCGGATTAAGACTGGGCAAACGCACCAATTTACGCTCAAGCTGGTCCCACTCACCTTCAGGAAACAACATCAGACATTTATCAAAGTCGACCGTCAGCACCAAACGACCCTCGCAGAGCTCGGACAAGCGCTCACGATATTTGGCAGGCATCGCCATGCGACCCTTGGCATCAACATTGATGGGGCTTACCCCTCTGAACAACTGCTTTCTCCCTTTGCGGTTACGCCATTCTTATCCCACTATCGACCACTTTGCCCCACTTCTTAACACTATAGAAATCTAACCCCCTTTATGTCAAGCAATAATGACACTCCAAAGTGGTAATTCTTTCTTTTATGACAAACACTTAGCGAAACAAGGGAGAAGGTGGGAGAGAAGTGAAAATTGATGCCAAATATTACAACCAACAAATCAGGAGGTTGAAATCCAGACATGAGTATTTACTTTAAGTTTCAGCAGAAAATCTAGGGGTTTCGAGGTCTTAACCAGGAATTTGAGGAAAAATTGTGAAAAAAGGAATTAAAAAAAACTGGAGCCGGCCTGTAAGCCGGGTTCTGTCGTGAGCAGTCATTCATCTGGGTAACATGTCACCATGCACCTCAAGCAGCCTACCCGGGAACAGTACGGGCCGCACCATCGTTCCTCTATTTGGCCTTGCTCCGAGCGGGGTTTTCCATGCCACCGTGTGTTACCACCGGCGCGGTGCGCTCTTACCGCACCATTTCAACCTTACCGGTACCGAAGTACGTAGGCGGTATATTTTCTGTTGCACTTTCCGTAGGCTCACGCCCCCCAGGGATTACCTGGCACTCTGCCCTATGGAGCCCGGACTTTCCTCCACGCCATTACTGGCACAGCGACTACCCGGCCGACTCCATCGCGTAAGATATCAGCCAGGCAACAAAAGTTCCATAGCCCAAGCAGGCAATTAGCACTTTACCTGAACATAAACCCAACATATGCTCTAACAGGCTGTTGAAAAAGTCTCAGGTAAGTGCGAGGCAAGGCAAAATCCGGCGAAAAAGCGCAGTTTACATTGAGTAAATGAGCATTTTGAGTCGGATTTTCCTTGGTGCCCCTTGAGGGTGAACGCTGCATCGTGCCACATCAGGGTTTTTCAACAGTCTGTTAAAGATATTGTCCTGGGGGGAAAATATATGCAGACGCTTGTGCGTATAAGCGCAGACATCGAGAACAACATTGCGAGTCAGGCAATGGCTACTGACGCATGATAAGTTTAAGTTAATGCCATACTCACAACAAACACATGCCCTGCATAAACGCCTACTGACCTTTGCGGCAACCGGCACTCTGGTCACAGCTTTAATCGTCGCATTTGCAGTGACAATACCGCTGTATCAACACGACAAAGCCCAGCATGCATTCAATCTTAAGACTACGGTCGAAAATCGTGCCCTTGCCATCAAAGAATATCTGACCAAGATTGGCTCCATTGCGATGCAGGTGAGCAGCCGGACTTTTGCCCGCGAAAAGCTTGAGCAGTATCAGGCCGAACAAATCAATCTGCCTGAAATGAAAGACCTCGTCACACCCATCCTGTCAGATGCCATGGCTCAGGCGCCAGAGATCGTAGGCATCACCCGCCTTGACCTGCAGGGAAATCGTTTGATCGAGGTTGGCTTACCGATCCCATCAGAGTTATGGCCAATACCGATTGACAAGGTGCATCCTCAACATCTCATCAGCAAACCCGAAAGCCTTGGCAATAAACCCGTATTGCTGGTTGGCTCAAAAATTTTCAATCGCGAGCAACAACGTGTTGGCACTGATATTGTTGCCTTTAATACTGACAGACTGGTGAAAATACTGGCTAGCCATAGCGGTATAACGGAGGGCCAAACGGAACACCTGGGTGTTTTGGTCAACGACAATATCGAAATCACCACCATCAAAAAATTAAGCGCATCAAACCCATCGGCCGAACTCAGCTCCCAGATTGAAACAGCCCTACTCCAGGGCGCAAAAGGCGAAACAGGAGTTACTCCGGTAGTCAGCTCGAATGACACCGAGTTTATAACTGCTTTTACCCAGGTTGGTGAACACCCATGGGCGCTGGCCATTAGCACCCCGTTACACCAACTATATGCACCACTCAGAGAACAAGTCGTGTTTGTCAGCATCATTGTCGCCATCCTGGTAAGCATAGCGATGGCACTCATCATACAATTGCTGCGCCCATTGACCGGTAAGATCCTGATTCATACCGACGAACTCGAACAGCAGATCCATAAAAACACCCATGAACTACAACGCACCAACCGAGCACTGCAAACATTAAGCTCATGCAGCAATGCGCTAATACACGCCCACAAGGAAAATGACTTACTTGACGAAGTGTGCAAAATTGTAGCCAATACCGGTGGCTATCGCCTGGCCTGGATAGGTTTTGCACAGCACGACGAGGCCAAATCAGTATTACCGGTCGCCCAGTTTGGCTTTGAAGAAGGCTATCTGGATACGGCCAAACTCAGCTGGTCAGAAGGCAACGAACGTGGCCGTGGCCCTGGTGGAACAGCAATACGCAAAGGTTCGCCATCAATCATCCGCGATGTACAAATCGATGCCCGCTTCGAGCCCTGGCGCGAAGAAGCCAGCAAACGCGGCTTTGCCTCGGTAATCGGACTGCCGCTGACCTATGAGGAAGATACCTTTGGTGCGTTCTTGATCTATGCCTCTGAACGTAACGCCTTTGACGGTGAAGAGGTGCGCCTACTGTCCGAGCTGGCTGATGATCTGGCGTTTGGCATCATTTCGCTGCGTACCCGTGCAGAACGTCAATGGGCCGAGCGGGAACTGATTGACTCTGAAGAGCGTTGGCGCTCATTAACTGAGCACTCCCCAGATCACATCCTCATCCTCAATAAGTCATTGCGGATAGAATACGTTAATTTTGCCGCTCCCGGTTTCACAGTTGACGAACTGATCGGAAAATCACTACTGGATTTTATTGAAAATCCCTTTAAACGCCGCGAGGTGAATACCAAGCTGGAAAAATCACTGGAAGATGGTTCACCCTGCAGTTACGAAACCGAACTTCAGACTCCGGATGGTAATACTTTAAATTTCGAAACCAGGGCCGCACCACGTATCGTTAACGGAGAAATTATAGGCCTTACACTCAACGCCCGCGACATGACTCAACGCAAAAAGGACGAAGCCAAAATTCAGCATCTGGCCTATCACGATGAATTGACCAGCCTGCCTAATCGCCGTTTGTTGATGGATCGGCTTGAGCACAACTTAAATATCGCCAAACGCCACAACACCAAAGGGGCGCTATTATTTCTAGACCTGGACCGCTTTAAAACCATTAATGATTCACTTGGCCATGCGGTAGGCGATGCGATTCTGTGTGAAGTTGCCAAACGCTTGAACGACTGCGTTCGCGCTGAAGATAGCATTGCCCGCCTGGGCGGCGATGAGTTCATGGTGCTGTTACCCGAACTTAATCAAGACCCGAGCGAAGCCAGTTACGAAGCCAGTATCGTGGCGGAAAAACTGCGCAAAAGTTTATCTGAGCCTTACTATCTGAAAGGACATCATTATCACACCACGCCCAGCATTGGCATTGTCATCTTTCCGTTTGGCGATGAGACTGGCGATGATGTACTGAAACATGCCGACACCGCCATGTATCGCGCCAAAGCAGCTGGGCGTAATGAAATCCGTTTCTACCATCCCAGCATGCAGGATACTGTCGACCAACGACTGGCGCTGGAAAAAGACATGCGCGAGGCCCTCACCCAGGAAGCCTTTGAACTCCACTATCAACCCCTGCTGGACAACAGTAGCCAGGTGATCGGCGCTGAGGCACTGCTGCGCTGGCATCACCCAGAGCGCGGCTGGGTCCCCCCAAGTGATTTCATCCCCATCGCCGAAGAAACAGGCCTGATCTACGCCATCGGCGATTGGGTATTGCAACATGCCATTCTGCAATTAAAACAATGGCAACAGCACAGCTGGGCCCAGCAAACAGGATTTTTGGCTGTCAATATCAGCCCACGCCAATTCCACCAAGCTGACTTTGTTGATAAAGTCACCCAGCTATTAGATGAACATGGTGTTTTCCCCGAATATCTCAAGCTGGAACTCACAGAGAATTTAGTGATTGAGGATATTGCCGACACAGTGGCGAAAATGGAGGCGCTGCGTGAACTTGGTGTGCGTATAGCCATTGATGACTTTGGTACCGGCTATTCATCTTTAGCCTATCTGAAACGGCTTCCCATCGATCAGATCAAGATCGATAAATCGTTTGTACTTGATATTACTGAAGACTGTAACGATGCCGCCATTGTCGAAACCATCATCTCGGTAGCAAGCCATCTGAGCCTTGGTGTGGTGGCAGAAGGCGTCGAATCAGAAGCCGTATTAGAAATGCTAAAAAACAACCAGTGTTACACCTTCCAGGGATATTATTTCAGTCACGCCCTGCCTCACACAGAATTCGAAGAGTATATTTCTCGTTGGTCAGAGCCACTTTCAGCTTAAAATTATCAGATTAAGACACATCATTATTGTCCGCCATGCTCAAGCCCAGACGATAAAGCTCATTCTTTTTGGTACCGCTGATCTTGGCAGCGAGCGCTGCAGCCTGTTTTAACGGTAACTCCTGCATCAGTATTGAAAGAACACGAGCAGCTTCAGCATCCACGCCAGCGCCCTCTGTTTTAAGCGCGCCCTGCACCAACACGACAAATTCACCCCTGCGCTGATCCGGGTCAGCAGCCAACCAATCCAGTAGCGCAGATAAACTGTCGCCATGAATCGTTTCAAAACGTTTGGTTAATTCGCGTGCGACCACAGCTCGGCGTTGTCCACCAAATATCGCGGCCATGTCCGCCAGACTACTTTCAATGCGATGCGTGGATTCATAAAAAATAAGGGTACCCATCTCATCAATCAAAGATTCTAATCGCTGACGCCGGGCCGCAGATTTAGCCGGCAAAAACCCTTCGAACACAAACCGGTCTGAAGCCAAACCTGAAACGGACAACGCCGCAATCAACGCACAGGCCCCGGGTACCGGCACCACCTGCAAGCCCGCTTGGCGCACCGCACGCACCAAGTGATAGCCAGGATCACTCACCAACGGTGTCCCCGCATCTGAAATCAATGCTATCTGCTCACCCGCTTGTAAACGCTGCACCAGCCTGTCACACATCTGCCGCTCGTTATGTTCATGATAGGCCAGACACGGGGTCTTGATGCCAAAATGCTGTAGCAACTTGCCGCTGTGGCGGGTATCCTCAGCGGCAATTACATCAACACTATTCAAGATATCAATCGCCCGCGGCGTCATATCCCCCAGATTGCCAATCGGGGTAGCAACAAGATATAGCAAGCCTTGTTTTGACATGATTCAGGAGCCTTTAACGCGATCAAAGCTACAGGGTAGCATGCCGTGATATACTTGCCCGATCTGTTTTCCATCGGCCAATAATCAACAATTTATCGATTACATTCATAACCTTATATGTCTCGTCCTGAAACGCAACACAATACACTTGGCTATCTTGCTGTACTGGCAATCAGCGCAATGATCAGCGCTTGTTCCACCACGCCGCAACCACCGCTTAGCGATCAGGCCGATCAAAGCCAAGCCTTCATTGAGCAGGCTGAAATCTCCAGCGCAAAAGGCAACTTCGTCATCGCAGCCCAGAGCTACCTGGCTTTGGCACAGCAAAGCAGCGGCATGGAGAAACAACGATACCTGCTGGCGGCAGCGGCGATAATCACTCGCGGCCAACATGTGGCGCGGGCCAAGGCAACGATGGATCAGATTGATCCGTCGCAATTGAATAGTGATGATCAGCTTCGTTACAGCCTCACATCGGCACGAATTGCCTTACTTGAATTTCAGCCTGATGCAGCACTCGACCAGCTAAGCGCTGCTGCTGAGACAATCCCCGCCGAGATAGCATCGGACTGGCACAACACTAAGGCCGACGCCTATGCAATGGCTGGCAATTATCTAGAAGCAACTCGTGAACGCGTACTGCTGGAGGAGAGACTGTCTGATCCAGCAGATATCCGCCGCAATCATCACCAGATCTGGCAATCGCTGAGCCAGCTTAGCAGCAGTGCCATGGAGACCTTCCGTACAGAGCCGGCGCCTGATGTGCTTAGCGGCTGGCTTGAGCTGGGCTATCTCTATAAAACATCGCTTAACAACCCCTCTCAATTAGAATTGCAAATGCAAGCATGGCTGGATAACTATCCGATGCATCCAGCCGCGGATGAATTCATCGCCGAGCTACTCATGCGTCAAGAAATCCAGTTTGAGCGCGCCGAACGCATTGCACTATTACTACCGTTGAGTGGTAATTTTGCCAATCCGGCAAAAGCCGTGCGCGATGGATTTTTAGCCTCATACTATAGTCAAATCGATAGTGATATGGATTCTGGCTACGCACCTGAAATCCGCATTTACGATACCACCGATGATGTCAGCACTGGTCTTGTGGTGTATCAACAAGCTTTAGCTGATGGTGCCGATTTTGTCGTCGGCCCTTTACATAAACCACTGGTTGAAGAACTGGCGAATGCCAACGCAGAGAAGTCAGCGGTACCGACCCTGGCGTTGAATTACTCAAGCAATGAGGGCAAGGTTGCGAATAACTTTTTTCAATTTGGCCTATTGCCCGAAGATGAAGCCCGCCAGGTTGCCGAGCGTGCCTGGCTCGAGGGATACAACAATGCAGTAATCTTGACTCCTGAAGGCGAATGGGGCGAACGGATGCTCACCACCTTTGAGCAACACTGGCATCAGCTGGATGGTAAAGTGGTCGATGCGCAACGCTACCAAGCATCCATGCACGATTTTTCCGGTCCCGTCATCAGCCTGTTAAATATCGATGAAAGCCGACAACGTAAACAGGAGCTAGAAAGACTGACCCGCCTGGACCTAAAATTCGAACCGCGCCGGCGCCAGGATATCGATTTTATCTATCTGGCTGCCTTTCCCAATCAAGCACGCCAAATTCGGCCTCAGCTGAAATTCTATTACGCTGCCGACATACCTGTTTACAGTTCATCCCATGTCTTTAGTGGCGAACAAAACCCCACTCAGGACCGCGACATGGATGGCATTATCTTTTGCGACATGCCCTGGGTCTTCTCCAGTAGCGAGACACCTCAACCGAACTGGCAGACCATCACCAATATCTGGCAAAGCAATGCCATCCCATTTAAACGGCTCTATGCCATGGGTATTGATGCCTACCGACTGATCAATTATTTAAATCAAATGCATAACAATCCAGAGGCACACTTGAGTGCAGCTACCGGCAATCTTTATCTAGACGACAGTAACCGCATTCACCGGCAACTGCTTTGGGCTCGTTTCAAGTCTGGCAAACCACGCCTGATCGACCCAGCCCCCCTGTTGTCTGATGAAAAATCATGAGCAAGACTGCACAACAGCAGACCGGTCAGTTAGCCGAAGCTGAGGCCTGTGAATATTTGCAACAACAAGGCCTGCACCTGCTTGAACGTAACTACCATTGCCGCCACGGCGAACTTGACCTGATCATGACCGATGGCAAATCCACAGTTTTTATAGAAGTACGCTACCGCAGCAACACAGATTTTGGCTCCGGGGCAGAAACAGTAAACCGGCGTAAACAACAAAAATTGATCGCCACGGCTTCCTATTATTTGCAGAACAACAGGCAACTGGCGCAACAACCGGCCAGATTTGATGTCATATCCATGACCCAGGCAACAAACAGATTTTCAATCGACTGGATTCAAGATGCGTTTCAAACGTCATAAGAGTAAACTTCATCACAAAGCAAGCACGCTAATGAGGATTTAATTTATGGATGCTATCTCACGCATTCAACAAACATTTAAGGATAGCGCCAGAACCAAACTCGACGCCGTTGAAACATTGGCTCCCGTCATCGCTGACGGTGCATCACTGCTGGTGCAACAACTACTCAATGGCAATAAGATTTTGACTTGCGGCAATGGTGGTTCAGCCGCCGATGCACAACACTTCTCATCCGAACTACTTAATCGTTTTGAGATGGAGCGTCCTGGTCTGCCGGCAGTCGCCCTCACTACTGACAGCTCAACCCTGACCTCAATCGCCAATGACTATCACTATGAAGATGTGTTTGCCAAACAAGTTCGCGCCTTAGGCCAGGCCGGCGACATTCTGCTGGCAATCTCAACCAGCGGCAACTCACCCAGCATCATTAACGCCATCGATGCGGCTCATGAACGCGACATGAAAGTGATTGCCTTATCTGGCCGTAATGGCGGGGAGATCCCGGCACATCTCGAAGAAGGTGACGTTGAGATACGCGTACCGGCGGAATCAACCGCCCGTATCCAGGAAGTACACCTCCTCACCATCCACTGTCTGTGCGAACAGATTGATCAACAGATTTTTGGCCACAAAGAGTAGAAAGAATACACAATGTTTAGATTTGCAGGTCTACTAATCTTTACGCTCGTCACTACTATCTCAGTTAACGGTTGTGTCGGCACGGCAATAGTGGCGGGCGGCGCTGTAGCAGGCGCTGCTGCCGTTGATCGACGTGACACCTCCACCATCATTAATGACAACAACATCGAAATTAATATCAAGGAAGCGATCTATACCGACGAAACTATCAGGCGTGACATCCATGTCAACGTTACTAGTTATAACGGTGTGGTGTTATTGAGCGGCGAAACTCCCACGCTAGAAATGCGCGACAAGGTGGTGCGTCATACTCAACAAGTGGACACGATAAAAATGATTTATAACGAAACCATTGTTGCCCCACCTTCAGAACATACGTCACGCCGACAAGACACCTACGTCACCTCCAAGGTAAAAACGGCCCTGTTTTCTGCCAAAGAGATTACCGGCCTGGAAATCAAAGTCGTCACAGAAAACCAGGTCGTCTATCTGATGGGACTGGTGACAAAAGAAGAAGGCGACATTGCCGCCAATGCCGCGCGCCAGGTTAGTGAAGTAAAACAGATCGTTAAACTGTTTGAATACACCCAGCCCACCTCGTGAGCCTTGATCAAACAATAGTATCCCGCTTGTCCAAGATCTGCGGCCCGGACAATCTGCTCACAGCTCCGTCTGACTGTTGGCCTTACGGCTATGACAACAGCCGCCGCCAGGCCTTACCTGATGCCGTGGTAATGGCCACTGATCATAACCAGATTCAGCAACTGGTGGCGTTCTGCAACGATGAGAGAATTCCCTTGATCGCCCGCGGCCGCGGCACTGGCACCACTGGCGCTACCGTCCCGATTCATGGCGGCATTGTGCTGTCACTGGAACGTATGACGCGCATTATCAAAATGGATCCGGCCAACCGGGTCATGGTGGTTGAACCCGGCATCACCAACCAACAGGTCCAGGATGCCGCCAAGGAACACGGATTTTTCTGGTCACCCGATCCCACCAGCGCAGCCTTTTGTACCGTGGGTGGAAATCTGGCCTATAACTCTGCCGGGCCACGCACCGTCAAATATGGCTCCACCCGCGATAATGTGTTTGGCCTGCGCGCCATCACCGGTGATGGTAAAGAGATACGCACCGGGGTATATACCAGCAAAGGAGTCGTCGGTTATGACCTGACCCGTCTGCTGATTGGCTCGGAGGGAACGCTCGCTATCATCACTGAAGCCACGCTCAAACTCACACCACTGCCGGAAGCAAAGCGAACTCTGCAGGTAAGTTATCAGGATATAAATAGCGCCGCGGCGGCCGTCTCAGCCATCATGGCGCAATCGGTTACCCCCTGCACATTGGAGTTCATCGACGGTCAGGCGATTGAAATGATCCGCAACTATTCCAAAGCAGATCTGCCCCACGGAGCAGGCGCCATGTTGATGATCGAGGTTGATGGCCTTGAGGCCAGCCTGGATCAAGCCGCAGATCAAGTGGCAGCGGCAGCCCATAATGACGGCCTGCTTGAGCTCGTCGTTGCCAAGACCCAACAACAGGTTGCCTCATTATGGGAGACACGCAAGGCCTTGTCGCCAGCACTGCGCAATATCGCCCCCAAAAAAATCAATGAAGATGTAGTGGTGCCCGTGTCGGAAATACCCGTGTTGATCAACGGTCTGCAAGCCTTATCGGAAAAGTATGCGATCCCCATCGTCAATTTTGGCCACGCCGGGAATGGCAATATTCACGTCAATCTACTCATTGATCCCGATGATCCTGCACAGATGCAACAATCTGAAAAGTGTCTGGATGAAGTCTTCAGTTTGGTCTTAGAGCTCAATGGCACCATCTCAGGTGAACACGGGATCGGACTGGAAAAACGCGATTTTGTGGCACGGGAAATCGATGCCACGACGCTCGACTTGATGCGCCGCATAAAATCTCAGTTTGATCCCAACAACATTCTGAATCCGGATAAAAAATTACCCCCAGCCAGTCCGATTGGCCACCAGGGTCCTGAAGCGATAAAATAGCCGTATGAAAAAGCTCATTTCGATGGCTGGGCTGTGTTTTGTCGGCCTCGGCTTTGTCGGGATTTTTGTCCCGCTTTTGCCTACTGTGCCCTTTGTTTTGCTAGCCGCCATCTGTTTTGCCAAATCGTCAGACCGCTTTCACGACTGGCTGATGGCCCATCACCATTTCGGCCCCATACTCCGCAATTGGCAGACCAACCGTTCGATGCCAAAGCGGGCCAAGATTTTGGCCATGGCGACCATCTTCTGCAGTGGTGCACTATCAATCTACATGATTGCTGCTTTGCCCTTAAAACTGCTCGTGGCGACCATTCTGCTAATCCCGGTGTTTATTATTCTGCGCCTGCCAAGCACTGAAAATCTCGCCTCCCCGGCACCAAACAATCAGACTAAATAATTGATTTAACAAGCCACCCTTCTAACCGCGCGCCACTTAAACAAAACCTTGGCTGTCACAGCTAGCCGCTATTAATTCCAACAAATAAACTACAGGTTCGCTGTTATTTAGCCGATATAAATCCAGACTGATTGTTGAGCAAACCCGAACGGATAGCGCTATCAATGAAACCTCTATTGACTCTAATTGGCTTCATCTTTCTAGGCTTGGCAGTGCTAGGCGCTATCCTGCCGGTAATGCCGACCACTTGTTTTGTATTGTTGGCCGCGGCCTGTTTTGCCAAGTCTTCAGATCGCTTTTATCAATGGCTGCTGGACAGCAGTCTTTTCGGCCCGATGATCAGACACTGGCAGGCAACTCGTTCCATGCCCAAACGGGCCAAGATTATCGCCATCACCTCTATACTCTGTTCCGGTGCTTTTTCTATTCTGATTCTTGAATCGAGCCTGGTGCAGGCATTGGTTGCGGTAGTGCTGCTGATACCCATAACAATCATCCTGCGCATCCCTAACAGCGAAGATTTATGCCTGACCAAGCAAGCACACGAACAAGGCTCTGCAGGTTAACAACTATTCACAATATCCAGATAGCGCTTCTTATCTTCTTCTGAGTGGCAGCAAGCAACAATTTCTTCAAAATGATTTTCAAACGCACGCATCTCTTGCAGTGCTATTGCTGCCGCCTCGTCTTTGGGATAGCCATAGATGCCGGTGCTGATACAGGGAAATGCAATTGAACGCATGTCTCTGTTCATCGCTTCCTTAAAGCTTTGCCTATAGCAACTATGCAATAAACCAGCCTCACCCTGATCACCACCCTGCCATACCGGACCCACAGTGTGGATCACATACCTTGCCGGCAAGTGAAATCCCAGTGTGAGTCGAGCCTGACCCACAGGGCAACCACCCAAACGGGAACAAGCCTCATTCAGCTCATGGCCAGCAGCTCGGCGGATTGCACCATCAACACCACCGCCAGGAATCAATTCGGAGTTATCCGCATTAACGATGGCATCGACTTTGAGCTTGGTGATATCACCACAAATGATTTTCAGCATAAGAAACACCCGTTATTCGCTTCCATGAATATCGTCAAATCACCGCGTATATTAACTCATGATACGACTAGCATAATAATCATAGACAAAAAAAGGCGGGGTTAAACCCGCCTCTTTTAAAATTGAATCAAACTGTTCGGACTACTTCACCACCTTCAAGTTTGGCCGCCCCTTGCTTGTGGGCCCAGAAGGCTCATCATCTGGTGGCTCTGGATGTTGCTCACCATCCACTGGTTCATCTTCATCCGAGAAAACCATGCCGCGCCCATTTTCCTTGGCATAGACCGCCAGTACTGCCAACGGGGGCACACTCACCTCCATAGACACGCCACTAAAGCGGGCGCTGAACATCACCCAGTCGTTGGTTAATTCCAGCCCACGAACCGCCTGTGGGCTTATATTTAAAATAATACGGCCATCCTGAATATATTGTTCCGGCACCGTGACATTGCCTGCCTCAGCGTTCACGAGCAGATAAGGCGTTAGATTGTTATCGACTATCCAGTCATAAATGGCCCGGATTAAATAGGGGCGGGATGAAATCACCATTAGATCCTTCTTTCTTTCACTTAGCTATGAATATCTCGCTCTTCTTCTGTCAAACTGGTCTGAAAACTATCACGCTCAAATATTGATTCGGCATACTTCAATAAAGGCTGAGCTTGAGCAGGCAGTTCAATCTGATAACTTGGCAGGCGCCAGATCAAAGTTGCAAGCGAACAGTCGACCAAACTGAATTCATCGCTCATAAAAAAAGGTTTCTGCTCGAATATGGGTGCCACTGCCATCAAACCATCACGCAAGATAATACGCGCCTTATCCGCCCGGCTGGTATCCTGCCCGATCAGATCATCCAACAGGCTATACCAGTCACGCTCGATCCGATAAAGGAATAGGCGACTCTGCGCGCGCGCTACGGGATCAATAGGCATCAGGGGAGGATGGGGAAAGCGCTCATCCAGATACTCCATTATGATACGTGAGTGATACAACACCAGATCACGATCAACCAGAGTTGGCAGTGAATTGTAAGGATTCAGTTCAAGTAGGTCTTCGGGCAAATGGTGATCTTTAACAGGAGTGATATCGACGCTAATATTTTTTTCTGCGAGCACAATTCTTGCCCGGTGACTGTACGGACAATTATTGTCCGAATAAAGTATCATCACCGGTCTTCTACCTGCAGATACCGCCATTATTTAAACTCCCTGATCTCACCAACAAAAATGCCCTGCCCCACGTAATACTATCGGTCAAAATCAGCAAAGCTGAGAACACTTCAAGAACGCGGCACAGTATTATACCCTTGCGTAATGATCTTTGTCAGAATTAGAAGAAAATATCTCCAAGGAACATCTGCTTAACTACTTAACAATCAATTTGCCGCGATACATTCCCATCTGACAGGTAAAGTCGAACTCACCTTTTTGGTGCGGGTTCAATTCCAGCTTTTTTTCTTGATCCAAGGGCAGATCGGCACTGACATCCATTTCTGCAAATATCACTTTTTCGGCACAAGGCGAGGCATCACGCCGAATAAAATTCAGAATCACAGGCTTATCCTGAGTGACTTCAATCACTGCGGGGGTATATACACCACCATCAACAATAACATCGATTGAATCAGTCACTGCTTTTCTACGAGATGGTTTTGCCAACCAGAACCACCAGACAATAAAACCAATCAACAATAAAGCCAGCAGATTCGCCATCAGATTCACGACTGAGCCCCCCGCGGTTTGAACATACGCAGGCGATTTGCATTGCTCACGACGGTCACTGAAGACATGGCCATGGCCGCACCGGCAATCACTGGATTAAGCAACAGCCCTGTAAACGGAAACAACACACCGGCCGCCACCGGAATCCCCAAACTATTATATATAAATGCGCCGAACAGGTTCTGCTTGATATTGCTAAGCGTCGCCTTGGAGATGGCAATGGCATCTGCCACCCCATGTAATGAGCCGCGCATCAGGGTAATATCAGCGCTCTCGATGGCGACATCGGTACCCGTTCCTATGGCAAAACCAACATCGGCACGCGCCAGTGCCGGGGCATCATTGATACCATCGCCAACCATGGCCACAACTTCGCCATGCCGTTGCAATTCAGCCACTTTGTTCGCCTTGTCTTCAGGCAAGACTTCAGCCATGACCTCATCCACACCGACCTGTTTTGCAACTGCCTGGGCCGTGGCCACGTTATCACCCGTCAGCATGACGACCTTGAGACCCGCCAGGTGTAAACGTTCAATAGCAGTCTTCGAGTCTTGTTTGACGGGATCAGCCACCGCCACAATACCAGCGTAGCGCCCAGCAACGGCAAGGTACATCGGCGTTTGAGCCTGTGTGGCCAGGCTCTGCGCTAGCTCTGTGTGTTCACTGATATCAATCTGCTCATCGGACATTAATTTTCTGTTGCCTAGTAATACCTGCTGCCCATCCAGCTCACCACTCACGCCATGCCCGGCCATGGCTGAAAAATTCTGCACTGATTTCAATTCAAGACCGCGCTGTTTTGCTGCTGAAACAATCGCCTCCGCCAGCGGATGTTCAGACCCAACCTCAAGGCTCGCAGCCAGCCGCAATAACTCAGATTGATCACCTGCAACAGAAATCAACTCCGTCACCGCCGGTAAACCCTCAGTCACTGTGCCTGTTTTATCCAACACCACCGTAGTCAGCTGCCCGGCTCGTTGTAGCGCCTCACCATTGCGGATCAAGACACCAAACTCGGCTGCCTTGCCTACTCCAACCATGATTGAGATCGGTGTCGCCAGGCCCAGAGCACAAGGACACGCGATAATCAGTACCGTCATAGTCGTAACCAGGACATAGGCTGCTTTTGGTTCAGGACCAAAATTGAACCAGACCATAAAGGTAAGCACAGCAATGATCAGTACGGTCGGCACAAACACGGCGGCGATCTTGTCGACCAGGCGGCCAATCGCCGGTTTGGAGTTTTGCGCCTGGCGCACCATTTCAATAATCTGTGCCAAGGCGGTGTCTTTGCCGATGCGGGTAGCACGAAACAAAACACTGCCAGATTTATTGATAGTGCCGCCAACCACTTCGTCACCTATCTGTTTTTCTACCGGCATCGGCTCGCCGGTCAGCATGGACTCGTCAACACGAGTATGGCCATCGATAATCACACCATCAACGGCGATCTTTTCACCAGGACGCAAGCGCAGCGTGTCATCCAGCCCCACCTGCTCTATAGGCACATCCAGCTCTTGGCCATCGCGCATTACTCGCGCCGTCTTGGGTTGTAGACCGATGAGCCGCTTGATCGCCTCAGAAGTCTTACCACGGGCGCGCATCTCCAATGCCGAACCGAAATTGATTAATGCGATGATGATGACTGCCGCCTCGAAATAGACATGACGCGCCTGTTCCGGCACCAGATCCGGAATCAACGTAATTAACATTGAATAGGCCCAGGCAGTACCGGTACCCAGCGCGATCAAGGTATCCATGTTGGCATTGTGATTTTTAAATGACTTCCAGGCACCGCTAAAGAAACGCCCCCCGGAATAGATCAGCACAAACAGACTCAATGCCGCTACGACCAACCAAAAAAGCCGCCCTGATCCGCTCATGCCTGGCATGGCTCCAAACAGACCCATCACAAACAGTGGTACACCGACAACCGCGGCCACCGCGGATTTTTTTAACAGCTGGCGATAATAGGTAAGCTCCGCCGCCTCCTTTTCTTGCGCCTCTTCATCACTGCCTTTTAACTCAGCCGCCTCGTAACCAGCCGCCTCAACCGCCTTGATCAAGGCCTCAACATCAGCTTCGCCATTTACGTCAGCGGTATGCTCGGCAAAGTTGACACTAGCCACGGATACGCCAGGCGCTTTTTGCAAGGCTTCTTCGACGGTGGCAACGCAACCCGCACAGCTCATGCCACCGACAGAAAGTCTGACTGTGGTTTGCTTACTCAATTCAATCTACCCGTTCACAATTCCATTTAGAAATATAGCGCAACCATTTATTGCAGCCACGCGTTAACCAGAACATTAGACCACGTTATCGCACAACTATCACAATAGCGGATAAGTCTATTAAAGAAAGGGGAAATAGATCAATTATGAATTTGTTGCCGAATGAATACCTTAGGGTTAACAGGCCCTAGTGCAACCGGCAAGACTTAGACTTTCATGTCAGTCTCGGCCAAGGTAGTTATCTCTTTACTAAAGCAACGATAAGAATTTTTACCATGGTGTTTGCAATAATACATCGCTTGATCAGCACAGCGCATTAATCGCTCCACAGAATCGCCGTGATCTGGATAGAGGGCAATCCCAATACTGGCCGATATGGGCAACGACTCCTCACCGGCATTGACTTCAAAATTGAGTTCTTCAAGCAAGCGGGCCGCTAATACTTCGGCTTCTTTACAATCATGCAGCTCATTAAAGATGATGACGAATTCATCTCCACCAAGACGTGCAGCGGTATCATCTTCACGAATCACTTGCGTGATTTTATTGGCAACTTTGATCAAGACATTATCACCTACCTCATGACCAAAGCTATCATTCACCTGTTTAAAACCATCCAGATCGATATACAACACCGCGCAATAATTGTCGTGGCGATGAGCCCGGTGTAACGCTGCCCGCAGACGGTCATGAAATAACATACGGTTAGCCAAACCAGTCAACTGGTCAAAGTGAGCCAGCTGTTCCAGGCGTTGTTCTTTCTCTTTGATCTGGGTGATATCTGAAAATATAGCGACATAATGACTGACACGACCGTCTTCATCCGCGACTCTGCTCATACTGACAAGATTAGGGATCAACTGGCCATCTTTACGCCGGTCCCAGATCTCACCTTTCCAGTGACCCTCCACATTCAGGTGATGCCACATTTGTTGATAGAAGGCCTTATCATGCCGGCCAGAACTCAACATCGACGGTCGCTGCCCTAACAATTCATCATGCTCATACCCGGTTAGCTGGCAAAAAGCTGAATTCACATCAATGATATTAGTCTCGCTATCTGTAATCAAAATCCCTTCTGATGCTTCATCCAATACTTTGCGCGCCAATCGTAAACTACGTTCTGTCAGTTTGCGGGCGGAGACATTCCGAATGGCGGCAATGGATTGAACCTCGCCATTTTGCAAGGTATAACTGAGGCTGATTTCGACCGGAACTTCTTCACCCTGCTTTGTTAATGCCACCAACTCTTTACGTGCACTTATTGGCTGAGATTTGCCCAATTCAAAAGCGTGTTTTAGATAGCCATGATGTTGTTTGCGAAAGCGCTCGGGTAACAATAGTTCCAACTTAAGGCCAGTGAATTCATCATGGCTATAACCAAACAGCGACTGCGCTTCAATGTTGGCACTCAAAATCTCGCCGCTTTTATTCACCACTATCAAGGCATCTGGCGCTGCCTTGATGACATCATCAACGTACTGCTTGGCATTCAGTAATGCCACATTACTCTGTGTCAGACGGAGCAGCATGGCAATCACCACGCCTCCCACAGACACGAACAATGGAATAAGCAACCAACCCCAATCGAAAAACGCTAAGGCCTGTGAGATATCCTGCTCGACCTCATTTGCCACAGTACGATTGTAACTCAGGGTTGCTTCTGACAAATATCCAAGGGCCTGCAAAGCAGGCAGATCATCAACCCTAACTTGCTTATCTATCTCATCAAAGTTCGCACCCTGCCCCACCAACCGCTTAGCGAGCGCATACTTGCTTGCGTAAAGATCAACAACCTCACGGAACTGAGTGATTGCCGCCCGCTCATTACCTGAAATCGCCAAGGATTGATATTGTTCAATCGCCTCATAGGTTTCGGCTAGATTTTGATCAATAATTGCGATGCGGCTGTTATCTTGACGCAAGACAAAGTTTTTAAAATTATGGATGAAGCCACCATAACCAAAACTTTTGTGAATACGACTGACGGTATAGGCACTCTCGGCAGCTAATTTGCTATCGACAGTCCAATGCTCTTCAACATGTTTTATATGGGATTTTGAAGTAATACCAAACCACACCAACACCAGGATGGCGATCAATACGGTCACTACTACACCGAGTGAATAGCGAAAAAAGCTGTTTCCAGGCATCCCTTACTCTGGATTAATTAATAGAACTGCTTACTTCATCGGCCTATATCAGCACTACATTAAGTATTAATCTAGACAACTTCACTTTTTCAATCAATAAATAATGGTAATCCAATAACTGAATAGTCAAATCAAGCTAGCGCATCCCTCACTTTTGCCAGTTTTTCCTTCACGGCATTAGCCAATTCTGTCACACCTTCTTTTTCGACCAACTGCAAAACCGCGGCAGGGTCCATAAACGCCACCGTCACCGAGCCGCTCTCTTCTTCACGCACTACGACATTACAGGGCAGCAATAGACCGATGTCAGCGTCGGCCTCGATTGCCTGTTTTGCCAACGGTGGATTACATGCCCCCAGAATACGATAGGGCAGTCGGTCGTGATCAAGCTTTTTTTTGAAGGTGGCCTGCACATCAATATCTGTCAGCACACCAAAACCTTCCTTGGCCAACTCTTGCGTAACTTTTTCTACTGCCTCATCAAATCCGTATGTCACCGACACACTAAAACCGTAATTGGACATGCTTTACTCCCTGTTATTTCAAAAGATTTTTAATGACTATCACCAGCACAACCACAATCCCGGTCATAAACAAAAATCCCCAAGGCATGTTGTGCCATTCAATCGTGGAACTTTGCACCACTAGTTCCTGCTTCATTTCAGCACCTCCACGTTATTAACGCAATCCACGATTACGTTGCTGATTCTCGACCCAGGCGGCATAAACTCGATCGGGCCACAGTGATTGAAACCAATCAATAACCGCGTCGGCTTCCGCCTCGCTCAACCGACCACCCCAGGCAGGCATTTTGCCTTTACCCGGCTCACTGCCATCCAGAATCATCTGTTTCAACCACTGCTTAGAGTGGTGCCAGGCATGACCGGTTCCATTCAGTGGCGGCGGCGGATACATGCCATCCACATCACGCTGACGCCAATTGGGATCACCTTCGCCATGTTGACCATGACATTCTACACAGTGCTGCTTATAAACAGACTCGCCCAAGGCAAGCTGTTGTGGGTTATGACTACGCAGAACCGCTGTACCACTGAGCGTGCTGATAGCGCGACCTTGATCCTGTGTTTGTGATTCACAGGCAGCTACACCTAGCGCCAGAAAAAATATAATGAGTGCTTTAATATTCATAACACTTCAATACTAGCAAAGGAACATCACGGTGAATTTGTTCTCCGCCTCAACCATTCGCCGCTTGGCATGAATTTCTGGTCATTTTCAAATAATCAAAGACCAATCGGATATTCATGGTGAGTTCTCTCATCTTCTGAGGGA
>CALZIO010000022.1 GCA_945787785.1 uncultured Chromatiaceae bacterium
TATCGGTCAGAAATATGTTGCGCGGTGATGAAAATGCGCGGGCTGAGCATCGAAATCAAGGCAAGGGTATATTGATTGCCCGAGGCTTGGTGATTCTGTCGTCTAGCATGTTGATTGAACCCGTCGATCAAGTATAGAGTAGCCTCTTTCAATTAGATAACTCTGGCCAGATCATGCAGCTGACGCTTTACACTGATTATTCTTTGCGGGTGCTGATTTATTTAGGTATGCGTCCGCAACATCGGGCGACAATTGCTGAAATTGCCGATAGCTATAAGGTTTCGCGAAATCACCTGGTAAAGGTGGTGCATAATCTTTCCAATATGGGGTATATCAAAACCACTCGCGGCCGTGGTGGCGGCATGTTGCTGGCCTATAAACCAGAAGAGATCAATATCGGCGAAGTGATTCAAAAAACCGAGCCTAATTTCAATATGGTCGAGTGCTTTGACAAGGAAAGTAATACGTGTCCCATTGCTCCGGGCTGTGCATTGATCAAGGCGCTAAAGGTGGCCAAGTCCAGTTTTCTTGATGTTCTAAATCAATACACATTAGCGGATGTGGTTGCCAATGCCGATGAGCTGGCGGCCCTGCTGCAGGTAGACGTAAAGTCGATTAGTATGGACTGAGCTTTTGGTTCAGTGATTCCAGAATTTCCAAATAGTTTTCATAACGGCACTGACTAATCTCGTTGTCTGCGACGGCCTGTTTGACTGCACACTGCGGTTCAGCCTTGTGCAGGCAATTATGAAACCTGCACTGGTTGAAATAGCTGCGGAACTCAATAAAGTTAAATGCCAGCGCTGCCGGCTCTATCCTGGTCAGGCCAAACTCTCTTACACCGGGTGAGTCAATCAGATCACCACCACTGCTGAGATGATATAAGGTGGTTGCTGTGGTGGTGTGTTTACCTTTACCCGATGAGGCCGAAACCTCGCCTACACGTATCTCATTATCTGAAAGCAGGCTGCGTATTATTGATGATTTGCCAACTCCCGACTCGCCAACAAAAACGCTGATCTGATGTTGTAGTTGTTGGGTCAGTTGCTCAAGGCCGCGTTCCTGTTTCGTGCTGGTGTGAATCAGCTGGTAGCCAATAGATTTATAATGATTAACGTCTGACTCAAGTTGTTTTCGCTCACTCTCGGTAAGTAAGTCATACTTGTTTATTATGATCACCGGGGTGATATCCAGGCTTTCAGCGGCAACCAGATAGCGATCGATCAGGTTGTGATTAAGGTGATAGTTCTCATCGGTTAATCCTTTGACAGTAAAGACTATAATGATCTGATCGATGTTGGCCGCAATCGGTTTTTCGCGACCGATGTCGTCAGGTCGGGCAAGCAAGGTATGCCGTGGCAAAACCTCAACAATGATCCCTTCATTATCATGAGTCGCTTGCCATGAGATTTGATCCCCGCAAACCACAGCGCCAAATTTGCGTCTCGAAGTACAACGATAAACCGTACCATTGTCATCTTCTACATCCACTTTGGCGCCATAACAAGCGACGACCTGGCCGCTGTTAAACTCATCTGTAATGGCGTTGTTGGAGAGTTCTTTTTGTTGTTGCTGTTGCTGACGATGTGGCGAACGCTTGCGTGACATTCTCAGGCAATCGGAATATGTTTAAGGTTTGGGGAACTTGTAATAGCTAATATTAAGATAATCGATCACCTGATTGATTTGTGTTTCATTCCAGTGAGCGTTGGCGGCATTTTCGCAAAACTCGACCCTGGCCTGTAATTCAGGAAATGAGTTCAGTATGCTATTACTGCGCGTATATATGTCATTGTCATGACACTGCTGACATGATTTGTCGACCAGTGATTGACCTGGGTGCTCTGCTGCATGGCCAAATTGAGACAAGGCGGTTAGCGCAATAAATAGCGTTGTACATAATCTTTTCATATAAACTCCATTTTACTGTTTCACCCATTCTAGCCCATTTTTTAGTTCGATCACAGCTAAGCAAATAGTCGTAACACCCGTTAACAATTGTTAGAATGACTTCTACAATCAACGCATTTGAGGATGACATGGCGCAAAATCAAAATAACCTGATCTGGATCGATCTTGAAATGACAGGGCTTGACCCTGATAACGATCTCATTATAGAAATTGCGACTATCGTTACGGATGCCGAGTTAAATATTCTTGAAGAAGGCCCTGAGCTGGCCGTGCATCAGTCTGATGAGGTGCTTGCAGGCATGGACGAGTGGTGTACTCGTCAGCATGGTCAATCGGGTTTGACCGAAAGGGTCAAGAATAGCCAGGTCAGTGAGCGCGATGCAGAGCTGCAAACCATCGAATTTCTGCGCAAATATGTGCCAGCCAATACCTCACCCATGTGTGGAAACAGTATTTGTCAGGATCGGCGTTTTTTGTATCGATACATGCCGGAGCTGGAAAAGTTTTTCCATTACCGCAATCTGGATGTTAGTAGCTTGAAAGAGCTGGCAGCCCGCTGGGCGCCACAGGTGGCAAAAAGTTTTACTAAAAACTCGTCCCACCTGGCGCTGGATGATATTCGCGATTCGATTCGCGAGCTACAACATTACCGCGAGCATTTTATCAAACTACCAGAAGCCTAGGGACACCCTGATTAACTCGTCATTCCGGCGTAGGCCCATTACTGTCCGGAATAATTAGAGCAGCTATGAGCAGAAGTTATAATCACGACAACATGCTCAAAATAACGGCAAATATTGAAAAAATACTCGTCATGCTCGCGTAGGCGGGCATCCAGGGTCTCCGCAGTTAAATAGATTCCGGCCCTTGTGCCCTTTGGGTATTCGCCGGAATGACGAGCATTAGTTTAGTCTCTTGCCAAAATTTAAATAGTTAAGTCTCAAACACGACTCTTGTTCCTCACACCAGTGTCGTACCTTGCTAATACTAGATTTCTATTAATTTATTCCGGACAGTCATGGGCGCAGGCCGGAATGACGAAAAACGAATTGATCAGAGTGGCCCTAGGCTTGCTCAAGCGCCCACTGCACATGCTCCCGAACCATTGCCGAAGGATGTGTCAGCCTACGGTTTAATGCCTCGGTCACAGTCTCAGTCTTTGGCCCATTTCCCAAGGCAATGGCGATATTTCTCAACCATCTCTCGTGACCGATGCGGCGAATGGGAGAGCCTTGCAATTTGTCATTAAACTCGGCTTCATCCCATGCAAACAGATCAAGCAACTGCGGTGTGTCGAGTTGATGACGCGGCAGAAAGTCATCCTCATGTGACAGCTTGGCAAAACGGTTCCAGGGACAAACCAGCTGGCAGTCGTCACAGCCATAGATGCGGTTACCCATCAATGGGCGTAACTCAACCGGTATGCTGCCATGTAACTCAATGGTGAGATAGGAAATACAGAGACGGGCATCGAGTTGGTAGGGGGCAACAATCGCTTTGGTAGGGCAGATGTCGATACAAGCCTGACAACTGCCACAGTGATCGCTAACACCCTCATCGGTCGGTAATGGCAGATTGATATATATTTCACCCAGAAAAAACCAGGAGCCAGCCTCCCGGCTTAGCAGGTTGGTGTGCTTACCTATCCAGCCTAGCCCGGCCTTCTGCGCCAATGCTTTTTCCAATACCGGGGCACTATCCACAAAAACACGATATTCGTATTTTCCGATACGGGTTTCGATCCAACTGGCTAGTTGTTGTAAACGTTTACGCAGCACCTTGTGATAGTCACGGCCAAGTGCATAACGTGAGACAAAGCCCAGCTCCGGATTATTCATCACAGTTTCAGAATCTGAGGCGGGGATCAAATAATCCATACGCGCACTGATTACCCGAATGGTATTGGGTACAAGTTGCTCAGGCTGAGCACGCTTGTTCTGATTGCGCACCATATAACTCATCTCGCCGTGAAAATTGGCAGAAAGCCAGTTGCGCAGGTGCTCAGATGCCTGTTGCAGATCGATATTACTAATGCCGATCTGTTGAAAACCTAAGGCCTGGCCCTGTTGTTTGATTCCCGCTGCCAAAGCAGAGTAGTCGACAGCGTCATCGGGCTGCGGTAATTTGTCATCTTCAAACATAACTTTATGATACCCGCTATGAGTCGATTGCCATATACACTTTATCGTGCTGCTGATGTTAGAGAGTTGGATAGAATCGCCATTCAGCAATATGGCCTGCCCGGAATTGAATTGATGAATCGCGCCGGCAGTGCCGTTTTCGATGAGCTTTGTAGCCGCTGGCCTGAGGCAACTCATATCGCGGTGGTTTGTGGTGCCGGCAATAACGCAGGTGATGGTTATGTGGTCGCACGTTTGGCCAAAGAAAAGGGATTTCAAGTCACCCTGTTTGCCGTAACCGATCCAGATGAGCTGAAGGGTGATGCCAAAACTGCCTGGGGTGCGGCACAGGCGGCGGGATTAGTTGCCAGGGTGTTTGACGCGGCCGTATTAAAAACAACCGATGTTATTATCGATGCAGTGTTTGGTACTGGCCTGGATCGGATGGTGGAAGGTCGTTGGGCTGAGGTGATTAATCAGATAAATGTGTCCGGCGTGCCGGTATTGGTGGTGGATATTCCCTCAGGTCTGCATGCCGACACAGGATGTGTTTTGGGTACCGCAGTGCGGGCCGAGTCAACAGTGAGTTTTATTGGTCTCAAGCAAGGCATGTTTACTGGCTCAGGTCCAGAGTGTAGTGGTGTTGTCAGCTATGATGATTTAGGTGTGCCCGATGCCGTCTTTGAAAATGTTGCTCCGGCATCTGAACGTATCGATTGGTTGAGATTGAAATCACGCCTGCCGAAACGACAAAAGACCGCACATAAAGGTCAGCATGGCCATGTGTTGGTGGTTGGTGGTAACTATGGAATGGCAGGTGCGGTACGTATGGCAGCCGAGGCGGCGGCACGTGTCGGTAGTGGTTTAACCACAGTGGCGACACGTCCCGAACATGTGGCTGCTATGGCGGCCGCCAGACCAGAAGTGATGTGGCGTGGTGTGACATCAAACTCTGAATTACGTGATGCCTTGCAACGTGCCACGGTTGTCGCCATTGGCCCAGGTTTAGGGCAAGACGCCTGGTCAAAGTCATTATTCGAAACAGTACTTGAATCCGGCTTACCGTTGGTTGTTGATGCAGATGCCCTGAACTTGTTAGCGGCGGATCCATGCCAATCAAGTAACTGGATTCTAACGCCTCATCCCGGTGAAGCAGCTCGTTTGTTAAATACCGAAATAAATATAATCAACCAGGATCGATTCAGCACCTTCTCTCAGTTGCATGAACGTTACTCCGGTAACATCGTGTTAAAAGGTGCGGGCACTCTTGTAAGTGGTGACAATGATGAAGTCGCCCTGTGCAGCGACGGTAATCCCGGTATGGCCACGGGTGGTATGGGCGATGTGTTAACGGGTGTGATCGCAGGCTTAGCTGCCCAAGGTTTGAGTTTGACTGACGCGGCAAAGATGGGTGTGTGTCTTCATGCGGCGGCGGCAGATAAAGCTGCTATTAGTGGTGAGAGAGGAATGCTGGCTGGTGATGTTGTTAATGCGTTAAGAGGGTTGGTGAATTGAAGCGGTAAGGCTTCAATGTTTGTTAACGCACAGCACGTGCCGATGAACTAGTTGCCCTTTCTGCCAATAACGATCTGGCACTCATTATGCCGCTTTTCACTGCGCCTTCAAGTATTGAAGGGTAGCCTGTGTTGAGATAATCACCGGCCAGCCATAATCCTTTAATGGGGGTTCTTGTTTCAGGCCGTTTTTCCTGAACTGTTGTATCGCAGCTGAGCGTGGCGCGTTTTTCTCGTAATACCCGCCATTTAATTGGTTCAGGCCATTTGGGGTAAAGCCTTGCCAGTTCATCTATTACAACGGTTGCAAGTGATTCATTCTCCATGTTCATATGTTCGCCCGGACCGCAAATGACCACGGCCATTAAACCTGGCTGTCCATTCATGCAGCGATCAAAGACCCAGTGAGCCATACTATCAACGAGGCCAATAAACTCAGTGCCGAGTGAAGCTGTATCCGGGTATTGGATGTAAATGGTGCAGATTGGGTGATGATTAAACTGTTCCAGGTCATGGCTGATCTGTTGAGTCGCTTCATGCTCGGCCAGCAATTTTTGAGTTATCCAGGCGGGTGTGGCGAGTATTAACTGGTCACAAGACAGGTAGGTTTCATCCATGTAAATGCCCTGTAGCTGGTTATTTTCAACTGCCAATCCTGTGATGCGCTGGTTGAGGTGAATGCTGCCGTCATGTTGTTCAATGTACTGTTTGGCGAATGTCGGTAAACAGGCTGATAAGGGTGGAAGTATAAACAGCAGGTCAGAATCATCGCGCTCACGAGCAAAGTTTTTTCTTAGGATATGGATAAAGACCTTAGTTGATGCTTCTTTGATCGGTGTGTTGAGCATGGCAAGGCAGAGTGGTTGCCACAAATATTGAATTAAGCGGCGGGTCTGGCCATTTTGTAGTAACCACTTTTCCAGTGGCAGATCGTCGGTGATTGAAAATTTGTCACGGATTAATCTAGCGCCTAGTCGCAGTGCAGTGCCGCGTTCATGCAGGTCCAGGCCCTTGGTTCGCATTAGCCCCCAGAGTAGATGGACCGGGGCTGCGACGTTGGGTACCCGTAACATGACTTTACTATTATCTGCCGAATGCATTTCAAACTCGAGCAGTTTGCGCCTGGCGATCTTGCGTTCATCCACGCCGAGCATATTGAATAACTTGAGGGTGTTGCGATAGGCGCCAAGCATCATGTGTTGGCCGTTGTCGATATACCACTCATCATCGATGATTGAGCGGGCACGCCCACCGAGTTGTTTGCTGGATTCAAATAGGTCTACGGAAATGTCCTGCTGGCTAAGTGTTGCTGCTGCAGCAAGACCGGCCCAACCACCTCCAGCAACAACTGTCTTCATTTTTTGCGCTTCCATTGCCGGTAGCGTTTTTTCTCCTGCCGTGAGGTACGCCAGGCAAGCCAGAGTTTACGCAGTGGGGTTAAGGAGATGCGTTGGTCGAGGACCCGATAGTTATCGTTTTTGATTTCTTTCAGGGTTTCCTGGTAAATGGCGGCCATGATAATGCCACTGCGTTGTGAATAGCGATCCACTTCAGGTAACTGATCAAACGCCTTCTGATAATACTCTTGGGCACGCTTGGCCTGAAAGGCCAATAGCTCTCGTGCATTGTCACTCATTTTGTGATCCAGGATTTCATCCTGTGACACATTAAAGCGTTGCAGTTCATCTTGGGGGAGGTAGATCCTACCTCTGGCCGCGTCTTCGGCGACATCACGCAGGATGTTGGTGAGTTGAAAGGCCATTCCAAGGTTGTGCGCATACTTGAGTGTTTGGCGGTCCTGATAGCCAAAGATCTCGGCCGCCATCAGGCCCACCACTGAAGCAACGCGATAACAGTAGAGACTTAAATCCTTGAAGCTGGCATAGGTGAATTCTTCCAGGTCCATGGCCATGCCATCGATGATTTCAATAAAATGTTCCTGTGGCAGATCGAACTGTTTTATTGAAGTTTGTAAGGCCTGTGTGACAGGGTGGGTGGCAGTACCGTTAAACAGGTTAGTGATTTCAGTGCGCCACCATTCAAGTTTATTGCTGGCCAAACTGGGGTCGCTGCATTCATCGACCACGTCGTCGACTTCACGGCAAAAGGCGTAGAGGGCAATAATAGCCTGCTTCTGATGGGGCGGTAGAAATAAGAAACTGTAATAAAAACTCGAGCCGCTTTTCGCCGCTTTATCCTGGCAATATTGATCTGGTGTCATTATTTTGTTTTTGTAGTACTGAGAAAAGAGCCCATAGCATACATAACTCGTCGCGATGTTGCGAGCTGATAAACCCCAGCAATTAGGTGTTGTTTTTCAGGGGGAGGGGGCTAGGCGCGCTTTCTGGTTTGCTCTTTGACTTCTTCTGCTAAAGGGTCGTTAATTTCATCGCCAGCCTGCATACGTTTTTCTGCATCAGCGGCGGTTGAACCAAACACAGAAACAGCGCGGTTATAACTGTTGAGAACACTGCCCAGCTCGGAGCCAAGCTCCGCAATCAGTTTGATAAAGGTGCCAAAGCGTTTGTACAGGTGGACGCCTGTTTCACGGATCTTTTTGGCATCTGTGGAAAATGCCTGTTGACGCCAGCCAAATGAGGCAGTCTGGAGCAGGTTGAAAAGATCAGTTGGTGTGGCGAGGATAAGATTGTTTTTTTGAGCTAAATCTAATAGATCACTGTCTGCCTCAAGGGCCGTGGCAAGGTAGTGGTCATTCAGTATCATTAGGATCTGTGCTGATGGTTTCTCTTGGTATTGAGCAAGATAAAATCTGCTGGTTATCTCCAGAATGCGTTCGCGCAGTTTACGAGCATGAGTCTCAGTATGCCATCCCCTGACAGTTGCATCCGGTGCCTGACAGATATTTACGTAGGCTTCGAGTGGTGTGTTGGGGTCTATGGCAATCTGTTTCTTATTGGGCAAATTAATTAGGCAGGGAGGCGAAATATTATCGGAATCTTCATTATTGGATTCATTCATCCGGTAATGATCGGTCATGTAGGTCAATTCAAGCAGGTTTTTAAGCGTTTGAGTGCCCCAACGATTTCGTGTTACACCATCGCATAAAGACTTAGCTATTTCTTTCACATTACCGCGCCCAAGTTGTTGCGGTGCATTGAGAATGTCTAACTGTTGTTGAAGCTGATGCTGTACCTTTTGCCCTTCTCGTATTATCCGTTTGGCCTGTTGGTCTGCACTGCGCAAGGATTCCTGCAATGGTTTTAATAGGGTGGCTACAAAGCGATCTCGATCGTCTAGGTCAGCAGTAGTAAATTCTTCGTTTTCAGTCAGAGTGCCGAGACTGCTTTCAAGTCCCTCACGCATTTTTTCGACGTTAGAAAATTTCTGAGTAGTATCATTTTTATGCGTGCTGAGTTTTTCATTTAAATTAATGTATTTCTGCCTGAGATCATCAACCTGATATCGTGACTTAAGACTTGAAAGAATATAGCCTAACCCTGCTGCAAAAATGCTAGCGATAATGATGACGGCGAAAAAGGCGGTGTTATCCATAGTTAAAACCTAGTTGGTTTGTCAGGCAACTTGCTGGCCGAGCCAGTTTAAAATCTCTTCCGGTTGATCGATCATACCGTCTGCACCCCATAGGTCGGGCTTGTCATGATCACCGATATAGCCAAACAGTGCGGTTAGTGTTTTCATGCCGGCACGGCGGCCTGCTTCAATATCACGTTCAGCATCACCAATATAAAGACACTCGTCACTGTGTGAGCCTGCCATCTGACATGCAAATAACATGGGTTCGGGGTCAGGTTTGCGTTTGGAAGTGGTGTCACCTGAGACGATGCATACGGCACGTTGGTGCAAATTTAATTCACGTAGCAAGGGTTCGGTTAGCCAGCTGGGTTTGTTGGTGACGACGCCCCAGTTCAGACCATTCGATTCAATTTTGTCCAGAACCTTTTCCATTCCCGGGAAAAGACGGGTTTTATTAGCGATATTTTCTCGATAGGAATCGAGCAGTTGTTTGCGGATTGCATCAAAACCCTCGTCACCAGGTTCGAGCTCAAAGCCGAGATAAATCAATGCATTTGCTCCATGAGAAACAATCGGTCGGATGACATCAAATGACATGGGGTTGAGGCCGTGCATATCGCGAACATTGTTGAGTGCGTCGGCAAGATCTGGAGCGGTATCCGCCAGAGTTCCATCCAGATCGAATAATACAGTTCGCACGTTGAAAAATTCCTTGGTCATAGCTTTGTTATGACAGGTTTATCGGCGTAATTCGCGGTTTATTTATTTATTCTGAAAAAATGTTGTTTTAAGTGATGTTTTTTCTGGCATGAACCAGATAGTTAACGTCAATATCACGCCCCAGTTTATATTGTCGGGTCAAAGGGTTATAGCTCATGCCTGTGATATCTATTAACTCCAGGCCGGCTTCACGCAGCCAATGACCAAGCTCGGATGGACGAATAAATTTGGCGTAGTCGTGGGTGCCCTTGGGCAACATATTGAGTAGATACTCAGCCCCAACAATGGCTAAGGTGTAGGCCTTGGGGTTGCGGTTGATCGTTGAAAAGAATAGCTCGGCACCGGGTTTGGCCAGATCAGCACAGGCCTGGATCACCGATCCTGGGTCGGGCACATGCTCGAGCATCTCCATGCAGGTGACGACTTCGAATTCAGCTGTGTGTTCTGATGCAAGTGCCTCGGCCGTGGTTTGGTGATAATCAATCTGGGTGTTTGATTCCAGCGCATGCAGTTTGGCAACAGTGATTGGCGCATGACCAGCATCGATGCCAGTAACAACAGCACCACGTTTAGCCATGCTTTCAGACAAAATCCCACCACCACAACCGATGTCGGCCACTTTTTTACCTGCCAGCCCGGCACGTTCGTCAATATAATTCAGCCGCAATGGATTGATGTCGTGCAGTGGTTTGAATTCGCTGTTGGGGTCCCACCAGCGAGAGGCGAGTTGTTCAAATTTTTGTACTTCTGCCTTGTCAACGTTGGCTGATGCTGTGCTTGCCGCGCTCATTTTTCCCCTTCCTTCTGGTCTGCAGCAAAAATTTTTTTGCCCCACTCAACAGCTTTTTCACGAATGATTTTTTCATCCAGGGTAATGAGTGTAGCATCCTTGACGACGTGTTTTCCTGCCACCCAGACATCGCTTACCTTGTCCCGGCCGGTGGCATAAACCAGCTGCGAGATCGGGTTGTAGACCGGTTGGGTTTCAAGGCTGCCCAGATTGACGGCAACAATGTCTGCAGCCTTACCAGTCTCAAGTGAGCCGGTTTCTGAATCTATGCCCAGCGCTCTGGCGCCATTGATAGTCGCCATGCTCAAAGCGGTAGCTGCTGGCACTGCACTGGCATCGTGCGCGACTGCTTTACCTAACATCGCGGCACTGCGCATTTCACCAAACATATCCAGGTCGTTGTTGCTGGCGGCGCCATCTGTGCCAAGGGCGACATTGACACCTGCCTTGACCAATTTATCAACGGGGCAAAAGCCACTTGCGAGTTTGAGGTTGGATTCTGGGCAGTGAACTACGTGACTTCCCATTTGAGCCAATAGCTTGATCTCCTCATCATCAAGTTGGGTCATGTGCACGGCCAACAAACGCGGCGACACCAGTCCGAGTTTGTTAAGACGGGCAAGTGGACGGTTTTGATGGTGTTCGAGGCTGCCGCCAATCTCATCTGCGGTTTCATGTACGTGCATATGAATCGGGACATCCAGTTCTTCTGCCAGTGTCTGCACCCGCTTTAGTGGCTCATCGGAAACGGTATAGGGGGCATGGGGAGCAAAGGCGGTTTTAATTAGCGGGTGGTTGCGGTAGTCATCATGCAGCTTCAGGCCTTTGTGGATATATTCATCTGCATCTGCCGCCCAAACAGTCGGAAAATCAATCAGAATCATACCCAGCGTGGCGCGGATATGGGCTTCTGCGGCAACCTGTGCTGTTTCATCGGGGAAAAAATACATGTCATTAAATGCAGTGGTGCCGCCGCGCAACATTTCCGAGATGGCCAGGCGGCTGCCGTCATGAACAAATTCAGGACTGACCCAGGTGGCTTCAGCCGGCCAGATGTGACCATTCAGCCACTCCATCAGGGGCAGATCATCTGCTAGGCCGCGGAACAGGGACATGGCGAGGTGAGTATGGGTATTGACTAAACCGGGAATCAAGGCGTGCTGATTCAGATCGAGTGTTACATTGGCCTGATATTTTTTCGATGCATCACTGCTGGGGATTAGGTCGATGATTTTGCCGTTGTGGATGGCAAGCGCATAATCTTCATGCCAGGTATTTTCCGGGATAACAGGAATAATCCAGCCAGCGTGAATGAGCGTGTCGATTTGTTCCATAGACGTGCAGCCTTGTTAAACAAGGCTGGAATTATAACCTGAGGGTTCAGGAAGTCACTGCTCGAGCGCTGATTTAGCGATTCCAGTGCAGGGCATAGATTGATACATGCCGATTGCGCTGGCGCCCCTCGCGCGTCCAGTTTTGATCCACCGGATGGAATTCACCTTTGCCAGCAAGATTAATCAGATTGGGATCAATGCCTTTGATGGTTAGATAATTACGCACAATCGTGGCGCGTCGATCAGAGAGATTGTCGTTGTATGCTTCGCTGCCTTTTTCGTCCGTATTGCCTTCAATCAAGATGCGCTTGATGTTGTCATGCTTAAGTAAGTACTCCGCCGCGGCATCGAGCGCCTGCTGGCCTTCATAGGTAAGCGTCGCTTTGCTGCTGTCAAAGTAGACAGGGCGGAGTGAGACATACTTAAATGAACCTTGGCTTAGTTGATTTTCTGGAACAAATAAGGTTTCCGGGGGCATGGCAGCTGTGCCATCCCACAAGCCTGGTGTGGCGGCAAACCCCTGATGGCTATAAAGTGCCATAGCGGCGGCCAGAAAAACTGTTTTTAGATCTCTTTTCATCATGGTATCTACAAAATATTGCTCGGCTTGATTAAATATCGGCCAGTTTGAGGCATGAGTTGAGCTGGGATTGAGTTACCCGGTATCATCCTTCTTTTTTCAGGAGTACACACAATGTCCATGGAACTTCCCGACACAATCAGAGCCGTCGAATGGAGCGATGAGGGGCTGAAACTACTCGATCAGCGCCTGTTGCCGCGTTTGGAGCAGTGGATTGTGCTGAAAGATGCCTTGGGTGTGGCGCAGGCAATCCGGGATATGGTGGTGCGTGGCGCCCCGGCCATTGGTATTTCAGCCGCTTATGGGGTGGTGTTGGCAGCGCGGGATCGCTATGCCGAATCCAGTGCTCACTGGAAAAACGCCATCGAAGAGGATTTCAGGGCGCTGGCGGAGTCGCGCCCCACTGCAGTTAATCTGTTCTGGGCCCTGGATCGGATGAAGGCCAGGCTGACCGGGATTGAAGGTGATCCTGTTGCGGAATTACTGGCTGAGGCCAAACTAATCCACGACGAAGATGTCGCAGCCAATCGCCATATGGGTGAGCTGGGTGCCGCCTTGATAGATGGGCCGTGTGCTGTGTTGACGCACTGTAATGCCGGAGCCTTGGCGACAGGGGGGATTGGTACGGCGCTGGGGGTGATTCGGGCAGGTTTTGCTACCGGTAAAATTAACCATGTCTTCGCTGATGAAACACGTCCGTGGTTGCAAGGCGCGCGCCTGACCGCCTGGGAGCTGGTCGAAGATAATATTCCGGTCACACTGCAAACCGAGGGTGCTGCTGCCACGCTGATGAAGCAGGGTAAAATCGAGTGGGTAATCGTCGGATCTGACCGCATTGCTGCCAATGGTGATGTGGCCAACAAGATTGGCACCTATTCCCTGGCGGTATTAGCTCGGTATCACGGCGTGAAGTTTATGGTTGTGGCGCCGACCTCGACGGTGGATATGGCCATCGCGTGTGGTGATGACATACCCATTGAGCAGCGTGCCGAGGAAGAGGTGCTAACTCTGGAAGGTAAGCGTATTGCGCCTGAGGCAGCCCACGCATGGAATCCATCATTTGATGTGACACCGGCTGATTTGGTCGATGCCATCGTTACCGAAAAAGGGGTGGTGAAATCTCCTGATGCGGTCAAGATGAAAGCGATGATGAACGGTTAGAAGACTGAGTGTTTTTCTAAGTGATCATAGGGGCTTACGCTGACAAAAAGATGCCGCGACTAAAGGGAATATGGTAAGATTCGCGGCTTAAATTCGATTGGCTTGTTGCGCGGACGAGGTGGGGTTGTCCGAGCAGCAAATTAAGCAGTTTTAGAAGATAAAAGGCACTTAATCAATCCATGGTAGATTTTGCTAAAGAAGTCATCCCGATAACTATCGAGGAGGAGATGAAGCAGTCGTACATGGAGTACGCCATGAGTGTGATTGTTGGGCGTGCTCTGCCGGATGTGCGTGATGGTCTGAAACCGGTTCACCGGCGTGTGCTTTTCGCCATGAGTGTACTGGGTAATGACTGGAACAAGGCTTACAAAAAATCCGCCCGTATTGTTGGGGATGTCATCGGTAAATATCATCCTCATGGTGATACGGCCGTGTATGACACCATTGTGCGCATGGCCCAGCCATTTTCGTTGCGCTACATGCTGGTGGATGGACAAGGTAACTTCGGTTCCGTTGATGGCGACTCCGCTGCCGCCATGCGTTATACAGAAGTGCGCATGTCCAAGATTGCCCATGAGTTGTTGGCCGACCTGGACAAGGAAACGGTCGATTTTGTCGCTAACTACGACGAATCCGAATACGAACCAACCGTCTTCCCGTCTCGAATTCCCAATCTGCTGATTAATGGATCTGCGGGTATCGCCGTCGGCCTGGCCACCAACATCCCACCTCACAACATCAAAGAGGTGATCAACGCCTGTCTCGCCTTGGTAGACAATCCCGAAATTGATATTGCCGGTTTGATGGAACACATTCCCGGACCTGATTTTCCTACTGCCGCCATGATTAATGGTTCACGTGGTATTCACGAGGCCTATTACACTGGGCGTGGCCGTATCTACCTGCGTGCCCGCAGCAATATCGAGATAGACGAGGTCAAGGATAAACAGACCATCATCATCTCTGAGCTGCCTTACCAGGTGAACAAGGCCAATCTGCTTGAGAAGATTGCCGAGCTGGTCAAAGACAAGAAGGTTGAGGGTATTACTGAGCTGCGTGACGAGTCCGACAAGGACGGCCTGCGCGTCGTGATTGAGTTGCGTCGTGGCGAAGTGGGCGAGGTCATACTAAATAACCTCTACCAGTACACCCAGCTGGAGAATGTCTTCGGTATTAACATGGTTGCCCTGGTGGATGGTCAGCCCAAGCTGCTCAACCTGAAGCAGATGCTGGAAGCCTTCATCCGTCATCGCCGCGAGGTGGTGACTCGCCGCACTATATTTGATCTGCGCAAGGCGCGCGAACGTGGTCATATATTGGAAGGTCTGGCCGTGGCCCTGGCCAATATCGATGAAGTGATCGCCCTGATTAAGGCCTCGTCCAACCCAGCGGAAGCCAAGGCTGGCTTGATGGCGCGAAGCTGGCAGCCAGGTGTGGTGACCGATATGCTGGCTCGTGCCGATTCAGATATGTCTCGGCCGGAAGGTTTGGCGGCTGAATTTGGCTTGGTGGATGGTGGTTACCGTCTGTCTGATGCCCAGGCCCAGGCCATTCTTGATCTTCGTTTGCACCGCCTCACCGGCCTGGAGCAAGACAAAATCACTGCTGAGTACAAGGATATTCTTGATCGCATTGCCGATCTGCTCGATATCCTTTCCAACCCTGAACGCCTGATGCGAGTCATCCGTGACGAACTGGTTGAAATTCTCGAACAATATGGTGATGAACGTCGCACCGAGATTGTCGAGGAGCGTCTCAATCTGACGCTGGAAGATTTGATCTCTGAAGAGGATGTGGTGGTTACCCTGTCTCATACCGGTTATGTCAAGGCACAACCCTTATCTATGTACCGGGCGCAGAAACGTGGTGGCAAAGGTAAGGCAGCGGCCAGCGTCAAGAATGAAGATTTTATCGACAAGCTGTTTGTTGCCAATACCCATGACACGATTTTGTGTTTTTCCAGTCGTGGCAAGCTGTACTGGAAGAAAGTCTATGAATTGCCGCAAGCGGGGCGTACGGCGCGTGGCAAGCCGATTGTAAACTTGCTGCCATTGGAAGAGGGTGAGCGTATCAATGCGGTGTTGCCGATCCGTGAATATGAAGAGGATAAATTCATTTTCATGGCAACCAGCAATGGCGTTGTTAAAAAGACACCACTGAAAGATTTTTCCCGTCCGCGTGCCAACGGCATTATCGCACTTGAGTTGGTGGGGGATAATTGTCTTGTCGGCGTTGATATCACCGATGGTAATAATGATGTCATGTTGTTGAGTAGTTCTGGTAAGGCAATCCGTTTTAACGAAAATGATGTACGGGCTATGGGGCGTACTGCCCGGGGTGTGAAAGGGATAAAGCTGGGCCCTGCACATCGGGTCATTTCCTTGATCAAAGTTGATGTCGGTGATGTTTTGACAGTCACTGAAAAAGGTTATGGTAAGCGTACTGCGATAGAGGACTATCCAGTCCATGGCCGTGGTGGCCAGGGCGTGATTTCAATTCAGACATCTGACCGAAATGGGGAAGTTGTCGGTGCTACTCAAGTGGGTGCAGACGATGAGTTGATGTTGATCAGTGATAGCGGCACCCTGGTGCGTACCCGCGTTGGCGAAATATCTGTGATGGGTCGTAATACGCAGGGCGTCAGATTGATTAGATTGTCAGAAGGTGAAAGTCTGATTGGGATCGAAAAGGTCGACGAACAAGAAGACGAAGACGACGAAGAAGAATCAAACAACCCTGAAACCTCTGATTAAGCAGAGGCTTCCTGAAATTATCGAGGGATAAAATGGCAAGAATATATAACTTCAGCGCCGGTCCGGCGATGTTACCCGAAGCTGTTCTGAAACAAGCCCAGGAAGAGATGCTGGATTGGCAGGGCAGTGGCATGTCAGTGATGGAAATGAGTCACCGCGGGAAGGAGTTCGTTTCGATCGCAGCTCAGGCAGAGGCCGATCTGCGTGAACTGATGGCTGTCCCTGACAATTACAAAGTCTTGTTTCTGCAGGGGGGTGCCAGTAGCCAGTTTGCCATGGTGCCGATGAATCTGTTGCGTGGAAAGACGAGTGCAGATTACATCAATACGGGTGCCTGGTCGAAAAAGGCTATTGCTGAAGGCAAACGCTATTGCAATCTAAATATTGCCGCAACGACTGAAGAGAGTAAATTCACAAAGGCCCCTGCACAGAATGAGTTGAAGCTTGATGCAAATGCTGCCTACGTGCATTACACCCCCAATGAAACCATCGGCGGTGTTGAATTTCCATATGTGCCAGAAACCGGAGATGTGCCACTAGTGGCGGATATGTCATCCACCATCCTGTCACGCCCGATCGATGTTTCCAAGTATGGTGTGATTTATGCCGGTGCGCAGAAAAACATTGGCCCATCAGGTTTAACAGTTGTGATCGTGCGTGAAGATTTGATTGGTGAAACCATCGCTGGTACGCCAACCATGTTTAATTATTCATCACATGTTGAAAATGATTCCATGTACAACACACCGCCGACCTATACCTGGTATTTGGCAGGTTTGGTATTCGCTTACCTGAAGAAGAATGGTGGCTTGACAGCGATGGCTGAAATTAGTCAGCGCAAGGCTGCCAAACTGTATGCGGCAATTGATAATTCTGATTTCTATGCCAATCCGGTTGATCCGGAAAGCCGTTCCTGGATGAATATACCGTTTACGCTCGCTAATGCGGATCTTGATGCGCAGTTTCTGAAAGAGGCATCCGAGCGCAGCCTGAAAACCCTGAAAGGGCATCGTTCTGTTGGTGGTATGCGTGCCAGTATCTATAACGCGATGCCAGAAGCGGGTGTGGATGCGTTGATCGAGTTAATGGCAGATTTTGAGAAGCACAATGGCTGATTCAGGAGACTTTACTTATGCATAAGATCCTGACGCTCAATAATATCTCTGTTGCCGGTCTGGAGCGTTTGCCACGCGATCAATATGAAGTTGCTTCTGAGATTCAGCATCCGGATGCAATCCTGCTGCGTTCATTCAAAATGCACGACTTGGAAATTCCGCCAAGTTTGAAAGCAGTGGGTCGTGCCGGTGCCGGAGTTAACAATATTCCTGTCGATAAAATGAGTCAGCTTGGCATCCCTGTTTTTAATGCTCCAGGTGCTAACTCGAATGCAGTGAAAGAATTGGTTGTGGCAGGCATGTTGCTGGCCAGTCGTAACATCTGCCAGGCATGGAACTATACCAACCAACTAGAAGGTGATGATGCCTCGATGAGTAAACAGGTGGAGGAGGGCAAGAAAAAATATGCCGGCTTCGAACTGCCAGGCCGTACTCTCGGTGTGATTGGCTTGGGGGCAATCGGTATTCGTGTTGCCAATGTTGCGTTGAGCCTGGGAATGAAGGTTATCGGCTATGATCCGCAGATTACCGTCAAGAGTGCCTGGCAGCTGGCTGCCGATGTAGAGCAGGCGCACAGCGTGGATGATTTGGTATCACGCTGTGACTTTATTACTTTTCATGTGCCGTTAGTGGATGCCACCCGCAACATGCTCAGTGCCGAACGTGTTGCCTTGATGAAAGAGAGTGCTGTTGTACTCAATTTTGCCCGCGACGGTATCGTCGATGAAGAAGCTATCTGTCATGCCCTTGAAGCGAATAAGTTGTATGCCTATGTTACCGACTTTCCTTCAAATTCACTCAAGGGGCACGAGCGTGTGATTGCCTTGCCTCACTTGGGCGCTTCTACCGGCGAGGCCGAAGATAACTGCGCCATCATGGTGGCAGACCAAGTGCGCGATTTTCTTGAGAACGGTAATATTGTGAATTCGGTGAACTTTCCTGAAGTTATTATGGCGCGTACGGAAGGCACACGTTTAGCTGTTGCCAACTCGAATGTGCCAAACATGGTTGGGCAGATTTCGACAGCCGTTGCCGAAGCGGGTTTGAATATTATCGACCTGCTAAACAAATCCAAGGGTGATATAGCCTATACCTTGGCCGATCTTGAAGGTGATATTCCAGACTCTGTGATTGAGCGGATTAAAGGCATTGAAGGTGTATTATCTGTCCGGGTGCTTTAAATCTGTATGAGTAAAAAATATTCAAACCTGTCAGAGATTCGTGAGCGCATTGATGAGCTTGACGATCAGATACAACAACTGATCAACGAGCGGGCTGAGTGTGCTCAATCCGTTGCTGATATCAAAAGCCAATCGGGTGATGCCGAAGCGGATTTCTATCGTCCCGAGCGTGAAGCGCAAGTGTTGCGAAAAGTAATCGAGCGTAATAAGGGGCCGTTATCGAGCGAAGAGATGGCACGACTGTTTCGTGAAATTATGTCGTCGTGTCTGGCGCTCGAACAACCGATGCGTATTGCTTTTCTTGGACCAGAAGGGACCTATACACATGATGCGGCCCTGAAACATTTTGGCCATGCTGTGAAGACTGTGCCTCATGTCGCGATTGATGAGATCTTTCGTGATGTGGAAGCAGGTTTTTCGCACTACGGAGTTGTGCCAGTTGAGAATTCCACCGAAGGTGTCGTGAACCACACCCTGGATATGTTCCTCAATTCACCTTTGCAGATCAGTGGTGAAGTCGAATTACGTATCCATCATTGCTTGTTGTCGAAGGGTAAAAATCTTACTGGAATGAAAAAGGTCTATGCCCACCAGCAGGCATTAGCGCAATGCCGCGAATGGTTGGATGAAAATCTTAAGGACGTCCCCAGGATCGCAGTCAATAGTAATGCCATGGCGGCTAAGATGGCGGCAAACGAAGCGGATACCATTGCTATCGCTTCAATTACAGCAGCTGAACTCTATGGGCTAAATGTTATTTCCTGCAATATTGAAGATGAGCCGGATAATACAACACGTTTTTTAATAATAGGACGGCAATCACCGGCAGCCAGTGGTAAGGATAAAACCTCTTTATTGCTTTCTACGCCTAATCGCCCAGGTGGTTTGAGTGATCTACTTAAACCGTTGGCGGATTCTAGTATCTCAATGACCAAGATCGAGTCACGCCCATCGCGACGGGCCATGTGGGAATATGTGTTTTTTATTGATATCGACGGGCATACGGATGACGCAAATGTTGCCGCTGCACTGGATGCGTTGGCAAATAAAGCCTCGGTATTGAAGGTGTTGGGTTCTTATCCGGTTGCAGTATTGTGAGCCGATAAAAAATATTAAGGTAACACGCGATGATTATTATTTTAAGGTCTCAGGCAGCGGATGAAGAAATACATGCCGTTGAACAAAGAATTAGGGATATGGGGCTTGAGCCCCATGTGTCCAAAGGTATTCAGCGCACTGTAATCGGTGCCATTGGCGACGAAAGCAAAGTCGACAAAGAGGCACTTGAGGCATTAAACGGTGTTGAAAAAGTCGTGCGGGTTATGAAGCCCTATAAGATTGTGTCGCGTGATTCGCATAACGCCGAAACCGTAATTGATGTCAGTGGTGTGCCTATTGGTGGTAATACAATCCAGATAATAGCCGGTCCCTGTTCTGTGGAAACGCCGGAACAGATGGAGCAGTCGGCCAAGGCGGTAGCTGAGGCAGGCTGTCGATTGATGCGTGGTGGCGCATTCAAGCCGCGCACTAGCCCCTATACGTTTCAAGGCGTTGGTGTTGAAGGTCTGGAGATGTTTCAAAAAGCAGCCAAGGCCCATCACTTGCCGATTGTCACAGAATTGATGGACGTGCGCATGCTCGATACCTTTCTAGAGCATAATGTCGATGTAATTCAAATCGGTACGCGCAACATGCAGAACTTTGATCTTTTGAAAGAGGTCGGCAAGGTGCATACCCCGGTTATCCTAAAACGCGGCATGTCTGCCACCATTTCAGAATGGTTAATGGCGGCTGAATATATCGCTGCTAGTGGCAATCACAACATCATATTCTGCGAACGTGGTGTGCGCTCTTTTGAAACTGCCTATCGCAATATGCTGGATGTGACTGCAATCTCGGTATTGAAACGCGAAACTCATCTGCCTGTGATTATTGATCCAAGTCATGCTGGAGGTAAGGCCTGGATGGTGCCATCCTTATCTCGCGCTGCAATTGCAGCGGGTGCTGATGGTCTTTTGATAGAGATACATCCTCGTCCAACAGAAGCCTGGTGCGATGCCGATCAGGCGCTCAGTCCTAATCAACTGAATGAATTGATGGTTGAGCTGAAAGGAATTGCCCAGGTGATCGGGCGCGATCTCTGATATTCGATATTTGAAATGATCCAGCAACTCACCATTATCGGCGTTGGTCTGATTGGCGGTTCTCTCGCTCGTGCGCTCAAACAGGCAAACTATTGTCGGGAAGTGGTTGGTTGCAGTCGCAACGAGGCCCATCTGCAAAAGGCGTTGGAACTCGGTGTCATTGATCGCTTCAGTACTGATATTGGTGAGGCTGTCAAAGATGCGGATATGGTGCTGGTGGCTGTGCCGCTCGGGGCAATGGAATCATGTTTTGCCGCCATGGCAGGGCATCTTTCACCTGATACGGTAATCACCGATGTGGGTAGTTCCAAGGCCAGTGTGATCAAAGCGGCGAAGGCTGCCTTTGGCGACGAATTGCCGCCAGGGTTTGTGCCTGGCCACCCGATTGCTGGCACAGAACAAAGCGGTGTAGAGGCCTCTTTTTCGGAGCTGTTTCGAAATCGGCGGGTCATTTTGACGCCATTGGCAAGCACCTCTGCAGAGGCACTGTCAAAAGTGGAAGCCATGTGGCATGAAACAGGCGCCATGGTTGATGAAATGGCGGTGGAGCATCACGATGAAGTGCTGGCGGCGACCAGCCATCTTCCTCATCTACTGGCTTATGGGCTGGTAGATACTTTGGTTTCGATGGACAAAAGTGAAGAAATCTTTCGCTTTGCGGCGGGCGGTTTCCGCGATTTTACCCGAATCGCCTCCAGTGACCCGATAGTTTGGCGCGACATCTGTATTGCCAACCAACCAGCATTGTTAGCCATGATGGAACGATTTCAGTCCGATCTAGAGAAGCTGACGGAATTGGTGCGTACTGGTGATGCCGATGCCTTGGGTGAGATCTTTCAGCGTGCCAAATCGGCCCGCTCCCGATTTATCGATCAACTTGAAAAGTAATCATTAACTTACTGAAATAAATAAACTATGTTTTCTGAAATTAATGTGCGTTTCTGTCTCAAGCCCGGCGGGAGTCTAAATGGTCAGATTCGCGTCCCCGGGGATAAATCAATCTCTCATCGCTCTATTATGCTAGGTTCACTGGCTGAGGGAGTGACCCATATCAGCGGTTTTCTCGAAGGTGATGACAGTCTGGCAACACTCAAGGCTTTTCGTGCCATGGGTGTACAGATAGAAGGTCCTGACAACGGTAAAGTGGTGGTTCACGGTGTAGGCATGCTTGGCCTTCAGTCCCCGGCAGCAGCGCTTGATTTGGGCAATTCCGGCACCTCGATCCGATTGATGTCCGGGCTGTTGGCGGGTCAAAGCTTTGATGTGGAGATGGTGGGTGATGCCTCGTTATCAAAACGGCCCATGCGCCGGGTGACTGACCCATTGGCTTTAATGGGCGCCAAAATTGATTCTGCGGAGGGCGGTACACCGCCTTTGCATCTGCATGGTGGCAGTCAGTTAAAAGGCATCGATTACACCTTGCCGATGGCGAGTGCCCAAGTGAAGTCCTGCGTCTTGCTGGCGGGGCTGTATGCGGAAGGACAAACCCGTGTCACCGAACCGGCACCTACGCGTGATCATACCGAACGGATGTTGCAGGGCTTTGGCTATGCCATTGAACGAGATGGTGCCACGGCGACACTTTCAGGTGGGGGAGTTCTTAAGGCGACGGATATTGATGTGCCCGCGGATATTTCTTCAGCGGCATTTTTTATGGTCGGTGCAGCAATTGCGGAGAATTCTAATGTTTTACTTGAGCATGTTGGTATAAATCCAACCAGAACTGGGGTTATTGATATCCTGCGCTTGATGGGTGCAGAGCTAGAAGTGACTAACGAGCGTGTCGTTGGAGGTGAACCTGTGGCAGATATACGTGTTGCTTCGAGTAAATTAAAAGGTATTCAAATTCCGGAAGAATTAGTGCCGCTGGCCATTGATGAATTTCCAGCCCTGTTTGTCGCTGCTGCTTGTGCAGAGGGTGAGACTGTTCTAACAGGTGCTGAGGAGCTGCGCGTCAAGGAAAGTGATCGCATTCAGGTCATGGCTGACGGTCTGATCAAGATGGGTATCAAGGCAGAGCCTACCCCTGGTGGAGTTGTGATTCAGGGCGGGTCCATGCGTGGGGCAGAGGTTGACAGCCATGGTGACCATCGCATCGCTATGAGTTTCGCCATGGCAGCTTTAAAAGCCAGTGGATCTGTCGTTATAAATGATTGCGCTAATGTAAATACATCATTTCCGGGATTTGTCTCATTGGCCAGCCAGGCCGGACTGAATATAAGCACAAAATAAAGTTAATGAAGGTTGTTTGATATGACTGAACAGGTGGCTGAAGTCATCACGATTGATGGCCCAAGCGGATCAGGTAAGGGTACGATTAGCCGTTTGCTGGCCAATAAGCTCGGCTGGCATTTTCTTGATAGCGGTGCTTTGTATCGACTGGTTGGCTTGGCTTCACGGCGGCACGCTATCGATTTTGAGGATAAACAGGGCTTGGCAACACTCGCAGCGCATTTGGATGTGGAATTTGTCTCGGATGATGAAGGGTGGGAAACTCGAATTTTCCTTGAGGGAGAGGATGTTACCAACGGAATTAGAAGTGAAGAATGCGGTAATGATGCCTCTCGCGTGGCTGCCGTACAGGTGGTTCGGGATGCCCTTTTCGAGCGCCAGCGGGCGTTTTTGCGTCCCCCTGGCTTGATTGCAGATGGTCGTGATATGGGGACGGTAATATTCCCGACAGCACGTCTCAAGATTTTTCTTACCGCCAGCCTGGAAGAACGGGCCTCTAGGCGCTATAAACAGTTGAAAGAAAAGGGGCTAAATGCTAATCTAGCGGCCCTTTTGGACGAGCTGGCCATACGCGATGAGCGTGATAAAAGCCGCTCAGCTGCTCCTTTGGTTGCTGCAAAAGATGCGGTGACAATCGACACCTCAAATTCGGGAATCGATGAGGTAGTCGCTGAAGTTTATGCTTTGTGGCTGCGAGTCAATGAATAGAGGTTATATAAACGCGATTGCGTTTCCTGATTGTAAGTTGTTTAGGTTGGCCTGGTTGAACTAGGCCGTTTTTTTATAACTCCGCCTACGCGGAATAACACACTCTCCAACTTTTAAGGATGGCTGTTCTTAATCTGGAGAAAAGGTAAAAACGAATGAGCGAAAGCTTTGCACAACTGTTAGAGGAAAGCCTGGTCTTCGAGAAAATGCGACCTGGCACCATTTTGAAGGCGACTGTTGTCAGTGTTGATGGCAATATGGTCGTAGTTAGCGCAGGCTTGAAGTCTGATAGCGCTATCCCCGCCGAGCAATTCTATAACGAAGAAGGCAAGATCGATGTCAATGTCGGTGATGAAATTGACGTTGCACTTGAAGCTGTTGAAGACGGCCATGGTGAAACCCGCCTATCTCGTGAAAAGGCTGTTCGCGATCAAGCATGGACTATCCTCGAAACAGCAATGGAAGCGAGCGAGGCTGTTATAGGAATTATTACTGGCAAGGTAAAAGGTGGTTACACGGTTGAGCTGAGCGGTATTCGTGCCTTCTTGCCTGGTTCTCTGGTTGATGTGCGCCCGGTACGTGATGCTGCACACCTGGAAGGCAAGACCCTGGAATTCAAAGTTGTTAAGCTTGATCGTCGTCGTAATAACGTGGTTGTTTCTCGTCGTGCTGTGGTTGAAAGCGAGTCTAGTGCAGAGCGTGAAGAGTTGCTTGAAAATCTGCAGGAAGGTCAAACAGTCAAGGGTATTGTTAAGAACCTGACCGATTACGGTGCTTTCATTGACTTGGGTGGTATCGACGGACTCTTGCATATCACTGATATGGCATGGCGTCGTGTTCGTCAGCCTTCAGAGATCGTCAACGTGGGTGACGAAATCGATGTTAAGGTTCTGAAATTTGATAAAGAACGCCATCGTGTCTCACTGGGTCTGAAGCAAATGGGTGAAGATCCATGGGAAGATATTGCCCGCCGTTATCCTGTTAGTTCTCGTCTGTTCGGCAAGGTTACTAACATCGCTGATTATGGCTGCTTTGTTGAAATTGAAAGCGGTGTTGAAGGTCTGGTTCACGTTTCTGAAATGGACTGGACTAATAAAAACATCCACCCATCCAAGGTTGTCCATGTCGGTCAGGAGACTGAGGTCATGGTTCTGGATATCGACGAAGAGCGTCGTCGTATCTCGTTGGGCATGAAACAGTGCGCATCGAACCCATGGGATGCATTTGCTGCAACTCATAATAAGGGTGACAAAATCAGCGGTACTATCAAGTCAATCACTGATTTTGGTGTGTTTGTTGGTCTTGAGGGTGGAATCGACGGTCTGTTGCATCTGTCTGACCTGTCCTGGAACGATGTCGGCGATGAAGCAGTGCGTGGCTACTCTAAGGGTGATGAGGTTGAGGCTGTAATCCTGGCTATCGATCCTGAGCGTGAACGTATCTCTCTGGGCGTTAAACAGTTGGATCAAGATCCTTTTTCTCAATTCGTTGCCGAGCATTCTAAGGGCAGTATTGTTAAAGGAACCATTACAGAGGTCGATGCTAAGATGGCAGTCGTTAATTTGGCAGAAACTGTAGATGGCCATCTGCGTGCCTCAGAACTTTCACGAGAGCATGTTGCTGATGCACGCAATCTTTTGAATGTGGGTGATGAGATTGAGGCTAAGTTTATTGGTGTTGATCGTAAAAACCGCACTATCATGCTGTCTATCAAGGCGAAGGATAGTGATGAAGAGCAAGAAGCTATTAAGGAATATACTTCTGGTTCTGAAGGCGGAGCAACCACCTTGGGTGATTTGCTGAAAGAGCAGATAGAGACCCAAAACTAAAAGGCTCTAAAATATCTCCCTGGAAGACAATTCCAGGGGGTTTTTCTCTCAAACAGCTGTTGCCAAACTAGCGAAGATGCGCCAATATTGTAATGTCTACAAGGAGTTATGAACTCCTAACTGTTAGAGGAAGACAATAATGACAAAGTCCGAGCTTATTGATCTATTGGCCCAGCGTCAAAAACACCTGACCTATAAAGATGTGGAATTTGCGGTCAAGACCATGATTGAGCAAATGGCCCAGAATCTTGCAACAGGCGAACGCATCGAGATTCGCGGGTTTGGAAGTTTCTCACTGCATTACCGCCCACCGCGTTTGGGAAGGAATCCAAAAACTGGCGAATCCGTTCCTTTGGCTGGTAAGTACGTCCCACATTTTAAGCCAGGTAAGGAGCTTAGGGAACGCGTTAATGAGAGTATTGAGCGCGTTGAAATTATAGAAAGTTGATAGTTAGTTTTCTCTGCGGGGGAGGGGGAAATGATTAAAATAATAGGGTTAATATTTCTACTCATACTTGCTGCTGTTGTGGTGAGTTTTACTACGCTCAACGCACAGTCAATTCAAGTCAATTATTATTTTGGCACCATGGATTTGCCTCTGGCCATAGCAATAGTTCTATCGATTGCTGTAGGCATATTGTTTGGTTTTTTTGCCAGCGCTGGCATAGTCTTAAAGCTGAAACGCGAAAATTTGAAACTAAAAAAATCGGTTAAAAATGCAGATCGTGAATTAGGCTCTCTGCGGACTGTTCCTCCACAATAAATTTATTAACTAAGCTATGAGTCTCACTTTGCTTTGGCTTCTACTGCCGGTTGCAGCTGCATCTGGTTGGTATGTAGCACGCAGGGAGTATCAAAAAAAAGCTAAGCACTCGTCCTCCAATCTGCCCCAGGATTATTATAAGGGTCTCAACTATATTCTAAATGAAGAGCCTGACAAGGCGATTGATGTATTCATGAAATTGTCGGACTTGGACAAAAATACCATCGAAATCCACTTGGCACTGGGTAGCCTGTTCCGGCGTAGAGGTGAAGTTGATCGGGCAATTCGCTTACACCAAAACCTGGTTAATAAATCAACCCTGAGTGCAGAGTTCTATGGCCAAGCTTTACAAGAGTTGGCGGTTGATTATATGAGCGCTGGTCTTTTGGATAGGGCAGAAAATTTGTGTCTTGAATTGATAGATGTCGATGGCAGTAATATTGCGGCACTTCGTTTGTTAAGGGATATCTATCAACAGGAGAAAGAGTGGTTCAGAGCCATTGATGTCGCACGTAAAATCGCTGCATGTGTGAATGAATCGCAGTCATTAATCATTGCGCATTACTACTGTGAGCTAGCAGAACAGGCCTGCCGGAAAAGTGATTTGGCTCAGGCGCAACGAATGTTAGAAAAAGCATTGCTAGAAGATCCTGGCTGTGGCCGGGCAATGATGGTCCAGGGGCGGACGGAGCGTCAAATTGGTAACTTTGATGCGGCCATTACATCTTACCAAAAGCTTGAATCAAAAGCGCCGGAATATTTATCTGAAATACTGGATGAGTTAAAAGCTTGTTATCAGGCGGTTGGTCAAAAAGAAAAAATGATCGCCTATTTGAAGAGAATTATAAGGAATCATCATGGCGTTGAGCTGGTTTTGACTGCAGCTCGTATGTTGAAAGAGTACGAGGGTGATGACGTGGCGCTCGCCTTTCTTGGTGGCGAAGTCATGGAAAGACCATCGCTGCGAGGAGTGCAATATCTATTGGAGTTGGATATGACACAGCTTAATGATGAAAAAGGCTATTTAGGCGTGATTAAGTCTTCACTAGATAAACTTCTAGCTAATAAGCCCGTCTACCGCTGCACTAGTTGTGGTTTTACCGGTGTTGAAATGCACTGGTGCTGCCCCAGTTGTAAAACCTGGTCCAGCATCAAGCCGATCCATGAATTCCAATGGGGTGCGAGTATTTGATTCAAAATACTAAACGAATCATCGTCGCGCTGGATTTTTCATCTTCAAAAGAAGCGCTAGGATTGGCCGATCAGCTTGATCCGAGCCGTTGCAGGCTTAAGATCGGAAAAGAACTTTTTACCCGCGTAGGCCCTGACATTATAGAAAAACTTCAAGGTAAAGGTTTTGAAATTTTTCTGGATTTAAAATTTCATGACATCCCTAATACAACTGCGGCTGCCTGTGCCGCTGCCGCCGAACTTGGTGTATGGATGGTAAATGTCCATGCCATGGGTGGTCGACGGATGATGGAAGCGGCGCGTGAAGCAATTGATAAATCTTCGCATCGGCCATTATTGATTGGCGTAACCGTACTCACAAGTATAGGCTTGAGTGATTTGAATGAAATCGGAATCTCCACTGACCCGGCCGATCAAGTGATGCGCTTAGCGAAATTATCTCATGACGCGGGGATGGATGGCCTTGTCTGCTCAGCTCAGGAGACACCCATATTGCGGCAGGAATTCGGGTCAGACTTTGTCCTGGTCACACCGGGGATCCGGCCGACTGGATCAGACGTGGGTGACCAGAAAAGGACGATGACTCCATTAGAAGCTATTCATTCAGGCGCGTCATTTCTGGTTATCGGCCGCCCTATAAATCAGGCTAAATGCCCCAGGCAAGTTTTTGATTCTATAGATTATGAGCTATTAAATATTAGCTCTTGACAATATAGCTATATTTCAGCATTATTTGTGCGCAATTTAAATTGCACATTTCAAAATTAATAATCAATCAATCTAATAAGGGGTCTTAGTATGATCAAGCAAATTTTTGCTGCTTGTGTGTTAGTTATTTGTTCTTTTTCTTTACAGGCTGGTAGTTCAATCGATATCAATACCGCTGATGCATCGACAATCTCACAGCAGCTTGTTGGTGTGGGCGATGCGAAGGCCCAAGCAATCGTTGAATATCGTGAACAACATGGTCCATTTACTAGTGTTGAAGATTTGGCTAAAGTCACTGGAATTGGTGATAAGACACTGGATAAAATTCGCACACAGGTTTATGTTTCCAGCGAAAATAAAGATTAATTAGTACAAAGCTATTATAATCTAGCGCCATGCCTTCGGGTGTGGCGTTTTTATTTTATAGATTAAAAAATGCGGGTGGTGGCTGAATTAATTATGGATATACAACCTGTCATATTGAGCGGTGGCTCTGGCACAAGATTATGGCCCTTATCTCGCGAGCATTATCCAAAACAGCTAATTGCCCTGTGTGGTGAACATAGCTTGCTCCAAGATACCGTGCTGCGGTTGGAAGGTTTGGAAAAGACAGCTAGTGGCTCAGATGATAAGTTTTCTATCAAAGCCCCATTAATTGTTGCCAATGAAGAGCACCGCTTTCTAATTGCCGAACAGCTTCGTCAAATCAATAAATCATTTGAAAAAATTATTCTGGAGCCCGTAGGTAGAAATACGGCCCCCGCGTTAACGCTGGCTGCTTTGGCAGCGGTAAAGGATGGTGATGATCCTGTTTTGCTAGTCATGCCAGCGGATCACGTAATTCAAAACATTGATGCTTTTCAGAAATCCATTATTGATGGCGCTCAGCTAGCAAGTAGTGATTATCTGGTCACTTTCGGCATTGTCCCTGATACTGCAGAAATTGGCTATGGTTACATTAAAAAAGGGGATGCAATAAATAGTGTTGCAAACTTTATTGGTCAGTTTGTGGAAAAGCCTGATAAGTCAACCGCTGAAGAATATCTCGAATCAGGTCAGTACCTATGGAATAGCGGTATGTTCATGATGCGGGCCTCCGTATGGCTCAACGCAATTGATCACTGTCAAAATAAAATATACAAGCATTCCCAAAATGCTTTTACTAATGGTAGTGATGATGTGGATTTTTACAGAGTAGAGAATTCATCATTTGAATCATGCCCGAGTGATTCCATCGATTATGCTGTCATGGAGAAAATTACTGCTTCTACTCCAGACTCTCTAGCGGAGGGTGAAGATGACATTCGTGATTTAAAATCTGCTGTTATCCCTCTAGCTGCTGAGTGGTCAGATGTGGGCTCCTGGTCTAGTTTATGGGAAGTCAGCCAGCAAGACCAAGATGGCAATGTGATCAAGGGTGATGTCTATACATACAATACTAATAATAGCCTGTTAATCTCTGAGCATGGACTCCTAGCGACTGTGGGCATCAAAGACATGATCGTGGTTGAGACAGCAGATGCAGTGATGGTTGCCAGCAAAGACAACGCGCAGGATGTGAAAAAGTTGGTTGATCTGATAAAGAAAGATAAACGCACACACCATCAGAGCCATCAACGCGTCTATAGGCCATGGGGGAGCTATGAATCTATTGACACAGGCGACCGCTTTCAGGTTAAACGTATCACTGTAAAGCCCGGGGCATCTCTGTCACTACAAATGCATCATCACAGGGCCGAACATTGGGTTGTCGTGAGTGGAACGGCGAAAGTTATCCGTGGTGATGAAACATTTCTGGTGGCCGAGAATGAGTCTACCTTCATTCCGCTAGGGATAAAACACCGACTAGAAAACTCAGGCGCCATCCCTCTGGAAATGATTGAAGTGCAGTCAGGCAGTTACTTGGGTGAAGACGATATTGTTCGTTTTGAGGACAAATACGGCAGGTAAAGAATTAACCTTTTCAAATACATTGATCTGCGATAAACAGAGAGTGGCACCTTCGAAAATTATCCCTTTAGAAAAAAGGTGGAATGACGAGAGATTTGAAAACACCGCCCTTGGTTGTAACCATCTAAAATCACTCACTCAATATTTCTTATCGCTGTGTTTCTTTCATCCTGCCGACCAGCTTTAAGCATCATAGCGGCAAAGGTGAGCGGGGCATAAGCTACAAACGTATACACCCAAGCCCACTGCGGCCAAACAAAGCAGCACCACGCCAATGGCAGTAGAAATGTCACATTGATACCGAGGAAGGCCAGTGTCACTGAACAATGGCTTCTCCAGCGTTGCGCTAGGTGTTGATAAGCGTGGCTACGATGCGCTTGATAAAGTCGCTCACCACGTAGCAAGCGGGACGCTAGGGTGACGGTGGCGTCGGTAACAAACACTGCTGATAGAATTAACCACATCTGATAACTCAAGTCTGCTGTCTTTACAGAGAGTAAGGCTAGAGCAAAGATCATGAAGCCTAGGTAGGTACTGCCCACATCACCCATAAATATTCTCGCGGGCGGCCAATTGAGCAATAGAAATCCAACTGTTGCCGCCGCGATGCAGACTGTCCAGAGCCAAGTTTGTTCTGCGATAGTGTCAGGTCGCTGCCAAATTGCTAGTCCGACTGATGCGACTAGCATAAACACGGCTTGGGAACCAGCTAAACCGTCGATACCGTCCATGAAGTTGAATAGATTGATCCACCACAAACCGGCAACAAGTAATAATATTAGCAAGACCCATCCTTTTAAAGCTAGATCTTCCGGCAGGAAAGGGGTGAAGTTTACTGCTGGCAAATCCCCCAGTGCGACCAAGAGTCCGCAATATACTAGTGTCTGCACGCCAAATCGCACACGGGCTGATAAATGCTGAATGTCATCCCAAAGCCCCATGACAGCGATTAAAGAGCCGAGCACCAACAATACCCAGCCGAACCACCAATCAGAGTTCAATGCTAGGCTAATACCAATGAGGCTGCTTGCAATCACCACTCCTAAACCACCTCCATGAGGTGTGGGACTTGTGTGGGAACTTCTCTGATTAGGCGCATGCACAAGGTGGATGCGCTCTCCGAACCTAAGCACAAAGCGTGTCACGATCCATGAAAGCACTAGAGATATAAACACCAAAACCCCAAGCTTACTAGCCATTAACCTGCTCCAGATACCAGGCTGCTGTTCGCTTTAGACCCTCATCCATACTTACTCGCGGCGTCCAACCGAGTAGCCCCCTGGCCTTAGATACATCCACCTGTAGATTTCCACATAGCCTGTCTATCATTTTCCGCTTGTTCAGCAATGTTGCACCGAATTTTAGGAACCATATAGGGATTGGGATGAGGCGTGCAGAGCCATCCATAGCAGTGGCCAATCTTTGCAGTAACTCCTTTGTAGAAATATCCTCTCTATCACCGGCAAGGAATACCTGGTTCACTGCCGCCGGGTGTTGCATAGCGGTTATAACAAGGTCAGTGAGATTATCTAGCCCCACTAAGGTTCGACGATTATGGCAAACAGCCCCCAGAGGTAACGGAATCCCCCTTTGAATCCAGCGCATCATCGAAAAAAAGTTCGCTTTTACTCCAGGGCCATAGACCAGAGGAGGGCGGATGATTACTACCTCCATACCTGACTCTTCAGCTAGGTGTAGCAGAGCTGCCTCGGCTTCGGCCTTTGATACAGCGTAAGGGCCTACAGGATTGGGTACATCTTCCTCTGTAAATGGCAGCCCAGGCATCGTTGCTTCGCCATTCACCTTGATTGAGCTGATGAATACAAAACGGCGTACACCAGTCTCGGCCGCTTGTTGTGCCAACGCTAGCGTGCCATCAACATTTGCCTTGCGGAAAGCTGCCAGTGGATCAGTATTAGAATCATGCATGATATGCACGCGGGCGGCTGTATGTATTACAATGTTTCGCCCATTCAGCCATGGCCGCCAGTCCGACTCCATGCTAAGGGATGGGCCAGATTGAATGTTATCGTTGGTTGATATGGCTCGAGATATACCCAGTACAGGCCAGTTTAATTCATGCAAACGGCTAAGCAAAGCGCCGCCAACAAAACCGCTTCCGCCGGTGACAAGTACCTTAGAAGTGTCAGCTTTCATTCAGTAATCTCACGATATAGCTCGGCGTATGCCAGCCCTAGTGCCGGGCCGGAAAAAAGTTGTTCGTATCTGAATCGTGCGGCTATTCCCATTTGTGTGGCCAAGGAATTATCAGTCAGTAATATATTCATGGCCTGCGCCAAGGCATCAGGCGATGTAGGAGGTACAACAAAACCTGTTTCCTCGTGCGAATTTACATATGAGGTGCCCGTCCCGATTTCGCAAGAAATCATCGGACGACCGAACATGGCCGCCTCGACGAGTACCATGCCAAATGCCTCTGATCGTAAGTGTGATGGCAGAACTAGCGCATGGCAATGTTTGAGTAGAGCTACTTTTTCCGTGTCTGTCACCTGTCCTGTAAATACAACATTATTAGAGTCAGTTTCCTTGACTAGCGATTGCAGTCGCTCGCCTTCTGGTCCTGTTCCAGCAATTACTACCTTGGCCCTCACTGCTTTTGCTGCTTGCACGAGAAAGTGCAAACCCTTGTAATAGCGGAGAACTCCGATAAAGAGGAAAAAAGGCTCTTGCGCAGAGATGCCAATCCTATCGAAAATGCTATCGTCACCCACGTTAGGATATGATCTATCGTCGATACCGAGAGGTATAACCCTAACCTTGTCTCGAATGGACGGGTGCGACAGCACTGGGCTAGTCCGTGCATAAGTGGGGGAGTTGGCGACAATCACCCGCATCTGCCGTAAGGTGCGCCACATCATAGGCGCATAAAATGCACCCAGTCGGCGTTGACGCACAACATCGGAAATATAGGTCATCACTGCCGGACGATCAGGCCGTATAGTCGCATGTAGCAGATCCGCAAAAGGCCAGGGGAACAAATAGTGTAGTACGTCAACCTCTCTCGCAAAACGTGCAAAGGTGGTAAAAGCGGAAAAACCACCCAAATCACAAGATGCAGGTGCTGCCCATGCACGACAACGTATGACCCGAGATTCAGGCCGTGTCAATATTCGCGGGGTTGGTTGTGGTGACAAGGTGTAAATCGAATTCAGCACACCATGTTGACCAGTGGCAAGACAAATCTGTCTGATCGCTTCTTGCAAGCCACCGGGTGGATCTGGAAAATAAGTCCTGTAAACGTGCCCAACGTTTATAGGTTTAATACTGTTCAAATCTGGGGTGTAATGCGGCATGAAAGGACATCTCGATATACCTCCGCTGTTTCATCAGCGCAGCGGTTCCAACTAAAATCTACGGCACGCAGGAGCCCTTTGGCTTTCGCTTCAGCCCTCCAGTATTCATCCTCTAACCCAGTATTAATCAAAGTGGCCATTGTTTCCACATCATCTGGGTCACACATAGCAGCTGCACCACCGCTAACCTCGGGAAGAGAAGACGCATTTGAGCAAACGACAGGGACCCCTGATGCCATGGCCTCCAAGACAGGCAATCCAAAACCTTCGTATAAAGAGGGGAACACGAATAACCTTGCCGAGGAGAATAAAAGGGGCAAGTCATCACTGGGTACATAGCCCAAATATTTCAGCCAACCTTCGTGCTGAGCTACTTCCATGTGGTTGTGTAATTCGTCGCTATTCCATCCTCGATAACCTGCAATAACCAAAGGCCATTGGGCTCGGGTTTTGTGCGGGAGTAGTAAATAGGCATCAAACAAGGCTTGCAGATTTTTACGTGGCTCTATGGTTCCTGCATACAAGGTATAACCATCATACGACATGCCATATTTTCTTAAAGTCTCGCTGGTTTCATTCAGTGATCGTGGCCGGAAATCAGGTGAGCTCGCCAAGGGTATAGAACGGATTTTTTCTAAGGGCCAGCCGAAATAGTTGGCGACCTCGTGCCGTGTGAATTCTGAGTCTGTAACTAGCATATCAGCGCGCTTGAGCGAAAGTTCTATTTCAGCCTGCATATACCTAACACGTTCGGGTGGGTGACAGTTTGCCCAAGTAAACATGGACAGGTCATGAAATGTAGAAACTCTAGGACCATCAAAAGGGGGTAGGTAAAAATTCGGGCCGTGAAAGACAAAATCGTTGTACCCGCGCAGAGCCCGCTGTCTGAGCATTTGCGATGTGGTTCGGAATAACCCTACCGCCAGACGGCTTTTTAGAAGTATCCGTCGGATGTCATGTGAAACAGAAGGTGATACGTTTGGCAAGGTATTGACGAAACGGTTTCCTGCAAAGAAACGAAGCTGTTCGACATCAGGGGCGTTATTTAGATGCTTAGCAAGTTCGAAAGTATAGCGACCAATACCGGTAAGCGGAAAGCGAACCGAGTCAATAGAGAGTATTACCTTCATTGTTTCTCGGTTAGCATCCAGCGCAAAGTTTTTTCCAGTGATGGGTGTTGCAATAGTCCAATACACGCTTCTAGTTTGACAGGGCTGCCACAAAGGCGGTGCACTTCATTGACTCGTACAAAGGCTGGATTAACGCGCACTTTTAGTTCATGGCCAGTAATTTGTTTCAGTTGATCAATTACCGTATTCAAACTCACCGGTCGTCCTGAGCATACATTGTATATCTGCCCTGGCTCAGCTAATTTGAGAAGTCTGAGATAGGTCTCACACACAGTGCGTACATCATTAAACTCACGCTCTACAGATAGGTTGCCCAATTCAATCGTTGATGCCTTGTGTAAAAAATGCGAAACCAACTTGGGAATGACAAAACGCTCGTCATGCCCTAGACCTGTATAATTGAATGGTCGCACCGTTACTAGTGGTAAGTGCTCAGCAAAGGTAGCTGACATATGTTCCATACACAATTTACTAACTGCATAGTGGTTTATCGGTGCAGGGCATGTGGTTTCGTCGATTGGCGATACTAGCGAATTGCCGTACACGTTGGCACTGCTAGCGAGTAGTACACGCGATGGGGGCTTGGGTAATGCCTTCAAAGCCTCAAGCAGATTCAATGTGCCAAACAGGTTAACGCGGTAGAACGCATCTTCATCGGCATGTGTCACCGCACTAATGGCTGCCAAATGTACCACTATATCCGGTGTAATTTGTTCGGCCTCTGCTGCTACGGCCTCCCTATCGGTCAGGTCTGAACTCAGCGGTAATACTTCATAGCCGGCCTGTTGTGCGGCAGCTGCAAAGTGCTGACCCGTGAAGCCGCGTGCCCCAGTCAGCAATAGTCGTGTCATTAGAACGAGCTGCCCCCTTGCTGATTGCGGCGTAAATCCGCTTCCACCATCATCTGACACAGCTCTTCCAATGTGGTTTTTGGCTTCCAACCTAATTGGGTCTCGGCCTTTGCCGCGTTGCCGACGAGCAATTCAACTTCCGCCGGACGGTAAAATTTTGGATTGATGCGCATAATGATTTTGCCAGAATCCACATCCAGTGCGGTTTCGTTCTCAGCTTGACCACTGAATTCGATTTCTATTCCCGCACCTTTGAATGCCATGCGGACAAAGTCACGTACTGACTCTGTGCGGTTGGTGGCTAATACATAAGTGTCGGGTTCATCCGCCTGCAGCATGCGCCACATACCCTCTACGTATTCCTTGGCAAATCCCCAGTCGCGTTTGGCATCAAGATTGCCCAGCTCCAGTACATCGAGCTTACCAAGTTTGATTTTGGCGACACTGTCTGTAATCTTGCGCGTCACAAATTCTCGCCCACGTAATGGGCTTTCATGATTGAACAAGATGCCACTGGAGCCAAAGATGTTGTAGCTCTCACGATAGTTAACAGTCATCCAATGAGCAAAAAGCTTGGCCACACCGTAGGGACTGCGTGGGTAGAACGGCGTATCTTCGACTTGCGGAACAGCTTGAACCTTGCCAAACATTTCAGATGTGGATGCTTGGTAAAATCTGATTTTGGGGTTAACCAGGCGAATTGCCTCCAGCATATTCAGCGCGCCAATGCCTGTAATCTTTGCTGTGGTAGTGGGCTGATCAAAGCTCACGCCTACAAAACTTTGTGCCGCAAGATTGTAAATCTCGTCCGGTTGTGCTTTTTGTACTAGCGAGAGGCTGCTGCCCAAATCGGTCAAATCATACTCCACCAAATTCAGGTTTGGATGGTTCTGAATTCCCAGTTCTTCAATACGCCAGAAATTGACCGAACTGGTGCGGCGGAAGGTGCCATATACGGTATACCCTTTGTCTAGCAAGAGTTCGGCAAGGTAAGCTCCGTCCTGCCCAGTTATGCCGGTGATAATGGCCGTTTTATTCATTTTCAATGTGTTTCCTTCTCCATAATCAAACTATTATGAATATGTGTTTTGGTAAATTGCAAGATCTGAAGTTTATCATTCCTAACATGGAAATTCATTATATGCGATATGGCATTGATAGTTTCCCTTCTTAATTTGGTGTAGGTAGTGTTGTGAAGTTAGTACAAGCGGCCTTATAATTCGCAAAAAGTTAGCCAATTTATGAAATAGCTGTTGTTCGGGGTTTAAGGTTGTTGTGGGCTGAGCAAATGATGTGGGCAAGTGCCTGGCGGGGCGGTGTTGCTTCGGTCAGAATTGTCTGGATGATAGGTCAAGACCATTGTGACGTATCGATCACAGCACACCCAGTCACTTCGGACGTGAGGGTGATTATTGTCGACACCGTTCAAACTTTTCCCTTAAGATGTAATTTATTAATTTTTATTCATTAGCTGGTTAATCTGTACGGGCAACTTGCGGTGGCCATTCTTTGAAAAAATCTATATCATTTATGATGTTAATTCGAATTGATTCATATTAATTTGGCTCGTATTGGCCAAATCAAAAAATCATTAGTAATTATTATTGTGCTGAAAGAAATATGGCTCGATCGAAAAAGTTTTTCTGATTTGTGATTAATAGTTCAGGCATACAATAAAATGAAATCTATAAATATTCTTGGGTTCGGCACAATGGGTATTCAGTTAGCCGCATTTTTTTGCGTGATTGGGTATAAAGTTACTGTGTGGAATCGAACATTCCCCAATATAAAATTAAAGAGACTCTCAATAGAAAAAAAGATTTTAGAGAAGAATATCAATTGTGTGGCGGATAAGCATGATATCGTTTTCGTGGATAAAATAGATTTACTGGCACCTGCAATAACAATAGAAGTATTGGCTGAAGATATTGCGGTCAAGCAGGACGTTCTCAATAGGTTACCATTCGATTTAGAGAAACTTTCAGTTTTTACAAATTCTTCTTCATTCACTCCCGATGAAATTCATAAGGAAGCTCATGCCTTGCATTTTTTTAATCCGCTTCATTCAGTTAAGCTCGTTGAAACTACATGCCCTATAACATCTATGCAATTATTCAGCGATCTAGAAAATGCTGGAATGACTGTCGTGCATGCAAAAATGAACCGAGGGTATATAGCAAACTACATTTTATTTCGTGAAATCGCTGCGTCGATAATGCTTGTTGAGAAATTTGGATATGACACTGCGACTATCGACCTGGCACAAAAATGCCTTGGGCGGCAATCCAGTATTTTTGATGTAATTGATTTTGTTGGTGTAGACGTTACAAAAAGTATTATTGATAATCTTCATGAAAATGACGATTCTATAATTACTCCATATTTATTAACTCTTGCGCTGGAATCTGGAGTTTTAGGCAGAAAAAACAAAACCTCAATCCGCTCAGTACTGGACAATTATCAGCAGGGTAATAATCTGACTAGATGATAATCGGTGACTAAAATAATATGAACTTAGTGAATGCTTTTTCAGATGTTGATTTTGATGGGATAGTTAAAGGCACCCTATCAAATGATGAAATTGAGAAAATATTTATATTGCTGAATCTTGTTTGGCCAAATGCAGGGATTTCGATAGATTATCTTCATTGGTTATACCGTGATAATCCAGAAGGTTTTGCAGAGGTTTTTAATGTGTGGGATAAGGGGGAAATCGTTGCTCATTATGCGGCAATACCAGTGATGTCAAAGTTGTTTGGTCAGAATGAAAAGGGGCTTTTGTCATTAAATACTGCTGTGCATCCATTATACAGAGGAAAAGGCTACTTCAAAAAATTAGCAATGCGTACTTTTGATGATGCAGCTAATTCTGGCGCTAAGTTTGTAGTAGGTGTAGCTAATGCGAATAGTACAGTACTTTTTCGCAGGCAGTTGAAATTTCAACTTGTTTGCCCCCTTACTGTAAAAATTGGCTTAGGTGCTATAAATCGGCTGCCAAATACTATAGAGGGACAGCCGAGCTATGATTTTAAAGGGATTTGGGATGAAAAAACTGTTCTTTGGAGATTGAAAAGACCTGGGGCAAACTATAAGTCCATTGAAAAAAACCACTCTATATCAGTGTTACGCAATACAGGAAAATACGGGATATGGGCTAACATGTGTGAGCTTGATACAGACCGCAATATTAAACTACCTAAAATGTATTTCCGTTGGAATCCCTTTACTTTATGGATAGGACTAGATGAAAGCATTAATTGGGCAAGGTCAAAATATGTAAATTTGCCAAATCGTTTTAAAGCCTCACCACTTAATCTTGTTTTTAAAGATCTGACTGGAGATGGGCGCACTCTTGAACCGAATAAAGTGTTATTTTCGTTGATGGACTTTGATGCGTACTAACATGACCCGCGAGGAACCTATAACGTTATTTTTATTCGCTCACCAGGATGACGAGATTGGGGTTTTTCAAAAAATCGTTGATGAGAGACTTGATGGCCGTCGTGTTCTATGCGCTTATTTGACTGATGGTGGGTTTGGTGGATGTTCCCCGTTGCGGCGCAACCGAGAATCATTGTCTGTTTTGTCGCGACTTGGTGTTCTAGAAAGAGATATTTATTTTGCCGGCATGGCTCTTTCTATTCCGGATGGCCGCTTACCAGAGTTTTTGGAAGTAGCCGAAAACTGGATTCGCGAGTGGTTGTCCGGATTTGCAACTCCTAGCACCATCTACGTGCCAGCTTGGGAAGGTGGTCATCAAGATCACGATGCACTTCATGCAGTACTAGCCAGCATCGCTGAAGATATTGGATTTCTTGACTGTGTGAGGCAATTTCCACTTTATAACGGCTATGGTTGTGTAGGACCTTTATTTAGAGTCTTTTTTCCTTTATCACTAAATGGTGCAATCGAAAAGACAGCAATCCCGTGGAAAAACCGTATTCAATTTTTGCGTTACTGTTTGAGTTATCCATCACAGGCAAAGACATTAATTGGCCTTCTTCCTTTTGTTGTGCTTCATTATTTTATTAGTGGCGTACAAATTCTGCAGCCTGTGACACAGGGGCGTTTTCAGCTGCGGCCTCATGAGGGTAAGCTTTACTATGAAAAAAGGGGTTATTTTACTTGGGAAAAGATGGCTGACTGTTTGACAAATTGGAGGAGGGATAAAATTACGTAGCTTTGATGTATTCTGACAGGAATGAATATTATAATAATCTATCAGAAATCCATTTTAGAGTCCCCGATAGGGGACCCGTAAATCCTCCGCCTTTAGGCGGCGGATGATATGCTGAGGCGATGCAAGATTATAAGCGAGGCAGTCATACGGTCTGGGATAGTAAATATAATTTGGTATGGAGCACGAATATCGTTATCCGGTATTGGGAGGAGATGTAGGTCATCGGTGTCGAGAGCTGTTTACGAGAGGTAGCGATGAGCAAGCAAATGGTCATCTATGCGGGGTCGATATATCGTGACCATGCGCATATGCTGATCGGAATTCCACTGCAGCTATCGGTGTCACGTGCGGTTCAGTACCTAAAGGGTAAGAGTTCGCACAGACTATTGTCAGAGTACAAGGTGTTGCGAAAGAGATGCTGGGGTCAGCACCTACGGGCTTGAGGCTATTGGGTGGCATAAAGTGGCAACGTGACCGATGAGGTCTGGAAAGACTACATCAAGAATCAAAAGCCGCCGGAACCGGCGTGTGATGGTCATCGGCCGAATGGCCGATCAATCCGGCTTTTAGCCGTAATGGGAAGCCACCGGCTTCAAGCCGGCGGAGTATTCACTTACATGCAAGAGGTCTAAGTCTAAGGCTGCTAGTAGCCTAGGAGAATATCTCCTTCTTAGGTGCTCATAGAATCACGTGTGAAACACTCTCTTTGAAAGCTCAATTAAATAGAGCTTCCTCAAAAAGTAGAAACGGCACTCCTTCGGCAAGGAAACCTTCCGGCGGATTGAGCACGTAATGACGAAACGATCCGCAACCACAGCCTGTTCATGTGGCGTTTTGTTCGTAACATCGCGGTTATTGCGCTACTTTTACACAAGCACAAGAAAACTCGTAGTAGGATCAGCAGGTTCATTACCAAGAAGATGCTGTTGATCCACGCAAGCGACGTATCGGCTCGCTTGGCGCGGATATAGTTCAAGCGGTATCCATTCTTGCCCTGCCCAAACTTCCCTTCGATGGGTATTCGCTCGCGATAGGCTTGTTGCCTCTGTGCTTTGAGGCGTTCCAGTTCTGCTTTGTTTTCCGCTGTCACCTTCTTAGGGCGCCCCAGGGGTCCCCGTGGGATGTGTTGGCCGACAGCTATTATCAGACCCTCTCTGTTAAACAGGGACGCCCCGCCAAAGATGCCCGTCTCGTGATTGGTGCAGTGATCATTAAGCACAAACTGTGCTTATCCGATGAAGAGACCGTCGACCAGATCCAAGAGAACCCCTACCTTCAGTACTTCGTAGGTTTGCCGGGTTATCAAACCGAAGCCCCTTTTGTTCCCTCATTGTTTGTCGAGATTCGTAAACGGATGGGACAAGCGATGTTTGATGCCTTTCATGGCGCAGTCATTGAGGCAGTGGAAAAACAAAAGCCCAAGGTCTCGCCGAACCCAATTCGGCGGTTTTCAAGCGAGTTGTCGCCTCAAGTTTAAGAATTATGCCGCCTTGTTGTCCTCTCTTTCTGTCATTTGATTTTCCGGATTTAGATAAACCTCTTTTATCAGATCCCAGTTTCTAACATCACCACTCCAGCGCAAAGGGTTTGCCGATTTGGCTTTTAGATAGACCTGATGTCGGTTGGCCAGTATTTGAATGTCTTCTCTCGCGTGACGTTGTGCTGGCGTGACAAACTTAATGGCGCTATGCCGATGCTCATCGTTGTACCAATCGACAAAGCCTTGGACCCAGACGCGTGCCGCTTGCAGGTCGGGAAAAGGTTGCCCAGGATAGTTTGGACGGTATTTCAACGGTAAGCGCCAAATTAAAGACGTACTTGTTTGCTAAGCCGCCTTCTGCTTTGTTTTGAGTGGGGCTATTTGATCTTTTACATTCCAAGGCAATAGCGCTTCAAGCTTCTCCACACTGTCGG